>NZ_JBITPM010000018.1:0-217708 GCF_050467905.1 Pseudalkalibacillus sp. NRS-1564 | reverse complement strand
TGCAAGAGTAGGACGTCGCTGGGCAATGAAGAGAAGCGAGAGACCTGAGGGTTTCTCGCTTTTTTATATGTTTTTTTACGTTCGCGGAATTAATCTCAAATGCGCGGAATTATTACGGAAAAGCGCGGGAAAAATCCGGATTTCGCGGAATTATATAAAATATCGCGGAATTAATGGGTAATGATAAGCTTCTTGGTATTATAAAATTGATAGAGATTTCTTAAAAGATCAGGTGAATTGTATAAAATAATGCTTTAAAATCGAGGGGAAGAACTAGAATCTACTATTAATGGAGTGAACCCTTTTGGAACAGCTTCTTTTCAATCTTAATCATTGTAATAACAATTTGGTTAATGATTAAAGTGTTACATATCGCGTTTAAGAGATTCGAATAAATTATTCATTTGTCTTATAGGTAGACCACTTATTTAGCTACAATATCGTTAGTTGGCATCTATAGCACATTCAAACTGTATGCCTCCCTTTCTTCGAACTAAAATGATAGTAGAGGTGAATGTGATGAGTGAAATCGTTATCGTTTGGTTTAGACGGGATTTTCGTTTAAACGACCAAACTGCTCTTGAAAAGGCTATCGCCTATTGTGAAGAAAATGATGCTAACTGGGTAGGGATTTTCCAGCTTGATCCCCATTTTACGAATACAATCGATCTCCACCATGATTATTTCTTTCGGACGGTGGCTGAATTTCAAGAACGCTGTAAAAATGAGAAACTTCCCTTTCAAATTAGCTACGGAACTCCAAAAGACGTATTTGATAAGGTAACGGCTCGTTTAAATGTAACGGCCATTTTCTTTAATGAAGATGAAGCAGGTTACGGAGCGAGGCGCGATCATGAAGTGAGTAACTTGCTGAAAGAGAAGGGCATTAAAGTATTTTCTTATAAAGATTACTACCTTCATGGTTCTAAAGAAGTTAGGAAACATGATGATACGATGTATAAGGTATTTACGCCCTATTATAAGCAATGGCGGACGCTAAGAAAGCCACCAGTCATTCAAAATGATTTTAAGAAGGTTAAGAAGTATGCTCATTCGTTAGATCATACACTTGATCCCGAATCTGAAGCCGAATTTGAAATCATTTTAAATAAGTGTGAAGCAAATTGGCAAGCGATTGGTGAAAAGAGTGCAAATCAACGGGCGAAGCGTTTTGTGAAAGAAAGAATCAAGGATTATGATAATCATCGAGATGTTCCTTCATTTGTGGGGACGAGTAAGTTATCACCGTATTTAAAGACAGGTAATCTCTCTGTCCGAACCCTTTTTCATATGGTAGCGGAATATGATCATAAAGGGGCAGAAACGTTTATTCAGGAACTTTCTTGGCGTGATTTTTATGGAATGGTTCATTCAGAGTTTCCTGAATTTCGAGATCGTGAATTTCAGTCCAAATATCGAAGCATTCCGTGGAATGACAATGAAGAAAAATTCCAGAAGTGGAAAGAGGGTAAAACAGGCTTTCCAATCGTTGATGCTGGAATGAGGCAACTAAATCAGGAAGGATGGATGCATAATCGACTTCGTATGATTACGGCTTCATTTCTTACAAAAGATTACCTTATCGATTGGAGACTTGGTGAGCGTTACTTTGAGGAAAAGCTGATTGATTATGATGAGTCTTCCAATACTGGAGGATGGCAGTGGGCTTCTTCGACTGGTACAGATGCTGTCCCTTATTTTCGCATCTTCAATCCGACGACTCAGGCAGAACGATTTGATCCGGATGGTGTTTATATTAAGAAATACGTTGAAGAGTTAAAAGGTGTGCCTAAGAAGTATATCCATCAACCATCAAAAATGACTGAAGAAGAGCAAAAGGAAAATAACTGTGTCATTGGGGAAGATTACCCACTTCCAACTGTGGATCATAAAGTACAGCGCCAAAAGGTGCTAAGTGTTTATAAAGAAAGAACGTGATAAAAAGGTCAGGTGCTATATACGCGCCTGATCTTTTTTTGATGGATAAGAGGACAAGAAATGCGCATGCTAATTGGAAGAGAATGCTAAGTGCGGAGCTGATTCATGTGAAATGGTTTAAGAAAGGCGCTTCTGAAAAGCCATCTACGTTAGAGGAAATGATAAAAGACCTTAAACAATCGATCGATTTTGTTGCATATGAAAATAAAGCGAGCGATCAGCCTTATCGGTTAATCTATTTTGCATCGCTTGTTGATTCTGAACAGCTCCACCGTGACATATTGCCAGTAATTAAAGAATGTAAGTCAAAATCACTTGAAGACTTAAAAGGTATTCTTCCAATCGAAAATATTGAGATTTCATCAGAGCTATCAGTCATCCAAGAACGGTTGTTAGAAGGTTATCTTGCCATCCAACTTTCACGAGGTCAAAAGGTTCTCCTTGTAAACATTAGTCTTCGCAAATCAAGAGATTTATCTGCTCCTGAAATTGAATTTAGTGTGATGGGACCGAAAGAAGGTCTAGTCGAAGATCTTCATACAAATATGAATTTAATTCGTAGAAGAATCCCGCATCCCAGGTTGAGAATGAAAGAGATTACCGTTGGAACGATAAGTAAAACGAAGGTTGTCGTTGCCTTTATTGAGGGTGTGGCTAGTGAACAGAATATTAATACCGTTATGCAGCGTCTCGAAGATCTCGATTTTGATATTATTTCTGACTCTTCCTTTATTGGTCAGATGTTAGAAGACAATTCTCTGTCTGTTTTTCCGCAAATGATTGATACGGAACGAACGGATCGTATTACAGGACATATGAATTTTGGTGCATTTGCGATCTTAACAGAAGGCTCTTCTAATGCTCTAATTGGTCCAATTAATTTTGGGCAATTGTTAGTTTCCTTTGAAGATTACTATCTTGGATGGAATATTGCTTCCTTTTTTCGTGTCGTCCGCATGATTGCCATTCTAGCGTCGATTATCGCTACTCCTTTGTACGTTGCAGTTTTAACGTATCATTATGAATTATTTCCTTCTAAGTTATTAGCAACGTTAATTTCATCAAGAAGTGACATCCCTTTCTCTCCTGTTATTGAAGTGTTTTTTCTTGAAGTGACAATCGATTTGTTACGAGAGGCGGGGGCAAGGATGCCGACGAAGGTTGGGCAAACACTCGGTATTGTAGGAGGTATTGTTATTGGAACGGCTGCTGTTGAGGCTTCTTTAACTAGTAATATTCTGTTGATTTTGGTTGCCTTATCAGCTCTTGCTTCTTTTACAACACCAGTTTATCGCATGACTAATACGATTCGTTTTTTACGCTATCCTTTAATTGTGTTCGCACAATTTCTTGGCTTAATCGGAGTAGCGCTGTTTGGACTATTTATTCTAACGCATATGATCAGGTTAACATCATTTGGAAACCCATATCTCGCGCCGCTTTATCCTCCGAGGGTAAAAGATTGGTACGATTCTTTCTTTCGTTTACCTTATGTCATGCAAAAAAACAGATTTCAATTTTTTCGAGGGAAACAGACGAAGCGATTTGAGGATAAGAAAAAACGCCAAAAGCATCATTTGGATTTCGATGAGCAGTAGAGGGTGAGTTGCATGGAACAGAGCAAGCGAAATGATCTTCTTATATCTCCCTTCCTGATCATGTTTATTATTCACAGTAATCAGGTGGGAGTTGGAATACTAGGCTTTCCTCGCTATATCGCGGCCTATGCAGGAAATGATGCCTGGATTGTCGTTATAATTACAGGTGTTATTTTTCACGTGTTTATATGGATGATGTATCGTGTTCTTAGTGATGGTTCTTATGACATTATTGATCTTCATCATAAGTGGTTCGGAAAGTGGATAGGAGCGTTTTTTAACATTGCACTAATGATGTATTTATTGCTAGGGACGATTGTTATTCTTCGTACGTTTATAGAAGTCATTCAGGCCTGGATGTTTCCTGAATTAGCCACTTGGATACCTGTCGGAATGTATTTGTTGTTAACGTATTATGTGCTTGCTGGAGGTTTTCGAACTGTAGCAGGCATCTGTTTCTTTGGAGTGGTTATTCCAGTGTGGCTAGTATTTACGGCAACGGCTCCATTGAAATTTTCTACATTTAGCAACATATTCCCTATCTTGGATCATTCGTTGCAGGAATTTGCTCTTGGAACAAGGCAGATGACGCTAAGCTATGTTGGCATAGACATCTTATTACTTGCTTATCCATTCTTAAAAAATCCGAAGAGCTCTCGTATATGGGCACACATGGGCGTTTTATTAACGACATTGATTTACACGATGGTTATGGTAATTTCTCTTGCATTTTATAGCGAGGGGCAACTTCAGCAGTCTATTTGGTCTACACTAATTGCATGGAAGGTTGTCGAGTTGCCATTTGTAGAGCGATTTGAGTATCTTGGGATAACATTCTGGTGCTTCGTTGTTTTTCCTAATATTTGCTTAACGATGTGGGGGGCAAGTCGAGTTGGAAAAAAGGTGTTTCATATAAAACAAAAGTACTTTGTTCTGGTTTTGATTGCATTTGTTTTTACAGCATGTGTGATGGTTACGAATCGTGATCAGGTGGACTATCTGAATACGATAACTTCTATTATAGGAACCTACGTTTATTACTTTTATATTCCATTTATTTTCTTATACAGCATGATTTGGAGGAGAGTGAAGAGGCGAACATGAAATATTTCAGCTTAATAGTTCTTTGTATGCTTCTGACAGGTTGTGTAGCAGAGGAAATAATTGATGAAGTGCCTATCCTATTTATCGTTGGCTATGACAAGGGAGAAGAAGGAAAAATCAAAGGAACGATATCTCTCCAAACGTTTGATCCAAATCAAGAAGTTGAGACAAGATCATTTGAAGCGGAGGCATATACGAGTAAAGGACTTCGCAATCAATTAAGCGGTTTACCTAAGCCCATTTCGATAGGGAAGATGGCGGTATTGTTATTTAGTGAAGATATGGCTGAAGAGGGAATTATAGATGTGCTAGATAGTTTTCTAAGAGACCCAGCAGCTGGTCGTCTCATTTACGTTGGTGTAGTAGAAGGAAGTGCAGGCGAACTCATAAAAAATGAATTTCAATATTTACAGGGAATCGGCCCATTTCTACAGAATCTAATTAAACAATCGATTGAGTATGGAAATATGCCCCAAAATAATATTCACTTGTTTGATTACAAATATTATGGCGATGGGATGGATCCAGTTGTTCCTATACTTAAGAAAGAAGAGACTGAAGTGAAAATAACTGGTCTCGCTTTGTTTGAAGATGAAAAGATGGTTGGGAAACTGAACTTGGATGAAATGTTTATGTTCGCATTAATTAATAAAAGTTACAGCGCTGGTTTATATGAGTTGGAGCTTCCAGATGGAGAATATGCAAACCTACAAAAGATCAAATCAAAAGTGAAATATAAGGTGAAAAATGGGAATACCAATCCTTCAGTAAACATAACAATTAAGTTAAATGGAAATGTTGTAGAGTACACAGGGGATAAGTTGAGTAAAGAGACAAAAGAAGAAATTGCAGAGACGCTTGAACGTAACGTGCAAGCTCAAGGTAATGAGATGGTTAAGAAATTTCAAGAATTAGGAATAGATCCTTTCTCAATCGGTGATCATGCTCGTAGTCAGACTAGAGATTTTGATTTTAAAAAATGGTATGACCGTTATCCTGATGTTCCTGTAACGATTGATGTTAAAGTGAATATTGGAGAATCAGGAATCATTGATTGAGGAAAGGTGTGAAGGGCTCATGAGCAATTACACACAATATAGGAATAAAAAAACTCGTTTTAAAACGAGTTTTTTATGTACCTTTACTTAGATAATATGGTAGAGGAGTGGTAGTAAATGATTTTACTCGATGGTTATCAGTTATCATTAAATGATCTTAGAAAACTTTTATATAACGGTGCGCGTGCTAGTTGTTCGAAAGAGAGTCTAAAGCGTGTTGATCAAAACAGAAAAGCAGTGGAAACGATTGTTGCAAACGGGGAGACAGTGTACGGTATTACAACAGGATTTGGCAAGTTAAGTGATGTTCATATTCAAATTTCAGATGTTGATCAGCTTCAGTTGAACCTTATTTATTCCCATGCATGTGGTATCGGTGAACCCTTTCCCCCCCTTGTATCAAAAGCTATGCTTTTGCTGCGAGCGAATGCTTTACTGAAAGGATTTTCAGGGATTAGGCGTGAAGTGATTGAAAGACTATTGCTATATGCCAACGAAGAAATTCTACCCGTTGTACCGCAGCAAGGATCACTTGGAGCAAGCGGTGACCTGGCCCCTTTAGCTCATCTTGTTCTTCCGTTATTAGGTGAAGGAGAGGTATTCTACCGGGGAAAGCGAGAGAACGCGACTGTTCCAATGAAAGAGAAAGGAATCGAACCGATTAAATTAACCGCTAAGGAAGGTCTTGCGCTTATTAATGGAACACAGGCGATGACGGCGATGGGCGCTGTCACTTATCTTGAAGCAGAAAAACTCGCCTACGAAGCGGATGGGATCTCATCTCTTACATTAGAAGCCTTGAGAGCTATTACAGACGCCTTCGATGAGGACATTCATTTGGTCAGAGGTTACCCTGAACAAGTGGATGTGGCTAGAAGGTTAAGAAAGCTATTAAAAGGGAGTCAGTTAACAACGAGGCAAGGAGAGATAAGGGTTCAGGATGCTTATTCCCTCAGATGTATTCCTCAAGTACATGGTGCCTCCTGGCAAGCCCTTGCTTATGTAAAAGAAAAACTTGAAATTGAAATGAACGCCGCCACGGACAACCCACTTATTTTTGATGGGGGAGCGAAAGTACTATCTGGAGGAAATTTTCATGGACAGCCCATTGCCCTTGCAATGGATTTTCTTTCGATTGCGATGGCTGAATTTGGGAGTATTGCAGAACGTCGTATTGAACGTCTCGTGAACCCGCAATTGAATGATCTTCCTGCATTCTTAAGTCCCAAACCAGGGTTACAATCAGGGGCAATGATTATGCAATACGCAGCAGCATCACTTGTCTCAGAAAACAAAACCCTTGCCCATCCGGCTTCAGTTGATTCCATTCCATCCTCAGCCAATCAGGAGGATCATGTTAGTATGGGAACGATTGGCTCTCGACACGCTGCCCAAATTACAACAAATGTGAGAAGAATTCTAGCGATTGAAGCGATTTGTGCAATGCAAGGAATTACCTATCGAGATTCCACGAAGCTTGCACCAGAAACGAAAAAAATATATGAGGCAGGAAGAGGCATTGTTCGAGAAATAGACTGCGATCGCATTTTTTCATATGATATCGAACGATTGACCGATTGGTTAAAGGAAAATGGGGATATCGAGAAAATTGTGGTAGGTGTGTAGGAACATCCTTCCGTGCAAATAACAAAATGAAATAAAAGTAGAAGAATGATATAGTAGATGAAATAGATGGAAAGCAGGGGGCAATACAGTGAATGAAAAAGAAATCGAAATCCTAGAAATTTTAGAGGATAATGCACGCGTACCAATGGATGTTTTAGCTGATATGGTTGAATTATCAGTTGAAGAAGTAGAGAAAATCATTAAGAAACTTGAAGAACAGGATATTATTTTAAGCTATTCATCCGTCATTAATTGGGATAAAACTTCTGGCAAAGACGGTGTTGCAGCCATGATTGATGTGAAGGTAACCCCAAAAAGAGATGTTGGCTTTGATGAGATTGCTGAGCGTATTTATCGTTTTCCGGAAGTGAAAGCGGTGTACTTAATGTCAGGAGCGTTTGATTTGTCTGTTCAGATCGAAGGGAAAACGATGAAGGAAGTTGCTTTCTTTGTTTCTAACAAGCTTTCAACACTTGATTCAGTTTTATCGACAACAACGCATTTCTTACTTAAAAAATATAAACACGACGGTGTGATTTTTGAACCGGAACAGAAGGATAAGCGGATTGTGGTGTCACCATGAAGGAAGTTCAACAGCAGTATATTTCTAAAACAGCTTCTCAATTAAAACCTTCAGGTATCCGAAAATTCTTTGATCTTGCTTCCCAAATGGATAATGTTATTTCACTTGGTGTTAGTGAGCCAGATTTTGTTACACCGTGGAATGTATGTGAAGCGGGCTACGCTTCACTTGAAAGCGGCTATACAGCTTATACGGCAAATGCAGGTCTGCTAGAGTTAAGGGAAGAAATTTCGTCTTACTTAGATGAACAATTTTCACTGAGCTATTCAGCTGAATCACAAATCATATTAACTGTTGGAGCAAGTCAGGCGATTGATCTGGCTTTTCGAGCAGTGATTGATCCGGGTGATGAGGTTATTATTGTCGAGCCAGGTTTTGTTGCATATTCACCAGCTGTAACGCTCGCAGGTGGGACACCTGTCTCTTTGGAAACAAAGGCAGAGGACGAGTTTAAAATAACGCGTGAGTCGCTTGAAAAAGTGATTACGAAGCGAACAAAAGCGATCCTTCTGTGTTTCCCGAGTAATCCTACTGGTGCCACAATGTCTGAAGCAGAATTGAAGAACGTAACGGACACCATTGAAGAACATGACCTACTCGTACTTTCGGATGAGATCTATGCGGAATTAACGTATGATGAAACGCATTATAGCATTGCCCGAGCTGATGGCATGAAAGAGCGTACAATTCTTATTTCAGGTTTCTCGAAGGCATTTGCTATGACAGGCTGGAGACTTGGTTACGTGACTGGTCCTGAAGAAATCATTGCGGCGATGTTGAAAATTCATCAGTATACAATGATGTGTGCGCCGACAATCGCTCAGCACGGGGCACTCGAAGCTTTGAAAAGTGGAAGAGACGATCTTGAGAGAATGAAGAAAAGCTATCGTCAGCGAAGAAACTTTCTTGTTAAAGCATTTAACAACATCGGACTTTCCTGTCATATGCCAGGTGGTGCATTCTACGCATTTCCATCCGTACAGGCAACTGGTATGACATCAGATGAATTTGCTGAAAAGTTATTAGAAGAAGAGCAAGTCGCTGTTGTGCCAGGGCATGTTTTTGGTGCTGGTGGAGAAGGCTATGTTCGCTGTTCTTACGCAACGTCAATCGATTCTTTGCAGGAAGCTGTTAAGCGAATCGAACGGTTTGTTAACCGTCACAACTCAAAAGGATAATTAGGAACGCCGTCCTCAGTGAGGACGGCGTTATGTATTAATAGGAAGTTGGATCCTCTTTGCTTGTTGAAATACTTGAAGACGTTTGTTTGGAAAGTAACTGTCTGAGCAATTCATTCTGCTCTTGATCAGCAGCGTTCTTTCTTTTCATATAGCTCATCGCTTTAAATAGGAATACGATCGTTAATACCACGATAAATAAAATAATGACCATATATAGAAAACCAAATAATTCAAAAAGCATGCCAAATCCATCCATGCCACCACTATTAGACATCATCAAAACAACTCCTCATCTGAAGTTGATTTTACCACTATTTTCTAAACTTTAAACGCGGTATTTTCCTTCAATAGAAGAGCTTTAGCATACGTCTCCTTTTCTAATATGACGTGTTATGATATTATTATAAAGTTGGAGAGTTCGTAATTCCCTCCTCTCGTAAAACAAAACTAGGGACCGTGAAAAGTGTAGCCCAGTTCTCTGAATGGAGATGGGGTTTTTCATGCGTCTCCCTTACTGAATAAAGAAGGGGGCTTTTTTTTATGTCTTTTATGATTCTAAAGAAAGTTGAAGTACTTGGAGAAGATATTCAGAAAAGCGAATTAAAGTATCATCATAAACGAGTAGCGGTAACAAAAGAATTTACATTTGATGCTGCGCATCATTTGCACTGCTACGAAGGTAAGTGCAAAAGCATGCATGGCCATACGTATAAAGTCGTCATCACAATCAGTGGATTTGTAAATGAGATTGGCATTTCAGTTGATTTTGGTGAGATCAAAACCCTATTTAAAGAAGTGATTGATTCGAAGTTGGATCATCATTATTTAAATGAAGTGCTTCCGAACATGAACACGACCGCTGAAAATATGATTGTTTGGATGTGGGAGCAGTTAGATCAAGCTCTGACTGAGCGCAATATGAAAGATCTTGGTCAGCGCATTGAAGAACTAGTTCTCTATGAAACACCAACAAGCTACGCAACGCTAAAGCGGGAATGGATGGAAGAAAATGAGTAAATGGGTGCTACCGGAACAATCCGAATATATGAAGTGGGAACTACCGATGGTGGAGGTATTTGAGACAGTAGAAGGAGAGGGAACGCGCGCTGGTTTTCCAACAGTATTTGTACGCGTCTTTCACTGTAACTTGCGCTGTAGCTGGTGTGACACGCCTTATAGCTATGCACCGGATAAAGCAGAATACACAGGTTCAATTGCCTCGATTATCGATCAAATCAAACAATATAATAGCCGTCACATCTGTTTTACAGGAGGGGAGCCGTTAATTCATCGTGAGAAATCAATGGCGCTTATTCAAGCGATGGTAGATCTTCCGCATATTGAAGACATTCATATCGAAACGAACGGAGCGATTGATCTTACGCCATATGAAGCGGTTCGAAAAGACGATGAAGCCTGGCAGGAGAAAGTTCGTTTTGTGATGGACTATAAGCTGCCTGATTCTGGTGAACAGCATCGCATGCTTCATGAGAACTTTGATCTTCTTGATACACAAGATGAAATTAAGTTCGTGATCGGCTCTGATGAAGATTTCACAGTAGCGACTGAAGTTGTCTCACAAAATCATCATAAAGGTCAGGTATTGTATAGTCCAGTGTGGGAAACGATGCCTCCACACAAACTTGTTGAAAAAATTCTAGAAGCAGGACTAAGCAAAGTGAAGCTAAGTATGCAGCTTCATAAGATTATTTGGGATCCTAATAGAAGAGGTGTGTAACGTGAATAAAAAAGCAGTGATTGTATTGAGCGGTGGTTTAGATAGTACAACATGCATGGGAATCGCGAAGGAAAAAGGCTATGAGCTTTATCCGATTACATTCCACTACGGCCAAAAGCATAACCGAGAAGTAGAGCAGGCGAAGAAAGTAGCGGAATATTACAATGCGCCCGATCATCGCATTGTGAACATTAGTTTTCTAAATCAAATTGGGGGCAGTGCCCTTACAGATGATTCCATTGATGTACCAACAGATATGGATGAAGATGAAATTCCAGTTACTTACGTACCAGCTCGTAATATGATCTTTCTTTCTCTTGCCTCTGCTTACGCAGAAGTGATTGGAGCTGAAGCGATCTACATCGGTGTATCTGCCGTTGACTATAGTGGATACCCGGATTGCCGACCAGAGTTTATTGAAAGTATGAATGAAACGGTTAATCTAGCTACAAAAGCTGGAGCAACAGGTAGTGAAATGAAGATTGATACGCCGTTAATTAACTTGACGAAAGCAGATACGGTTAGTGAAGGCTTACGTTTAAGCGTTCCTTATGAACTAACGACATCTTGCTACAATGGTGAAGAAGAAGCATGTGGCGAGTGTGATAGCTGTCGTCTGCGTCTGAAAGGCTTTGAAGAAGCTGGAGCGGTAGATCCGATACCTTATAAAGTGTAATAAAAAGCTGCCGGAGGATACTCCGACAGCTTTTTTTGTTTTGGACAATAAAAATGAGAATTGGCCAATAAAATGGGATTTTGGCTCATATATTTCAGTTTTGGCCAATATACTCAGAATTTGGCCAATAAACTTCCAACGGAGGAGTGGTTCGACATATAGCGGGGGTGACAGGCACCCGCGCCGACCGCCGAATCCGCACCCCTGCTTACTCAGGAATTTCCCCGCTATAAACAGAAGATGGGCGGATGATTCGGTTATTGTCATTTTGCTCGTACACGTGTGCGATCCAACCTGCCGTTCTGGCTGCTGTAAATGTTGGGGTAAACAGTTCTGTTGGTAGCTCGATCGCTCTTAAGATGGCTGCTGCATAGTACTCCACATTCGCATAAAGTTTTCGGTCAGGTTTGTACTCCTGGAGAAGGCGTACGGCCGTGTCTTCTACTTCGTGTGCAAGTTTAAACTCAGCATCGTCATAGAAGTCTGAAGTAATCTCGCTTAAAGCGGCGGCACGGGGGTCACGCGTTTTATAAACCCGATGTCCAAAGCCCATTAGCTTCTCACGATTTTCAAGTTTACGTCGCAATACTTTCTCAGCATCGCCGTCGCGCTTAATTTCTTCTAATAAATCAATAACCCCAGTTGGCGCTCCGCCATGAAGAGGTCCTTTCATAGCGCCAATAGCCCCTGTAATAGCTGATGCGAGATCACTTTCAGTTGATGAAATCACCCTAGCAGTAAAGGTAGAGGCGTTTAATCCATGCTCCATCGTTAAAATGAAGTAGGCAGTTAACGCTTTAATGTGATTTTCCTGAGGACGTTCTCCTGTCAACATATATAAATAGTTCCCAACGTGAGACAACGTTACGTCTGGATCGATTTGGGATAATCCATTTTGAGTGCGGTAGCGATAGGCAATAATAGTGGGAACGATACTCAGTAGGTGAATTCCCTGTTCCTGTGTCGCTGGGAACTGATATGAGTGATCTCCCATGGAAGATAAGACCGTTCGAATAACGCTCATCATCTCCATTTTTTAGGTAAACGATTTATGATTTCCTTCTGGTTTGGTGATAAGTGTCTTGCTTCACCAAGTGCGGAGGTGAAAGCAGTTAGCTGTTGTTCAGTAGGAAATGAACCATTCCATAGGAAGTAGGCAGCTTCTTCGAATGATTTTTCTTTCGCAATTTCTTTTGCCCAGTGTCCTCGATAGACAAGCAAACCGTTCTCTCCGTCTACAAGGCTGATATTGGAATCAGCCGCAATGATTCCTTCTAATCCGGCATGAATCATAAACTCAACTCCATTTCATTCGTCTTGTATCTAGTGTATCGATTCGATATGATTATGACTAATAAATAATTACTGAATAATTAATAGAGAAACGCTATCAATAAGGGGGGTAAGAATGAATCTAAACTGGTTGAAAACATTTGTCACAGCTGCTTCGTATGAAAATTTCAGGGAAACATCTGAAAAACTCTATCTTGCTCAACCTACTGTTACGGTTCACATTCAACAACTCGAAAAGCAGATTGGCAGTAAGCTATTTATGAAGAGCGGTAGAAGAGTGGTGCTCTCCGAAGCAGGAAGACAATTTCTTCCGCATGCCAAAGAGTTAGTTGAACAGTATGAGACTAGCTTACGTCATATGAACGGGTGGAGGCAGGGGTGCCATCGAAAGTTGACGATTGCTGTATCTCCTTTAATTGCTGCTACGGTTCTACCTAATGTCCTTCAGCAATTTATGAAAGCTTATCCATCGATTGAGGTAGTTGTAAAAGTAAGTGAGTCTAATGAAATTGGAGAGATGATCACCAAGAATGATGCAGATTTCGGTCTTTCAAGAATGAAATCTTTGCAGGCATATGTGAAAAATGAACAAATTGGAGCCGATCCAATTGTTTTAGTTGTGCCACACGATGGGGGAGATGCGGAAACAAGTCTGCCTTTAACTTTAAGTGAGTTTTGTTTGAGATCAACGTTACTCACACACAATCATCCTGATTATTGGGAAGATCTTTTAGTTGAACTACGTTCTAAATATGACGGTGTTCGAACGATGGTTGTATCCCAAGTACACATTACAAAGCGATTTATTGAGGAAGGGCTTGGGTTCTCTTTTTTACCATGGTCATCTGTTCGGCGTGAGGTATTTGAAGGGAGAATTCTTCAAGTCGATACTGAGGAAATCAAACTGTCTGAGGTTCACACATACATGGTCTATCAACATCTTTCGGAGGAAACAGAAATATTTAAACAATTTATTGAGAAAAGCATGAATTAAGCCCGATCAGCGTCCTGATCGGGCTATCCTCTTATTTTCCGAGTGTGAAATAAGAGTGTGGGATGGTTGCGTGTCATAGATCCTAACGGCTAGCTTACACGCATGAGTAGTATGTGCGAAGTAAAATAAAGTATACACATTTAGTAAGTAGTTAGTCCCCAAACTTTCCACCCCTTTTCTTCTTTAGAAGCAAAGAGGTGCATGCGCACGGGGAGTTGAGAAGATTTCTTTGTGACGAGTACATCAATAAGGTAAGTGTGATTTGCGACTTTTTTTTCGCAGGTTTTAACGGCTGGCGCGTAATAGGGTGACTTCTTTTTTAAAGGGGACATGCTAATGATTTGCCATGAATTTGTATCGGGAGTATTGGCCATTAAGCCTGAAAGAATCGTTGTAGCTTTCGTTGTAAGTCCTTTTGTTGATGCTGATTGATCTAGTGATGTTGGACACTTTCCTTGAATGAGCTGAATCGGACCAGCTGCATGTGCATGAATTGGTAAAAGAAGAAGTAAGAAAAGGAGACAGCTTACTGAACGTTTCATCAATGTATACCACCTTTCACCTTTACCGTGCCCGATTAAGGAAAAATTATTCGTAATAATCGAATGTACGTTCGGTTTGTGGTACACTAATCGAAGAAGGAGGGATCGCCATTGCAACCTTCAATTCAGAAGCGAACATCTCGGTCTATTTTAACAAAAGGTAGTGGATTTCTTAATGGATATAGTCACACTCTGAACCCTTACGCTGGATGTGCCTTCGGATGTTCGTATTGCTATGTAAGAAGAATGCCGATTGCCCTTTTTAGGGAAGAGGATTGGGGAGAATGGGTAGATATTAAAGAAAACGCTGTGGATCTTGTGAAAAAAGAGATTCCGAAAGCTCGGAAAAAAGGAGAAGTATCGATTTTTATGTCTTCTTCGACAGATCCTTATCAGCCTATTGAATTTAAGACTAATTTAACAAGAAGATTACTTGAAGCTATGGTAGAAGAAATGCCTGATTTTCTATTTCTTCAAACCCGCTCACCACTCGTCACTAGAGATATTGATTTGTTAAAAAAATTCGGCAAAAAGGTTCTGGTCAGTATGACAGTAGAAACAGACCTTGATTCAGTGCGCAAAATTTTTGCGCCATCAGCTCCGCCAATTGCTGCAAGATTAAAGGCGCTACAAACGTTACGAGCAAACGGTATTCCTGTACAAGCGGCAGTCGCACCACTTCTCCCGTGTTCTGAACATTTCCCTAAGAAGTTAGCTGAAGTAACGGATCGCCTCACGCTTGATGACTTTTTCATGGGTGATGGGAGCGGTGGTAAAAGAACAGAGCAGCTTGGCATTCGCAAGCTCTTTGAAGATGCGGGTCTAGAAGATTGGTATCAACGTAAAGCCTATTTGAAAATAAAGAAGCGATTACAGGCCTTTTTTCCTGATAGCGCCATTTATATTTCTCAAGAAGGTTTTTCACCTCCGGAAGAGGGATCGTATTAATATAAAACAACAAATAGGCTAGAGAATGTATCTCTAGCCTATTTGTTGTCTAACTTATTTTAATTTTTCAGCCTTACCACTTAAAATTTTCAATTGGTCATTTTCATAACCAACCTGGTAAGTGACGTTATAAAGAGAAGTAGTTGTCTTCTTATCCTCGGTTCGTTCTTGTGCTTTAATAGTAGCTGTTACCTTTACTTGATCATTCGTTTGATTTAAACTTCCGGTCATATTTGAAACTTCCACGTCAAGGGTATGGATATAGCCACTTCGAAAATCTTCATACAGCATTTCACTCTGCCAGCGACTGCCAAGTAAGGAGTAGCCAGTGACATAGTCTTGAGTAGATAAGCTTTCATAGAAATATCCAATAAGATAGGTAGCATTATTTTTAAAATCTTCTCCTGTGAGTCCTTGTGGTGTTGATACTTCTTCCTTACTTTTATCATCTACCGTTATTTCCACTGGGTCTTCAGACCAATTTTTAATTTGCTCAATAACGTTGGGAAGTGGAATGCTAAAGCCAATTGCCCCTGAGTCTGTTCCTGCAGAATTAATGGCGATAGCCTCTCCTGTATTTGCATCAATAAGGGGACCTCCGCTGTTCCCTTTTGTAATGGGGGCAGAGATTTGATAGATATGCTCATAGCGATAGGGCTCTAAGATGAATTCTCGATCGAGACCACTGACAATCCCTGTTGTAACGGTGTTCTGAAGTCCGAGTGGGCTACCAAGAGCAATGATATCGTCCCCAACTTCCGCCATGCGCTTTTCTGCAACAGGTAGTGGATCATTTCCCTCTAGTCCTGGAACGCGAATCACCGCAACATCTATCGTATCACCCATACCAATGATTTGAGCTTCGAATTGTTTAGCATCAGAGGTTTTAACGATAATCTTTTGAGCGCCTTCGACAACATGAGCGTTCGTAATGACGTCTCCGTTCGCATTGTAGAGGAAGCCTGATCCAGAAGAAGTGCCATCTTTTAAGGCGACTTCAATTTGCACAACGCTTTTTTGTGTCTCATGAATGACGGATTTTAAGTCTGAAGCATTCTTTTGGTTCTCTGGAGCATTTGTTTTCTCTCCTAGAGAAGATGTTGCTTCAACGGTTGTATTCGAATAGTAATCATGTAAAAAATAAAAACCTGCGCCGCCCCCAATCAGAATAAAGAGGGAGCTTGCAAGGGATAGTAGCAAAGCCAATTTCTTAGACATCCGTCTTGAATACTCCTTTCTGCTAATCCAAGTACCATGTGAAATGATCAATCTCGACTGTGAATTGATCAAGATCCTTCACGTCTTCACCTACATCGTAGATCATAAAGTCAAATTTACCTGTATCGTCAGGATAAAGTTTGTCGGGGTTAATATAAACCTCCCCTTTATCAAACTCTTTTCCATCTCCGTCCAATACTTTATAAGAAGCCCCGATCGAATTGACGGGAACAGTGGCTTTGCTTGTGACCGTACCTGTTACTTTTAATTCATTGTAATCTGTCACCTTTGTTTCTAATTCATTGAGCTCAATCGCGCTTGTACGATTCATTTCTTCTTCTTTTGCTGCAGCAACCATAGCATGTTCAATTCGCTTTTGTTGCTCCTCCTCAAACGAATTTCGTCTCTTTTCAATTACGGTTTGGAGGTTTGATAGCTTTTCGTTACCTTTATTGATTTCTAAGCCTTGTTCTACTGAGTTTAATGCTTCCGTAAAGTGGTTCTCTTCCAAATAACCATTTGCTTCATTAATTGAAAAGTCGACAATTTGATTTCGAATTTGTCCGGCTATGTCTTGGGCTTCATCCACTTGTAAACTTTCAGCCCTTGTTAACACAGGTTTCAATTCATCAATGGATTCTTTCCCTTTCATATCATACTTTAATTCGGCAACCATCACAGTTGTCCGAACCGTTCCGATGTCTTCTTGTAAAGTAGAGAAAAGATCACCTTTATAGGATGCTGAGGTTTGCTCAGCTTCTTTAATCAAATCTAAGGCTTTACTGTAGTTATCTTTTTTTCTTGCGGTTTCCGCCTGTTTTAAAGTCTCTTCAACGTTTAATGCGATCGTTACAATATTTTCGTTTTTTTTGGCAGCGGGGAAACGAGGTCGGTTTTGTTGAGCCTCGTTAAATTCTTTTTGTGCTGCTTCGAGCTTGCCGTTTTTAGCTAATTCCTCTCCCTTTTCAAAAGAGCGAATCGCTGCCTTTGACGTTGATTCTTCATAAAAATAATATCCGGCAAGTGTGCTAGAAAGAAGAAAAAACACCATCACTGGTAACCAACGCCACAGAATGGATAGGCTATGCTTAGATTTATTTTGAGTGACTAGTTCTTTTCCACAAGAGAAGCAAAATTGCTCATCATCGCCTCTTTTTTTTCCACAATGTGGACAGTACATCCTTATTCCACCTGCTTTCAATCTCAATTGCTAGTTATATTTTGACACATTTCCCTTGTAAGGGAAATATTTTTCAGTAGGTTGTTGGGGAATTGAAATATAAAGCAATTTTCGCTCAAATCGAGTAAGAGCTTACTTATAAAATAGCCTATAAAGAGGGGGAGGGATTGATTCAAAAGACATATTTCTTCTTGTTATGATTAAAAGTGAATAGATTGTACTAGTTCAAAGGACATCAAATCATGAAAAAGAAGTTACTTCGTTCGATTGTACCGGTATTGAAGGACCTGTTCACACCTATACCCCTTTGATAAGATGATCCTAAGACCCCCTTTCAAATATTCCGTTACCAGGAAGACCGGCATTTGCCGGTCCTTTTTTTTTGCCCCGATAAATGTGTAGCATTCATTTTCACTATAATCGATCAATGACAAATCACTCTCTTGTTTGTAGATAATCCTAGAATAAGCATGAAATGAAATAAATCTTCTTTTTTTGAAACCTCATGAGGTAGTTGCTCGTCTAATTAGTTGAAAACCCTTATTCCCTTAGATGTAGCCACTACGATATTTACCTAGTGGCTGCTTTTTTTGTGATCGTTGCATAAGATAGGAATTGTTGATATAATAACTAACGAGTGGTAGGCAAATGCCTGCGTTTTTTATTTGTTAACAACTAACGATCGGTAGGTAATGTTATATGAAAAAAGAATCGACTCAGGATCGAATTAAAGAGGTGGCCCTCATTCTATTTGCACGTAATGGATTTGAAGGGACTTCCCTTTCGGATATTGCTAAAGGAGTAGGCGTAAAAAAACCCTCCTTATATGCGCATTATAAAAGTAAAGAAGATTTATTTTTAGGTGTGATTCATAAAGTATCAGTTGATTACAATGCGTTTTTTGTAAAGACGGCTGAACGATTAAGCAATCAATCACCTGAGAAACAATTATATGACCTTCTTCGTGAAAATACAGAGTATTTACGGAATGATGAAATGGGACTTATTTTCAAAAGAATGATGCTATTTCCACCAGAGTCGTTACGGAAGGAAATCGCTCAAATGTTTGAAAAAACGGAGAATGTGATGAAGAGAGTGATTAAGTCTATTCTCGAGCAGATGCTCCCAAATGAGGAATGGGAACGAGTTTTTGATGCTTATTTATGTTTACTTGACGGTATGTTTGAACAAATTTTCTACTATTCACCTGAGGAACATAATAAACGGTTAGAAAATTCTTGGACTCTATTTATTAAAGGCGTTCATAGTAGGGAGGAGAAATAAGATGGCATGGATCTATCTTGTGATCGGTGGTCTGATGGAAGTATTATGGGCTATTGGATTAAAATATTCAGATGGCTTTACGAAACCACTTATAAGCTTGTTAACGATCGTTGGTATTGCAACAAGCTTTTACTTTTTCGCTAGAGCATTAAAATATTTACCTGTAGGTACAGCATACGCCATATTTACAGGATTAGGCGCAGCAGGGACAGCTGTGATTGGAATGATGTTCTTAAATGAATCGATTAGTTTCATAAAACTATTTTTTATCTTATTGCTTATTTCTTCTATTATCGGTTTGAAGTTAAATGCAAAGGAAGCTTAGGAGGGAAGCAAAATGGCATGGATTGCATTGTTAATCGCTGGTCTAGGTGAAGTTGGCGGTGTTATTAGCTTGAAGTTATCAGAAGGATTTACAAAATTAAAGCCTTCTATTTTTACAATTCTTTTCGGAAGCATGAGCTTTTTTATGTTGTCTTTATCATTAAAAGCTCTACCGGTAGGCACAGCCTATGCGATATGGACTGGCATAGGATCAGCGGGCAGTGTATTGATCGGTATGTATTGGTTTAAAGAACCCAAAAATAGAATGCAATTAGTGTTAATATCTTGTGTTGTCATTTCTGTCATTGGTCTTCGCGTAGCAGAAGGTTGATTTTGTCAGAGCATTCAGATAGAATGAAAGTATTAATTTAAGGAGGTGAGGAAGGGATGTCTAACGCTTTTGTACGTACGGAATTTATGGATTATGTATCAATTTGCCGTGCGATTTTTCATGAAGTAGCTGCCGAGGGGACAGGTGTGTCCAAAAACAGCAACTTCATAAGAAACAAAGCGTAAGGCTCTCTTACCCTGCTTCAGGCGGAATGTATAAAATTACTGGAAAGAGAGCGGCAAATTTGTCGCTCTTTTTTATTTGCTTTAAGTATCTTAAGGTTTTAGTAGACTTAAAGTGAAATGATGCCAGATTCAACCACAGGTGAGGTGTATCCTTATCTGTGGTTTTTTGTATGCTTATCTGAATGAAAGGACTGATTATAATGATCGTTACAGCACAATCAATTAGTAAGATGCTTGGTGGAACTCTTATTTTTGAAGATATATCTTTTGAGATAAATGCGAAGGAACGTGTAGGTATTGTTGGAAGGAATGGTTGTGGAAAGACGACTCTTTTTCAATTGTTAGCAGGTGTTGAGCAGGTAGATGATGGAATGATTTATTATAAAAAAGGGGCAGAGATCGGATACTTAGCCCAAATTCCAAATTATCCAGGGGTACTGGTAGAAGATGTCTTAAGAAAAGCTTTTAGTGATCTTGTAGAAATGCAAGAACGAATGAATGTACTTGAATCTCAAATGGCGAATGGGCAAGAAACCGAACGTGAACTTAAAGAATATGGGCAATTACTTGAGAGTTTTACTCGTAGGGGAGGATATGAAATAGATTCATCTATTCAAAGTGTCGCGAATGGACTTGGTATTCAGCATTTGTTGAATGCATCATTCGATCGTTTGAGTGGAGGAGAAAAGACAAAAATAAGTCTGGGGTTACTGTTATTAAAAGAACCAGATTTCCTCTTACTTGATGAACCAACAAATCACCTTGATGTGGAAGCGGTTGAGTGGCTTGAAAGCTTTTTAAAGCAATATAGTGGAACGGTCTTAATGATCTCACACGATCGGTATTTTCTTGATGAAGTGGTTACGAAAATAATGGATCTTGAAGATGGTGAGTTAACCGTCTATCACGGATCTTATAGTGAGTTTGTAAAGAAAAAAGAAGAGTTGTTGCTCACAGAGTTTGCTGCCTATCAGGAACAGCAAAAGAAGATCAAAAAAATGAGAGAAGCGATCAAACGTTTAAGAGAATGGGCTAATCAAGCTAATCCTCCGAATGCCGCCCTTCATAAGCGTGCAAGAAATATGGAACGTGCTCTAGAGCGTATGGACAAATTGAGACGTCCGGTTTTAGATCGGAAGAAAATTAGCCTGGACTTTGACGTGAAGCAGCGCAGTGGAGAAGATGTTCTCACTTTCGAAAATGTTACAGCGGGTTATAAACAAAACGTATTATTTACTGAAGTTGATTTGCACGTAAGGTACGGTGAGCGGGTCGCTATTGTTGGGAGAAACGGAAGTGGAAAGACAACACTTCTAAATGTTCTGCTCGGAAATGTAGATCCTTCAATTGGACAAGTAAAGGTAGGCGGAAGTGTGAAAATCGGTTACCTTTCTCAACATGTCCTAGAAGATCGTGTAGAAGAACGTGTCATTGATGTCTACCGTGAATCAGCCAAAGTATCAGAAGGAGACGCTAGACATGAATTAGCTCGATTTTTATTTTACGGATATGACGTTTTTGCTAAGATTTCTTCCTTGAGTGGTGGCGAGAAGATGCGTTTACGTCTTGCTGAATTGATGAGTAAGGATCTAAATTTATTAGTTCTTGATGAGCCAACAAATCATCTTGATATTGACTCCAGAGAGGTATTAGAGGATGCGATTGAGCGCTTCCCTGGGACGATCGTTTGTGTCTCGCATGATCGTTATTTTCTGAATAAGTGTTTTCCAGTGACATATTGGATTGAAAATCGACACCTTTACCAGCATTTGTATAGTTATTCAGAAGCTAAGATAAAGCACGAGGAAATGATTGATAGTTGGAGGTCAAGGAAGAGTATAGTCCCGTCACCTCCCATTCAGAAGGTGGAAAATAAAACGAAATCGAATTCAATAGAATGTGAGCTTGAGGAAATTGAGTCCCTGATTGATCAAATCGATCAGAAGCTTAATGAAATGAAGGAACTTACAGAGCTTCAAGCCTTATTTGATGAAAAAGAGAAGCTGAGCATCAAACGAGAATCATACTATGACATCTTACTGGAGGAAGAATCATGACAGAGAGAAATGTAATGAATAAGGTATATTTCCCCCTTACAATCGATAGTCTTGAAAAAGATTTGAGAGAGCTTGGGGTAAAGGACGGAATGACATTAATCGTTCATACATCTTTAAGCTCTTTAGGATGGGTATGCGGGGGTGCAGAAGCTCTTATATTAGCATTGATAAGAGCTGTTGGAGAAGAAGGAACGATTGTCATGCTAGCGCAGTCAGCGAGTAATTCAGAGCCAGCAGACTGGATGAATCCGCCAGTTCCAGAAGAGTGGTGGCCTATTATTCGAGAGAATATGCCAGCATTTTGCTGTGCTACCACTCCTACGCGTGGCATGGGAGTGGTAGCGGAGTTGTTTAGAACATTCCCAGGTGTCGTGCGCAGTTATCATCCGATGTACTCGTTTGCTGCCTGGGGCAAACATAAATATTTCATTACAAATGACCATTCAATCAAGAGTGGCTTTGGAGAGGAATCACCTCTTGGAAAGATATATAAGCTTGATGGAAAAATTCTTTTGCTTGGAGTAGGTCATGATAGTAACACTTCATTTCACCTTTCTGAACACGCTTCAACCAAGAAGGAACGCTCAGAAAAGTCTGCATCATTAATCGAAAATGGTGAGCGAGTATGGAAAACATATACAGAGATTGATTATGATTCAGATTGCTTTGATCAAATTGGGTTTCAATTTGAAAAGAAAGAACACTTTAGAAGAATGAAGATAGGTGCTGCCATATGCAAACTTTTTAATCAACGAGATCTCGTTGATTTTGGACGTAGGTGGTACGAAGAACGTTCTAATTGAACAAAGGAGGAGAAGATAACGTCATTTGTTATCTTCTTTTTTTGAATTAAAGAATAGTTGCAGGAAAACGGCTATTTTTAAAGAAGATATGTAAGTATTCATATCCCTCAAAAGACCCGCTGCACGAATATCATATTTTAGAAGGAGAAGCTATGAATCATAACGAGAATACAGCTATCTATAGACGTTTGGGCCCTCCTCCTGAGAATGCAACTAAGGAACAGAGGGATGATAAATTAGCAGGATTAGTTAAGTACTACGAAAGTTCTACTACAGCACTAGTGGTTCAAAAAGAAGAAAAGTGGCTTTATTTAAATGATGCGGCCGTTCATCTTCTCGGGTTTGATCACTTTAGTGAACTCGAAGGTAAGTCAATTTGGGAGACGGTTCATCCAGAAAATAGAGAGGTTGTTTCAAAGCGGATCGAAGCTTCTATTAATGGTGTTAACCCTGGAGTTCTCGTTCAAAGATGGTTGAAAAAGGACGGGTCCTATATCTCTGTTGAAGTTACTGGGATTCCTGTGGAGAATTTTCTTGGGCAAACGACAGCGATTATTAAAAAGGTTGATTATGATCGTGCCAATGTACAAAATACTCTTGAAAACTATCAACTCATTACAGAGAATATGAATGAAATTATAAGCTTACTTGATCCGAAAGGAAATCTACTATACGTTTCACCTTCATATAGAGCATACGCAAGAGAAGGAATTGAAGATGAAATTGGACGTAGTTCAATTCGATATGTGCATGAAGAAGACAAGGAACGTGTAAGAAAAGAATTTTTTAAATTAGTCAAATATCGACAGCCCCTTATCATTCAATACCGCATGCAGCGTAAGGATGGAATATATCGTTACATTGAATCACAGGGGACATGTATTTCTAATGAAAATGAGCGATCTTATGTTGTCGTTTCAAGAGATGTTACGGAGAGGCATGAGGCCGAAATGCTGCTTCATTGGAATGAAAAAAAGCATCGTATGATTCTAGAACATAGCAATGATTTAATTTGTATGATGAATAATGAAGGAACATCTGTTTATGCATCACCTTCTTATAAGGAAGTATTAGGATATGAACAGAATGAAGTTGTAGGAAAAGATATTTTGACATTTATCCATCCTGATGATTTTGAAAAGTGTCAGAGAGCCATTCAGAAATTAACTGAAACCAAACAGCCTATTACGACTATTTATCGTAAACTGCATGCTTCTGGACATGATATTATACTTGAAGCAAAAGGAATGGCCGTTATTGATGAAGAGGGAAACGTCAATCATTTCGTGTTTATTTCAAGAGATATCACTGAAAAGATTCAACTTCAACAATATCGCGAAAATATTGAGAAGCTTGCATTGATAGGAGATGTAGCAGCAGGATTTGCCCATGAAATTCGGAATCCTCTTACTTCCATAAAGGGGTTTGTAAAGCTTCTAGCAAGGCAGGAGGAAAGTGATCGTACGTATCACCAAATCATTGAAGATGAGCTTACCAATATCGAAGAAGTTGTGAATGGCTTTATTTCTCTTGGTAAGCCTGAGGCTTCTGAGGTAGCTGAAGTAAGTTTGCTGAAGCTAATAAAAAACGCGATTACAGTCCTTACGCCACAAGCTTCATCAAAAAACATAAGAATTAATATAAGTAGTCAGCTCAAGTCAATTGTTATTCGATGTCAGAGAAACCAAATGAAACAGGTATTTATCAATATTCTTAAAAATTCGGTTGAAGCCATTGAGCAAGATGGACAAATTGATGTGATTCTTGAAGAAAATCAGAATGGGGTCATCATTGAGATTCATGATAATGGCATGGGAATTGACGAAGAACGTCTCGAGCGGATCGGGGTCCCTTTCTATACCAATAAAGAAAAAGGAATTGGGCTTGGGATGACCGTTAGTAATAAAATCATAACCGAGCATAGAGGACGACTTAAAATTGAGAGTAAGCCAGGACAGGGTACAAAGGTATTAATTCAACTACCGAAAGAGTGATCCATTCATTCGTGCAAAGCCCCTCTATTCTTTCAAAGGATAGAGGGGCTTATTTTGACTCTGTCTGACTATATTTTACTTGTTTAAACGAACTGGGATAGAATAAAACTATCTCATTAAGATAGGGAAAGAAGGGGTGAGTATGGCAAACAAAATAGGCATCGATGCTGGTGGGACATTAATTAAAACTGTGCATCTTGAGAACGAAAAATACTGCTATCAGACTTTTTCAACGAGTGATATAAGTGATGTTGTGTCATGGGTGAAAAACCATAAGGAAGCAAAGTTAATGATTACTGGTGGGAAGCAAATGGCTCTTGCTAAGCTTGTGGATAATGAAGTCGAAATGGTTCCGGAATTTGAAGCGACTACATCAGGCATCCGAGCGCTAGTGGATCAAGCAAAGCTTCATTTACCTGATAACTATTTAGTAGTGAACGTTGGCACTGGTACATCAATTCATTCTGTTAATGGCCAGAGTGCTGAAAGACTTGGAGGAACTGGAGTAGGCGGTGGAATGCTCATGGGACTTGCTTACTTATTGACAGGGCGAACAGATTTTCAAGAGATTACTCGACTAGCAGAAAAAGGCGATCGAAATGGTATCGATTTAAAGGTGAAGGATATTTATGGAGATGCCTCCCCCATTGGCGGTGATTTAACTGCCAGTAATTTTGGTTTCATTGAGCGGATGAAGCAGCAAGAAGTAAAGGATGAAGATGTGCTGGCATGTTTAATTGGAATGATTTCTGAATCGATTTTAATGATGGCTATCCCACTTGCGAAAACCATTTCTACGTCAAACATTGTATTTATCGGTTCTACTTTTCAATCGAATCCATTATTTAGACAGCAGCTTGAACGTTTTGAGGAATTATTTGATATCAAAGCTTACTTTCCACATCTGGGGCAGTTCAGTGGAGCGGTCGGAGCATTATTATATCGTTAAACAGGGTTCATATAGAATCATGAGATAGGAAATGAAAAAGGGGCAGGAAGCCCCTTTTTTTAATACTCATAGACTTTCATGGTATGTCCATTTGAACAGATGCGATTTCGTCCACTTCTCTTTGCGTGATAAAGGGCTTCATCTGCTTCTCGATAAAGCTGAGCAGGAGATGGAACAGTTTCGGGAAAAGTACTTGCACCGAGTGAAGCGGTGATATGAATACTTACATCCTTATTGATTGCAAAAGAATTTTCCTCAATCATGGATCTGACCCGTTCTCCAATCTCCAAAGCCTCACTATTAGTGCAATCCCCTAATAAGATGGTAAATTCTTCTCCACCATTTCGAGATACAACATCGTTTAATCTAGCAGCACTTCTTAGTGTCTTACCAAACTGTTTTAATACGATATCTCCAGCTGCGTGGCCATATGTATCATTCACTTTTTTAAAATGATCGATATCAATGACTAGAAGTGACAATGGCTTGTTATCGTCCGTAGCTGCTTCTTGTATCGCGCGATTTAACGCTTCATCAAAGCTTCTTACGTTGTTTAACCCGGTAAGGGGATCGATAGTAGCACTCTTTTTGTATTCTTTAAACAGATGATTTATTTTTCGTAAATGCTCTGTTGTGTAAATCGCCATTACTCCTGTCACAGTGGATGTAATCCAGAAGAGAACGTTGATTTCACTAAATAAGCTTTTTATATCAAGTAGCAGGTAGACGATTAAGATACTGAAGACGAGATTGGAATAAAGGAGCATCCAAAGAGCTTTGATGAAAATCCCAATCTTCCATTCTCTAAAGATAAGGTAACCGATATAAAGAGAAGTTAGCAAACCAAGTGAAACAAAGGAAGAAAGATTTATTCCAATGATAAAGCGCGTTATTTGGATCACAATAAGAGCAATAACTCCAGGAACTGGACCTCCATATAAGGTGACTAGTAAAAGAGGGATATGTCTTAGATCGACAATGGTCGTTGCATCAACTTGAATGCTATATATCATCAGGAAAACCCCGATTATTCCTGCATACAAACCACTAAGGAATTTTCTTTTCAAAGAAGATGTTCGTGATAGATTTTCTTCTCTAAAAAATTGATAATAAATAAAAAGTAGAGCTAGTATAATCATCATATTTACAAAAAAGTCATGTATTAACTGCATTCGACTACACCTCGAATTTCTGGTGATTTCTTTCGACTTTATTTTACCATTTTCAATAAATAACCGGTTCAATATTTCCTCAAGATCTTTTACGCAATGATCGGAAAGTATCGTCGAATGAAAAAAGAAACGTTTTAAAACCAACTCATCCCACTGTGCTTCTTAGCAAAGTGGTTTTTTTGGGAAAACAAAATTATTTGTTATGATAAAGAATGGATAAAGAAGGGATGATAGAAAATGCCATGGATTAAACCAGCTAAACAGTCAGATCTAAAGGATCTTGAAATCTACAAAGATCTTGAACACCCTGTTCCTGTTTTTAATCGACTTATTGCGAAAAGTCCTGACGTTTTTTCAGCGTTTATGCCTTTAGCAGCAGCTGTTAAAGCAGGCGTATTGAATGAATTTGAAACGGAAGCAGTTGTCGTTTTTGTTTCTCATTTGAATGGTTGTGAGTTTTGTTATACGGGGCACGGAAACTTATTAAAAGAAATCAGTGGAGATGAGTCTATTCTTGCAGAGCTTGAAAGATATGAAAGCTCAAATGCTTTTAAAAGTCATATAAAAAGTATTCTAAGCTATGCCGAGAAACTTGTTACGAACCCGAAGAGTCTGGAGAAAGCGGATCTTGAGAAATTAAAAGAACATGGATACACTGAAAAAGAAATCGTTGAGATTAATCAACTTATTGCATATACGTCTTATACTAATCAGACTTCGATTGGCCTTGGGTTATAAAGAGGACTTCGCTGACTTCGGTTGGGCGTAGGCTTCGCCTACACCGTATTATTGTATATTTAAGAAATAAAAAAGGAGCCTCCAGGATAAGTGGAGGCTCCTTTTTGACGCTTACTTCGTTTTATAATAATCTAATACACCTTGATAAATGCCCTCAGCAAGTTCTTCACGATAGGATTGTGTAAGAAGAAGTTTATATTCTTCATTATTTGTTAAGAACCCAACTTCTACAAGTACACTTGCCATTCTAGATTCGCGAATAACGGAGAAACTCTGATTTTTGACACCACGATCTCTTGCTTCTGTTACTTCGATCAAACGTTTTTGGATGCTTTCTGCTAAGGCTTTGCTTTCTGCAGAGCTATATTTGTCATACCAATATGTTTCAATGCCGTGAGCAGCTTCACTTGCTGCATTAGTATGCACGCTAATAAATGCGTCGGCATTCAAATTATTAGCGATATTCGAACGTTCTCTCAGTTCTAAGAACGAATCATCTCTTCTCGTCATGACGACGTTCGCTCCAGCTGACTTAAGTTTCTTCTCTAAATAAAGAGCTACATCCAGATTGATGTCTTTTTCAAGGAGCTTCCCATTGCTTGCGCCCGGGTCATGGTCACCGTGGCCAGCATCCACAACGATCGTTAAGTTGTTTAAAGAGTTACTACTTTTGGGTATCAAGTAAGCACTGTGCACGTAAGCTACTTGTCCCTGATACTTAATTTTAGCCCAATCGCCTGAATAACCATAAATATCAACTTCAGCGTTACGTGGCAATGCACCGATTCTTGTTCCATTCATTTCTGGGGAAGTTCGAACATTCAAGCTTGAAGCTGTAACAATTCCTGTTTCTAAAACAACTTCTTCAACTTTCTCTTTCGTTTTATAAGAATCTACGATACTAGAAGGAATAGCTGCTTCTCCGCCCAATACCATCAAGGAAGAAGCGTTTTGATAAAGATAAGTTTGAACGTCTGGAATTGGTCTCGCATTATGAGCTAACACAACTGGTGCGTTAAATTTCTCCGCCAAGGAAGCGGCAGCTACAGCATCAGGATAATCTTCTTTGTCTTGTTGAACCGACGTTCCTCTAGCTAAAATATAGGAAGCGTTTGATGAGAAAAAGGCTTTATTGACTGCAATGTTTGTTAGGAAACGATCGTCACCAGCAAGACGAATCACATTCTTGCCCTGCTGTTCTAATTTTGTAATAACAGCGTCTGAGAGAACAGCATTTCCTCCGATTACGTAAACAGTCTTAATACTTGTAGGAAGCGATGGCGCTTTTGTCTCTGTTGTTAAATAGATTGGATAATTTTTTATAGCAGCTACGCTTGATGCTGATAGGGAGTCTGCTACTTGATTTCCATTTACCACAATAGCTGTAGATGACTGATCTAGCCCTGATGCTTTATTAATAGCGTTGGCCGTCTCGTAACGGTTTGATCCCTCAACTCTCGCTACTGTATATGTCCTTTTTAATTCATTTTCAATCCCCTGACTAATGGCAGTTGTTCCTCCAAGGATATAAACCTTTTTCGCGCCAAGACGAGCGAGTTCATCCGATACTTTGTCATCAAGTTTAGATGAGCCTGTTAATAATATCGGTGCTTGTTTTACTCCCGCAAGTCCTGAACTTGCTAAAGCATCAAATGGCATATCTGAACGAGTGAGGATAACAGCCTTTTCAGCTGTTGCAAGCTTACCTGGTGATACCTTCTTAGAAATTTCAAGAGCAGTATCAATTCTGTTTGCACCACTGATACGTTCGATTTCACCACTTGCAGATGTTTTTTCTGGAAAACTCATTCCTGTAAAAATTAAAATAACGGCCATAATAAACGTAAGAATTTTACTCCGCACGATGTGTATTCCCCCATATTCTATGTTTCTATTTTTCTTATGTACGCAGTGACGTCACAACAACGGACGAAATGGCCCCCCCTTCAAAATTAGTATCAAATGGAAAGTATTTCTTTACTATTTCTAATATCGGTCTGGAATATGAGACATTATAGGGTCCTTTTGTACTAAAAAAGGATAAAAATCGACTAATTTTCTAAAAGTCCTCAACAAAATTCGATTTTTTAAAGGCCATTCATTTTATAAATGGCTAAAAAAGAATTTGACATCGCTTACATAATTATTTAAAATAATGGCAACTAAAGACGAAGGGAATGGTTAAGAAGCGATGAAGAACTAATCTTATTTATTCAGATCTAATTTCAAATTGTGAAATTGATTTTCTGGAGAATAGGATTAGTCTGCCCTTTTTAATCACTTGTGCTGGCGAAAACATGCTTCTTTGTGATGCATTTTTTCGGTGGTATGGGAAATTGGAACGACAGGCCTCTCCAGGTAATGGGGAGGTTTTTTTCTCCTCAAAGCATTGAACTGAAAATTTGGGGGAGATACTGTGAACGTTATTTCGATAAGAGGATTGAAAAAAAGCTTTAATGAGAACTTGTTATTTAATCAAGTGAACCTTGATATTCATAAGGGAGAGCGCATTGGAATTGTTGGACCGAACGGTGCTGGTAAAACAACTTTAGCAAGAATAATCGTAAAAGAGATCGAGCCAGATGAAGGGAGAATTACTCTCAAAGATGATATCGGCTATCTGAAGCAGTCGGTTGACCAGACAGGGATGGTTGAGCAATATGGGCTGGAAGTCGATTCTTCTGACTTTAAAAGGGAAAAGGAGTTAGGATTACGCCCTATTCCAACTAGTGAAGGAGCGGAACATTTAAGCGGTGGGGAAAAGTTAAAACTAGCGCTCACAAAGATTTGGTCGACTCATCCGGATTTATTAATACTAGATGAACCAACAAACCACCTAGATGGAAAAGGCGTAAGTTGGTTAATTCGAGAGCTTCACTCTTTTAAGGGAGCTGTTCTTGTTATATCTCATGATCGTTATTTTCTCGATCAAGCGGTTGGCAGAATCCTTGAAGTTGAAAGTGGGATCATAAGTGATTATCAGGGAAATTACACGGCATATCGAACTGAAAAGCAAAGAAGGTACGAAGACCAGCTCCATCATTATGACGAGCAGCAAAAAGACATAAAGCGAATAGAAGGTCAGCTTGCAGGATTAACGAATTGGTCTGAAAAAGCACACGGTGAGTCAACAAAACAGGAAGGGTATAAGGAACATTACCGCATGAAAGCAAAGAAAATGGATCGTCAGGTGAAGTCGAAACAGAAGAGACTCGAGAAGGAACTGCAGAAAAATAAAGTGGAAGAACCTGATCAGGAGAAAGAAGTACGCTTTCAATTTCAGGCGAATGATACACGTGGTAAACGGGTATTAGAAGCGACTAATGTCGGAAAACGTTTTGAAGAACGATGGTTATTTCAAAAAAGTTCTTTCTACATGAAGTCTGGGGAACGAGTGGGGATTGTTGGTGAAAATGGTTGCGGGAAAACCACCTTATTGCGAATGCTGCTTGGAATGGAGGCGCTTAGCGAGGGAGAACTGTGGAGTAGTCCAACGCTTCAGATTGGCTATCTGTCACAGGATGTGCATGATCTTCCTGAAGAAAAAACGCCGCTTGAAGTTTTAAACGTAGCAACTAAGGAAGAGATCTTTCGGGCAAAATCGATTTTTGCTTCGATGGGAATGGGGAGGGATCGAATCCATGCCGCCATTAATCAACTCAGTCTTGGAGAGAGAACAAAGCTGAAACTGACGCGTATGTTGATGAACAAATATGATCTTCTGATACTCGATGAGCCTACAAACCATTTAGATTTGCCTTCACGTGAGCAATTGGAAGATACACTGGGAGAGTTTACGGGAACTCTTCTCATTGTTTCGCATGATGTTTATTTTATGGAGAAAATGTGTGATCAGCTTCTTGTATTTGAGAATCAACAGATTAAAAGGGTTGAGAGGAATTTAGCGGAATATCGAAAAAGAGTGCAAGAAAAAAGCTCTTCTGTTTCTTCAAAAAAGGAAGAAGAACAAAAGATGCTTCTTGATAACGAAATATCTGCGCTGATTAGTAAGATTAGTCTTTTATTACCTGGTGATCCTGAAATAGCTGAGATTGATCAAAAATTGGCCACTTTACTTGAGAAGAAAAGGTCTCTTTAGACGTCTTCTACTGCAAAAAAACGTTCTACCGAATATAAGTCTGCTTTCGGATGATTACGAAGAAGAACATATCCTTCACGCTGTGCCTCTTCGAAATTATCATATTCATCTTCTGAATGAAAGATCGCTCTTCGTCTTTCATTATAGAGGGTAATGGAGTAGTATTCTTTTATTTCCATTCGGATCTCTCCTTTTTTCCTTTGTTTTTACTAGTTTTATGCAAATCTCTCATTGTTTATACTAGACTTATAGAAAAAAATGAGATTCTGTCTCTTTGGTTATACTAAGGAGGCAGAAGGGAGCTGATGATCATTCAAGTTGGAACAATTAGTGAGTTGATGCGTCATCCTGTGAAGTCGATGACAGGAGAACGCGTTACTCAGACAATGGTGATGAACTACGGCCTTTATGGCGATCGAAGTCATGTGATATTAGATGAGAAAGAATCGTTTTTTACGATTACACAATTTCCACCACTCGTGCGTTACCAAGCATCATTCAGTGCGCCGGAATCATTTGATGCTTATCCAGAACCGGTCATTACTACACCAGAAGGAGAAACGTATAAGTGGTCTGATTTGACCTGGCTACGTGAAATAGAAGAAGAATCTTCAAAGCAGCTAACGAAAAAAGTTTATCATCCGGAAAATGTTCCAATAGGACCGATTGAAGAAGAGCACATTTTGATTGTGACGGATGCTTCTCTTGATACGTTATCATCTTCCTGGGGTAAAAAAACAGATGAAAGACGCTTTCGACCAAACCTTAAAATCTCTTTGTTGGAGAAAACGCCATTTGTAGAAGAAACGTGGGAAGGAAAAGTTCTACAAATCGGAAAAGAAGTGATGCTTGAAATCGTAAAACCCTGTGAGCGATGTATGATTATCACCGTTGATCCTGAGACTGGAGGAAAACATCCGGACCTCTTGAAGAAGGTTGCCAAAGAACATGGTAATTTATTTGGGATGTATGCGAAAGTGATTCAAACGGGAAAAATTAATATGAATGATGAAGTGTGGCTAGTCGATCAGAAAGAAGGATAATATTTCAATTAACGAATTGGCGTTTTTACGTTATAGATCATAATGATACGGGTACAAGCATGAATGAAGCCCCGTCCTTGGATGGGATGCTTTGTTTTCCACACAGGAGGGGTCCCATCCACGGGGTGGGGTCCCATTTTTGTGTTTTCAGATTTAAGCCTTTCATCAATGTGGACTCATGAGAAAGGTTATGACATATCCTGTCAGAAAATTCTGTGGTAAACTATGAAATGGTACATAAAAGCATCTTAAGGGGAAGTTGATGAGTACGTTTTATGTTGAAAAGTATGATTTTAAAAATCCTTCTATTCTTGAAGAAGAGTTTAAAACGCTCCTCAATCAGTCGATTCATTCTGCTGATGAATTAGAAAAATGGGTGATGAGCTTATCTTCATTAATGGATGGTGTGGCAGAAGGACTTGCCGGACACTATATTGATTTCCAGTGCCATAGCAGCAGTGAAGAAGCAAAAAAGACAATCGAGCACGATCAAGAATACATAGAACCTATGGTAAAGCGATATGAGGGGCTTTTTGATGAAAAGTTTCAGGAGTCGCCTTACAAGTCGCAGCTGAACCAAGAGTATTATAAACAATTTCTTCTTCGGAAAGAAAATGCAATGACGCTTTTTAATGAGGAAAATATTAACTTAGAAGTTGAAGAAGATCGCATTGTTAATCGTTATTTTGAGCATACAGGTAGTCTCTCATTTCATTGGGATGGCGAAGAAAAAACACTTAGCGAAATGTTTTTAATGATGCAGGATGGGGATCGCGAAGTTCGCAAAAGCGCTATGGAAGAAATCTTCACGACGCTCTTAACGAAAAAAGATGACTTACAGGAAATTATGGACGAGCTGATTCAGCTCCGTCAGAAAAAAGCTGAGAATGTGAATCTCGATAATTACAGAGATTATATGTTTAAGAAATACGAGCGGTTCGATTACACACCAGAGGATTGTAAATCTCTAGCCGAAGCAGTTCGAAAGCACGTTGTTCCTCTAAAAGAAAAGCTGCAAAAAAAAGCATCAGCAAGAGCTTGGTATTGAAGAGTATAAACCATGGGATACGAGGGCTGTTCCGAAAGATAAGCAGCCGCTTCGTCCATTTAATAAAATCGAAGAGCTAATCAAAGGCACATCTGATATTTTCGATAAGCTTTCTCCGCGCTTCTCTTATCTTTTAAACGAGATGAATGAAAAAGGTGCACTTGATCTCGAAAGTCGGAAAGGAAAGGCGCAGGGAGGTTTTTGTGAGTATCTTCCGGTTTCTGAGCTTTCCTTTATCTTTATGAATAGTACAAAGTCACAGGATGATTTTATTACGCTTCTTCATGAGATGGGTCACTGCATTCATAATGATTTTAAGCGTAATCAAATGCTATCAGCTTATCAAGATACACCTATGGAGTCAGCTGAGCTAGCAAGCATGTCGATGGAACTCTTAACGATGGACTACTGGAATCTGATGTATCAGGATGAAAAGGAATTGCTAAGAGCTAAGAAAGATCAGCTTGAAGGGTTAATCCTCTTCCTTCCTAGTGGTATCGTGGTGGATCAGTTTCAGCACTGGATGTATGAGAACCCAAATCATACGAGCAAAGAACGTAGCGAGAAATATATGGAGCTATCGCGCACATATGATTCCTCCTATGTAGATTGGACAGGGCAGGAAGAATGGATTCAGAATAACTGGCAGTTGATTCTGCATATTTTTGAAGTGCCGTTCTACTATATTGAATATGTTATTGCCCAACTTGGTGCGATCCAAATGTATCGCCAGTATAGAGAAAATCCAGAACAGGCTCTAGAGAATTACAACCGTGCCTTATCACTCGGAAGCTCTGTGTCGTTATCCGAAGTGTATGAAGCGGCAGGTATCCATTTTGATTTCTCTGAACCAATGATCAAAGGATTGATGGATTTTATTTCAGCTGAATTAGAAGAACTATTGTAATAAATAAGGAAGCCCTTCTCAAACATAGAGAAGGGCTTTTCGATATCGTCTACATTCATAAACGCTTCTTTACTTGTCATCAATCGTCCATACTTTGCAGCTTGGGCACTGGATGATTTCAAAACGATCTTTTTTCAGTTCATCCATCCACTCTTCCCAGGAGTTATGCTCAGGTGACATTTCCAGCGTTTTAACTGTTTGCAATTCGTCTCCATCGCTATTCGTACAGGTGCATTCCACAATCGCAAGCTGTGACTCTTGATAGTCATCTTCTTTCGTATTTTCAACTGACCAGTTGATTAATCGCTCATTCATTGGATTGCGTTCCTTGTAATGTGTGCGGGTTAACATGGTATCACTCCTTTTCCTAACTTGGGCGATATGACTTACGCGATCATGCCTTCTATATTGGATGTTACCCTGTTTCTTAAAAAACATTCATCATAGTATAGTAGGTTCCTAACTCAGAATGATATATACTGTCATCATAGACGAAGATAGGATTGGCTGGAGGTGAATGGATGACAACGATAAAAGCTACTTTACTATCCATGGTTATTTTACATAATAGAGAAACAGATGAAATTCTCTTACTTAATCGACCTCCTGAAGCAGGGTTTCCTGGCTATATCGGTCCAGGCGGGAAGATTGAACTCTCAGAAAGCTTTGCCGAAGGTGCTGCAAGAGAATTTTATGAAGAAACGGGGTTTATTGTTCATCCTTGCGATCTTACATATAAGGGAGTCGATGAATTTATTATTCCAGATGAAGAGTTTCGGTACATCGTGTTTAATTATGTAGCTACTTCCTACTCTGGTAGTAAGCACCCCGATCCACCAGAAGGTGAATTAATGTGGGTGAAGAGAAATTTAGTTCATACGCTTCCTATGCAAGATTGGTTTAAAGAGAGACTGCCAAAGTTCTTTGAGGAGGGAACGTTTGAAGTTTCTGTAGAATACGAGAGAGGAAGCGAGATTCCAGTTAAGGAGACGAGAAGAACGCTCGGATGAGGAGGAGTTGAATGATACAAAGAAGAGATGAGTCACGAGGTTTCATTCGAAAGAAAGTTGTGGAATATAACAAACAGAAGCTTTCATCTGCAGTTAAAACTCCGCTTGAAGAAATCGCATTCGTCATAGAAGAAGAGGATGAAGTGGTTGGCGGGATTTCCGCAACATTGTTCTGGCAGCACCTTCATATCGATTTTCTTTGGGTGACAGATGAGAAGAGAGGGGACGGTGTTGGAAGGAAGCTTCTCCAACAAGTTGAAAGACTTGCAGATGAAAAGGAATGTCGACTTATATTGCTTGATACATTCAGTTTTCAAGCACCTGGATTTTATCTAAAGGAAGGGTATGAAATTTGTGGTAAAGTAGAAAATCATCCTCAAGGTCATACCCAATATTTCTTGCAAAAAAACTTAGCTAGTGCACTAAGTGCCTCATCATTAGTCGTAAGAGAATGGGATTAGGTGTATAGGTAAACTTTGCTTGAACGATTGCTTAGTATACTTACCGCGGGCAATTTTTGTTAGAATTAGCCAATGCGTCGCCTCTTCATAATAAGTAGAAAGATGTAACAGATAAGAAAGAACCCTGCTCCGAGACTAACTGGTAACGTATAAATTCTTGCAGCAGAATGAATCTGGGACCAGTTGTCACCGAGCTGTATTCCAATATATAGGAATAGAATGGACCACGGAATCATAGCCAGGATCGTATAGAAGGTAAATCGCATGATCGACATTTTAGCAATACCTGCTGGAATAGAGATCGCGTGACGAACGACAGGAATAAAGCGAGCTGTAAAGATCACGCTCACTCCATTCCGATCGAACCAGGTTTCAGCAATGGCAAGATGCTTTTGAGAAATAAACAGGAATTTTCCATAGCGCTCTAAGAACGAACGTCCACCAAAACGGCCGAGCCAGTATAAAAAGAGCTGAGCGACTGTGCCACCGATCGTTCCAGCAATAACAGCACCAGTAAAACGAATCGTTCCTTCAGATACCATATATCCTCCATAAGCGAGTACGAGTTCACTCGGAATGATTTCAATCATTAGAGCAAGGGCGATGCCAGGGTAACCGAGCTGTAGCAGCCACTCTAAACATTGATGAATAAGGGTTTCTATAGTTAACAACTCCTTTTATGGACAAACGAATGACTTGTTTTCAAGTGTATTGTCCACATAGGATTGTTAGACCTTCGAAAATAGCTATCCTCGTAAAATAGAAGGTGCTTTCGAACAATTATAGAACCCGGAATGTAAGCAATCCGGGTAATGTTCGTTCTCAGAAGAGGATGACAATAGAGTAGAGAGGTGAAAAGTCAGGATGTTAACATCCATGAAGAAATTTCTTGCGACACTAGATCAGCCTATGCAAGCTAAAACGGGTAAAGAAAAAGTACTAACGGTTCTTTCCATTATTGGATTCATTTTATTATTATATCTTGTGGCGTTTTCCCCATTTATGTTCAGGTTGTTCTTAACGTGTCTTAGCGTCGGCGTTTCGCTATATGTTATTAAAAAAATTCATGATTTTGATGCAAAGTTAAAGGGTGAGCGGATAGAGGATACGGCTACTTCAACTACTACAGCAGATGATCAGCTTTCATTTTCACTTGAAAACACGGTTATCGAGGCAGAATCGATGGAGGAAGCTGAGAAAGAGCGTGAACTTGAGCAGATCAATAGTGATAAAACGATGCTTTTTGAAGAGCTTCTTTCTAAAGCGGATCTCGATGAAATAGAGAAAGAAAGCTATCGTAACAGAATGCAGCATAAGGAATCTGAAAGCAATCGGATCAAGCAGGAAGTGCTTCTGTTTAAAGATAAAATTCAAAAAGCAGTCATTGATAAGAAGGGACTTTTCATTAAAGAAACCCCTGATATGAAGCTGGTTGCTGAGTTAATTGGGATTGATTCTGTTGAATCTAGTTCATTTGTTGAGTTAAATGAAGAGCTTCGACTCATTTATAACGACATTCCAGAATCAAAGCGGAACACTTTAATCGAGTATGAGCTAGTGAACGATGAGTTTGAATTAACGAGACTCGGATATAAAGAACTTATGAAAGAAGTAAGAAAGCTAGAAAAGAAAACAAGGCCGGTTGTTGAGCAGTAAAACAAGGGAAAACGCGTATAATTCTTTATACGCGTTTTTCTTATGGTAAGCTGTGAAGAACAGTTATAGGAAATGAGGACAAACAAATGAAAATTAGACAAATTAGCCCAGATGATGCCGAAGCATTTGTGAAGCTAATAAAAGGTGTGGAGAGCGATTCCCCATTTATGCTCTTTGAAGACGGCGAGAGAAAGACGACAATAGCTGAGCAGCGTGAACGGATTGAAAAAATGGAGAGTGATCGTCATTCTCGTATATTCGTAGCTGAGAATTCTGGTGAATTGATCGGCTATCTAATTGCGGTGGGCGGACAGGCGAAGCGCAATCAACATAGCGTCTATCTAGTGATAGGAATTAAAGAAGAGTATCGGGGACAGGGAGTGGGATCCGAGTTATTTGTTGAATTAGAGAAGTGGGCAGTGACTCAAAGCCTACACCGCCTCGAATTAAATGTGGTCACACGAAATGAAGGTGGATTAGCTCTTTACAGGAAAGCAGGTTTTGAAGTGGAGGGCTTGAAACGTCACTCACTGTTAATAGATGGTGAATTTGTTGATGAATACTATATGTCGAAGCTGCTATAGAATTGCAACTAGATCTCATAATTAGATCGTTCTTCAACCATACTAGAAATGGAAGGAGACGATGAAATGTTTGATCATACACAACATATTCCGCTAGAGGGTATACCAGGAGAAATGAACGTGAGTGAAGTCCCCCAACAGAATGAAGAGATCGCTGAGATGAGCTTCCCTTTTGATTACAGTTTAATGATTCCGCTCGACCACTCGTTAAGGGATGAATAAAAAAGCGCAATGTGCGCTTTTTTATTTTGGGGAAATGCTATTTCAGAGGCACGAACGAATACTGTATTTCTTAGAAAGTCTTTGCAGCTTGTTTCGCTTCTTCCATCGCCTTTTTCTTGATTTCTTCAGCTTTCTCAGGCATTTGTGCCATTCCTTCAGCAATGACTGATTCAACAGAAGGGATGCCTAGGAATCCAAGTACAGCATGTAAGTACCGATCTCCGAATTCCATTTCTTTTGCTGGCCCTTCTGAATAGATGCCACCTCTCGCCTGGATGTGAAGGGCTTTCTTATCAGTTAGGAGACCAACTGGGCCTTCTTCTGTATATTTAAAAGTCTTACCAGCAATAGCCACTGTATCAATGTAAGCTTTTAATTTAGGGGGAAAGCTGAAATTCCAGAATGGCGTAACAAAGACATATTTATCTGCTGATATGAATTGATCTGTAAGGTCGTTGATTTTACTTACTTTAAGCTGTTCGTCTCCTGATAAATGATCAAATGCATTTCCCTGTTGCAGCTTGCCCCATCCGTTAAAAACGTCAGTATCAATATAAGGAAGATCAATATTATAAAGATCTAGCTTTACGACGTCATCATTCTGATGTTTTTCCTGGTAGGTTTCAAGGAAAACTTCCCCTATACTTAAACTGAAAGATTCTTTTACCGGTTTTGGATTCACGGTAATATAAAGCAATCTAGCCATCACGATCATCTCCTTTGTTATCGCCACTTAGTATGGCTAGCGTAGGAGAAAGTATTCAACTGGATTAGCGTTAAGAAATTGTAGGCAACTAGCCTTTATTGGAGGTAACATTATGAACCGTTGTGCATGGGTGAATGAAGAAGAAATTTATAAGGAGTATCATGATCATGAGTGGGGAGTTCCTGTTTATGACGATCAAAAACTTTTTGAAATGCTTATTTTAGAAGGAGCGCAGGCGGGTTTAAGTTGGATTACGATTTTGAAAAGAAGAGAGAATTATCGAGCTGCTTTTGATCAATTTATTGTTGAGAAAGTAGCGGCTTATGATGAGGATAAAATACAAGAGCTACTTAAGAATGAAGGCATTATAAGGAATAAATTAAAGGTGCGCGGAACAGTAAAGAATGCGAAAGCCTTTATGGAGATTCAAGAAGAGTTCGGAAGCTTTTCATCATACATATGGGGTTTTACGCAAGACACTCCGATCATTAACGACTGGAAATCGATAGAGGAAGTACCAGCAGAAACAGAACTTAGCAAGAAGATTAGTAAAGATATGAAAAAGCGTGGTTTTACGTTTGTAGGTCCTGTTATTATATATAGCTTCTTGCAAGCTGTTGGTTTAGTCAATGATCATACAACTGATTGCTTCAGACATCCTGATTTTAGTGAAAAGGCTCAACAGTGATGCTGATTAAAAAAATAGTTTGCAACGTGCGAGAAGGTCAGGAAGCAACTTTTTCTAGAGGGCAAGAACGCTGGATTGAATTGCGAAATGACGAAGGGTTTATAGCTCAGTACGGTGGCTGGTCAGAAGGAAACGTGGCGATTATTATTGGTTTTTGGAAAAGCACCCAATCCTACAACCGTTTTATGAATGATGATCATGATGCCATCTATCTAAAAACCAATCAACAGGGAAGTATTGAATCGATTGATGTTCAACTTGAGGAAACCGATGTGAGGGATATTGAACAATACTCAAAAAGCTGGATGTTAGAGCAGCATAGTAAGGTAAATGAGCGATGGACCATTACGACTGAGAACCTGGAGGAGCTTAGATGAAGTGGTTGTTTATCGGGGATAGTATTACGGATTCAGGCAGAAACCAGGACCCTGAAGGACTTGGTTATGGATATGTAAGAATGATTAAGGAAGAGATAATAAAGGAATTCCATGTGGAGATCATCAATAAAGGCGTGAGTGGTGATCGAATCACTGATCTTGAAAGTAGATGGAAACGGGATGTTTTAGCGTTGGAACCTGATCTGATTTCCATTTCCATTGGCATTAACGATGTGTGGAGACAATTGGATCATTCTGAGATGGAGCAGGTGTTGCCAAGTGAGTTTGAGGAGGTATATGAACGACTTTTAAATAAAGTAAATGATGGTATTGTGCAAATTGTCCTAATGGAACCAACGATTATTGAAGAGAATATCTATTCAAAAGGAAATCAGTTGCTTATGCCTTATGTTGAAATCGTTCGGAAGTTGGGAGTTAAGTTTGGCGCAATTGTTGTTCCTACTCATGGAACTTTCCTACAAGCGCTAAGGGAAAAGAAAGATACTCTCACAACGGATGGCGTTCATATGACTTCAGTAGGCAATCGTCTTATGGCTGATACATGGCTGAAATCATATAAAGACAATTTATTGCGCTAAATTGTAGCAAGATCTTATAAGATAAATCACCTCTTTCTTTTTATGATAGAGAGAGAGGTGATTTTATGTATATCAAATTAATGTTCAATCAAAACATAAGGTACTACTTGCTCGGAGGAGGGATTTCAAAGCTAGGCGATGTTCTTTCAGGTATGGCGTTTCTTTTTCTTGCTTATGAGATAACCGGATCTAAGGTATTGACGACTGGAATGGCGATTGCGGAAACGCTCCCTTATTTACTCTTTGGGTTGATAGGAGGGGTGATGTCTGATTGGGTACAGAAGAAGAGAATGCTCATTATTTTAGATTTTGTCAGGATTCCATTAATTGGATCTATTGTTTTGTTCTATTACGCAGATTTGTTAGGATATGCTTATTTACTGTTTGTTAGTTTTCTCATTCAATCGATTGGTTGCTTCTTTAACCCAGCTCATCGTGCTTTACTGCCTCTTATGACAGCAGAGAAAGAACGAACATCGGTTAATGGATTGAATGATACACTTCAAAGAGGCGTTACGGTCATAAGTCCTTTTCTTTCAATATGGATTCTTACAACGCATGGTGCTGTCCATTTTTTTACTATTGACGCCATAACTTATGGATTGAGTGCATTCTTTCTTATAAAATTACAAGTCAAAGAAACCACTTATAATGGGGAAAAATCCTTGAGCGGAGTCTGGCGCTCAATCGGATCGTTTACTAAATGGGCTGGTGAGAATATCACCTTGAAGCATTTGTTTCTAAGTACTTTTTTAATTGTCTTTCTTAATACCTGGGTTTGGGAAGTGGGGCTCTTACTCGCGCTTTCAGACATGACTTCGAGGAGTGAAGAGATTTATAGTTTGATACTAGGTTTGTTTGGTGCAGTTGTGATTGGAACGAATTTAGTTATTCCTTATATTGTAAAGGAAATGGATTTAAAAACATATATGATTGGTGCTTTCATTTGGGGAGCGGGCGTATTTTATTATGGCGTATTATACGAGTTAGAACATTTTTTTGTAGGTGCTATTCTAGTAGGAATCGGGATTCCGATAGCTGGACTTGCAAGAGTTTATCTCCTGCAAACCATCGTACCGAAAGAACAGCTTGGAAGAGGCTTTAGCACGAACGCTGTTCTACTCTATCTTGCTAATACCCTTTCATTGGCTCTATTTGGTGTATTCGCTGTACTTCTGCCAATTCAAGTTATAATGGTTGTTAGTGGAATGTTAATGATGCTCATTAGTATCGTCTATCTTGTAGGAACTACTGCGAAATTGAGAAGGAGATTTTCCATACAACTTTTTAAATAGATGATTGTAAGAAGAAAGATTCTTGAATCCTGATGAAAAAGCAATTGATAGAATTGATTCACTAGAGTGAAGAAGCTTTTCCTGACTTTTCATAATGCGATAAAGTTGCAGGAATGAATAAGGCGAAATACCAAACGCTTCTTTAAAGGAGTGAGCGAATTGATATTTCGAGAGACCTGTCAGGTTTGCGAGCTGCTCAAGCGACCAGTCTTCTTGAAATCCTTCTTTCATAGCTGTGATAGCAGTAGTAAGCGGGAACTTCGCTGAAGGGATGGAGAGCTCCTGTTGATGCAATCCTGGAGCAAGCTTAAGCATGAGGATAACAAGTTGTACCGCACTGTGCTCAAGGAAGTAAGTGCTTTCTTCGGATTGCAAACCGTTCCCCATACAATCTCGTACAAAAGAAGCCCACTGCTGAAACTGTGGATGACAATAAGGAATAGACGCAAATTCAGGACAGCGTACACTGAGGTTGAGATCTTTTGCTACTTCTTGAAAAATCGTTTCATCTAGTTCGATTAGAAATTTTTCATCCGTAACGTTAAGTTGGCGATGGGTATCGCCGGGGTTAAGAATATAGAACTGTCCTTTATCAATTGAAATATCACCACGTGGTGTTTCGTAAAGCCCTGACCCCTGGTGAGAGAATATAAACTTATAACAATTATCACTTCTCCAGCTTCGTTCTTGTAATTTGTCTTTCCTCATAAGAAGAAGGCCATTGTTAAATGGTTTAATCATTGTGATAGCTCCTTATTTCACCTAATCAAAAACAGGTGGAAGGGTAACGTTGTTATGGAGATTATAAAGCATCCCAACCTGTGATTCAGTAATTCTGCCAGTCGACAAAGGGGGAAGCTCGTCTTGAGCGAAAAAACCACTGTCACTTGTTTCGATACTTTCGGCCGCATCTCCACCGACTAGCTCACACTCAATCATCACCTTATAAATATGATAAGGCGATGGTGGGTGAGGGTGTTTTTTGTGATCGAGCACGGCAAGAAGTCGCCGTGCTTCTACAATGTAGCCTGATTCTTCTTGAACTTCTTTTACCGCTACTTCTCCTGGCGTAAAGCCTACATCACCCCAGCCGCCGGGAAGGGACCACTTGCCATCAGCTTTTTCTTTAACGAAAAGCAATTTACCTTCATGAAAAACAGCTGCACGAACGTCTACTTTAGGCGTTTGATAGCCAGTTTCATTCGTGAAAAGTTCGCTAATTGTTTTCATATCATAGTCCGTGTAGGTTTCCAAGATTTCAGCACTTAGCTGTCTCAGTTCAATATATCTTTCATAATCATAGTTATCCTGCGTATAAGTTAGCCCTGCTTGAGCAATGGATTGAATTTGTTTCGCCCAGGTAAGCCATTTTTCTTCCATATCAAAGCATCCTTCCAAACTAATTCTCTGATAAATAGTATTCTAGAAAAAAGTATAAACGCCTGCTTTTAAAAAAATTATTCAAAACGGGGCTCTGAATAACGTCCAAACCAATCATAACGGTTTTTTGAAAACCAGATATAGAATGGTGAACCAAGCTTATCAATAAAAGGTAAGTATAGTAGTAAAGAGAGAGGTACCGTTACAGGAAGTGCCATTAACAGTCGTCTTACCGTATAAAAGCCTGCATGAAGGTTCCCAGATGTCGTGAGCATATGAATTTCATCATACATTCGTTTGTGGCGAAACTGCATATAAGGATAGTCTTCTGGGTGTTTCTCAATTTCTTGGACCGGTATCCATTCGATCTTATTAAACCAATCCAGTTTGCGAAGTGATTTCTTTACATAAAAACAAAAAGGACATTCAGCATCATAGAAAACGAGATGTTTCATCGCGATAGCCTCCAATATAAATAATTCATTCTCCTACTCTTTTCACTTATTATCCTAATTTTAAACTGGATGACAATAGTTGACAGAAAATTATAGTATTATTATAGTTAAATTAGAGTTAAGAAAACGCTTACAGGAGTGAGGTTGAGTGAAACGACTTGAAGGTAGAGTGGCATACATAACTGGTGGAAGCAGAGGGATCGGTGCGAGCATTGCAGAAAAGTTTACAGATGAAGGGGCTAAGGTATACCTTGCCGATGTGAACGAAGAAGCCCTTTCCACAACTAGAAAGAAATTAGAAGGGAAAGGCTTCTCAGTTATGACAGGAGTTGTGGATGTTACACAGCGAGAGCAGGTAGAGTCAAGTATGAAAGAAGCGGCTGAAGCATACGGCTCAATTGATATTCTTGTAAACAACGCTGGAGTTATTCGAGATAATCTATTATTTAAAATGAGTGATGAGGACTGGATGACGGTCATGCAGGTACATCTTACTGGGAGTTTTTATGCTTCAAGAGCGGCACAAAAGTATATGGTTGACCAAGGATATGGTCGCATCATAAGTCTCTCCTCTACTTCTGCACTAGGTAATCGTGGACAAACGAACTATGCAGCTGCCAAAGCGGGCATTCAGGGGTTAACCAAAACGCTCTCACTCGAGCTTGGTAAATATGGCATTACGGCCAATGCTATCGCGCCAGGATTTATTGAAAGTGATATGACAAAAGCAACGGCCGAACGTCTCGGTGTTGAATTTGACCAGTTTATTGAATATAACAAAAAGCAGATTCCAGTAGCTAGAACAGGGAAACCGGAAGACATTGCGAATGCTGCACTCTTTTTTGCAGATGAAAACTCATCCTTTGTTAGTGGACAAGTTCTTTATGTTGCAGGTGGACCACGAACGTAATATCGATAAAAGCAGTCCAATTGGGCTGCTTTATTCTTTTCTCTGACGTTTCACTGATCCTATAGAGGGGTACTTTCCCATTATGGATAAGGAAACGAAGGAGGAGTCATGATGTTTGATAAAAATGCTGGCGAGATTTTACTGAATACACTCTCTGAATGGGGAGTAGATCATGTGTATGGTTTACCAGGAGATTCGATTAACCACTTTGTGGAAAATTTAAGAAATGCTCAAGACCGTATGAAGTTCATTCAGGTTAGACATGAAGAAGTTGGTGCCCTTGCAGCAGCATCGTATGCGAAAATAACAGGCAAAATAGGTGTCTGCCTTTCGATTGCGGGACCAGGAGCAGTTCATTTGATGAATGGTCTTTATGATGCAAAGGCTGACGGTGCACCGGTTCTCGTTATTGCTGGACAAGTCGCAAGCGACCAACTTGGAACGGATCAATTTCAGGAAATTAACCTTGAACGAATGTTTGATGATGTATCTGTATTTAATCGCAGGGTGGAAACTGCGGCATCGTTACCGGACTTAACTCATCAAGCTATACGAACAGCTGTTGAGAAAAAGGGCGTAGCGATCCTTACAATTCCAGATGACCTTGCAGCTGAGAAGGTAAAACAAAAGGTGGAGAACACCTCTCTCATTCGCTCGAAAGCAGTCGTTCATCCACATGACTCCAATTTAAACGAAGCAGTCGCTATGTTAAATGAAGCGAAGCGACCGGTCATTTTAGCAGGAAAAGGCTCTAAACATGCGAGAGAAGAACTGTTAAGCTTTGCAGAAAAAGCAGGGGCACCGGTTATTTTAAGTTTACCAGGTAAGGGAGCTATTCCTGACGTTCATCCTTATAACCTTGGTCAACTCGGTCAGATTGGAACGAAGCCTGCTTACGAAGCAATGGAAGAAACTGATTTACTCATCATGGTCGGTACGTCATTCCCGTATCGCGATTATTTACCAGATAAAGCAAAGGCGATCCAGGTTGATATTGACCCAACTCAAATCGGGAAACGTTACCCTGTAACGGTAGGATTAATAGGAGATGCCAAGTGGGCGTTATCTTACTTAACCGAGCATACTACCTACCAGGAAGACCGTGAATTTATTGAGAAATGTCAGGACAATATGAAAAACTGGTGGGCTCATCTTGAAAAGATTGAATCGGAACAGTCTACACCGATTAAACCACAGCAAATCATGCCACAACTTCAAAAAGTTTTGGATGATGATGCCGTCTTGTCAATCGATGTAGGGAATGTGACAGTTTGGTCAGCAAGGCATTTACGCATTACGAATCAAAAATTCATCATTTCCTCATGGATGGCGACAATGGGTTGCGGTCTTCCAGGAGCGATTGCAGGTAAGATAGCTCATCCAGATCGTCAGGCCGTAGCGATTTGCGGTGACGGTGGTTTTACGATGGTTATGCAAGATTTCTTAACAGCTGTGAAATATAAGCTACCTATGATGGTTGTCGTCTTTAACAACGAACGTCTTGGCATGATTAAATATGAACAGCAGGAAATAGGGAACATTGATTATGAAACGGAATTAAAAGACTTTAACTTTGCCGCATTTGCTGAAACAGCTGGTGGTGAAGGTTACCGCGTCGAAAAGTATGAAGAATTGCTTCCAGCTTTTGAACGAGCTGCGAAATCACCGAAGCCTGTCATTGTCGACATTGTGATTGAAGAGCAACCGCCTCTTCCAGGTAAAATCACGTATGAACAAGCAGCAAGCTATTCGAAATACATGCTCAAAAAAGCATTTGAAGAACAGGAAATTGATATGCCACCATTGAAAAAGGCATTGAAGCGAATTTTTTAATAAAGTTACTGGGGAGCCCGCTTATTGGCGGGCTTTTCGTTATAGCTATGGAGATAAAAGGAGAGAGAATCATGCATCTTGTGTTTTGTTATGGAACATTACGATTAGGAGAAAGCAATCATGGTGTCATAAAAGGAGCTGCTCTAAAAGAAAGCTTCTGTTGGACAAAGGGACAGCTGTATGACACACAGGATGGTTACCCTGCTTTAGTTCAAAGTGAGGAGCATAACGTATATGGAGAAGTCTATGAAGTCGATAATCAGTTACTAGAAAGAATTAATATTCTCGAAGGTTATCAGGAAGGGCGCGATCATAACTTGTATGATTGTGTCATACAGGAAATCGAAAGTGAGCAAGGGAGTTTCGAAGCCATTACTTATATCATGAAAAATCCAGAAAAGCGTTTTATCGAAATACCAGGTGGAGACTGGATAGCGTATCGCAAAGATAAAAGGTAACCAATCGAGACTAGCACAATGAAAGAAAGCACACCTCCAAAAATGGAGCGTGTGCTCTTTGAACAATTAGTCCGTTAGAATCATATAATCTTCAGGAATGTGAAGGGTTGTTTCATAATAAGCCTCATCTGAGTAGTGATCTGAAATGTTTTTTTCAATCATTCTGTAAGTTAAATAGGGCTGTTGAATTGGTTCTTTTACAATCGTCGCTTCAACGATTTTTTCTTTTTTTTTCACCAGTATCCGTAGTGGTGGCTAGCTCGATCCAAATTGGAGATATGTCTTCATCTACATAATTTGATTTTATGCCGTTATCAGGGTCTTTCAGTAATTGGGAAAAATCCTCTACTTGTTCGTTGTGCTCATGTAAAGACTGAAGATAAGGGGCGAGTGTATTTTCTTTCCAAGATTTCTCGTTCATTGAAAAATCATAGCTGTTTAACGTGTACGATAAATACCCTATGATGAGTAAAATGATGAACAGGAAGGCTCCTCTAAATAGAAATTTTGATGGAGATAAGAATTTCCGGTTATGGATCAGATGCATAATGAAAATGAGTCCAACGATGATCCATAATACCTCGGATATGATGGTGAGTGGAGCATCTGAAAGCTTTTCCACTTCATTATAGCTTTCAATGACTTTATTGATTGTTGGCATGCTTACTTTCCTCCTGAATGTCAGAGCAACATTAATTGTTCCTTTTATTCAACTCTACTATCGTTTTAAGACGACTTGATCATTGTAACAGTAAATTAACTGTTTTATCCATGTGGAGTGAATGTTTAGTAAAATAGATAGGTGATTGCTTTAGGTTTTTATCAAACTTATATAATTGGATCAAATTATGAGAAACTAGGTGACGATACATGCTTCAATATACGATTTGTTTTATTAAAAGAAATCAAGATCTTCTCCTATTAAATCGACGCAAAGCCCCAACAATGGGTCTCTGGAACGGCGTTGGTGGGAAGCTAGAACAGAATGAAACGCCGTCTGAGTGTATAATAAGAGAAACTTTTGAAGAGACAGGGATTGAATTAGAGAGCGTTACCTATGCAGGGAATGCTCTTTTTTATAGTGAGCAGGGCAACTCAGGTATGTACATTTTTATCGCGGATTTACCAGAAGGAATGGTTCTTACTACTCCTATAAATATGGTAGAAGGAATACTAGACTGGAAACGAATAGATTGGATTCTAGATGAAGATAACCAGGGTGTAGTAAGCAATCTGCAGAAGTTTTTGCCCGAAGTACTTGGAGGAAACTATTTACAGGAGCACAGGTTTATCTATCACCATCATCAAATGCAATCTTATTCGGTCTCTCCAATAGTAGAGAGTGAAGTTAAAACAGTTCACAAATGAATCAGTGTCATTGGAAAACAAAAAAAGAGAGGCAAACTTAAATAGAAGTTTGCCTCTCTTTTTATTATGTGAATCAATGCGAAGTTTGTGGTTGTCTCTTCTCAACCTTTTTCGCTTCTCGGTTGTTACGAATAAACATATAGAACGAAGCCGAGAAAATAACGATATACCCAATAATACTCCAGGCATCAGGTATTTGACCGAATAGCACAATGCTGATTAAAGCAGAGTAAACGACGGTCGAGTAGAAGAAAATTGAGATTTCTCGAGCGGGTGCAAATTTATAGGCTACGGTGAGCCCAAATTGTCCAAGCGTTGCGAATACGCCCGCTAATAATAGATAGATCAGCTGTTTTGTTTCCATTGTTTCATAGAAGATAATCACGAATGGCAATAATACTACGGTTGAGAAGAATGAGAAATAGAAAACAACCGTATAGAACTTTTCACGCTGTCCAAGAACCCTGAGTACTGTATAGGCACCTGCAGCAAAAATAGCAGAAAGCAGTCCGGAAATATACGGAACTGTCTCGACTGAGAACTGTGGCTTTATAATTAATAGCGTTCCGATGAAAGCGATGATGATCGCAATGATCTGGAACCGTTTCGCTTTTTCTTTTAAGAAAAGAGCGGAAAAAATAATTAATAAGAAAGGACTAAGCTTATTGAGCATGTCGGCATCAGAGAGGACAAGGTTGTCAATCGCGTAGAAATAGAAAATGATTCCTAGTGTTCCAAGCGCTGATCGCAGGAGCAAGAATTTCTGGTTCTCCTTTTTACCGAATAGTCTTTCTTTGTAGTACATCACAAAGCCAAATGAAATGATGGCAGAGACGGCATTTCGAAACATCGTTTTTTGAATTGTAGGCACGTCACCTGATAGCTTTACAAAAGCAGCCATCATCGCAAATCCAAATGATGATATTAGCAATAGGATAATTCCTTTATTTCGATCACTCATCAAATTCCTCCAGTTTGTCAATCACTTCTATCACTTTACTGCAAAGGGATCCTCTTTTTCAACTACAGAGCTTAAAGTAGGAAATGTCACAAAATTGATTCATTCTTTCTTGAAGGGATTGTGGCATAGTAGAAGGGTGATCGAACCTTTCTTAAACCAGGTGATAAAAATGCTCGGTTAATAAGAGGGTATATATGGGTAATGTAGGTACTAGACATAAAGCAAAAGGAGAAACGTGATCATGTTTGTGTGGCGCAATATTTATCGAGGATTATTAATGGGCGTAAGTGATTTAATCCCTGGCGTAAGCGGTGGTACGATTGCCATGGTGCTTGGCATTTATAGAAGACTGATTAGCGGTATTAATGGATTGATGAGTAAGAATTGGAAAAAAGAACTTGGGTTTTTTATTCCCCTTTTAATAGGCGTAGGACTTGCTTTACTGCTCGTTAGTCAGCTTATGGAGAAACTGCTCGAGCATTATCCACAGCCTACGTTCTTTTTCTTTATTGGCTTAATTATTGGGGTTGTTCCTTTTTTATTAAAAAAAGTAGACTATAAGAAAACGTTCGAGCCTTTCCATTATGGATTGTTAATTGTAGCGGCGATTTTAATTGCTTCCACTTTGTTTCTAAAAGGGGATGGATCAGGAGAGGTGATGAAATCGTTAAGTATGGTTGATTACATCATTCTGTTTTTCTCTGGCTGGTTAGCTAGTACAGCGATGATTCTTCCTGGAGTAAGTGGCTCTTTTGTCTTATTACTGCTTGGGTCATATCAGACTGTTATCCACGGTCTTTCATCGTTTCAAATTCCCCTCTTACTAACGGTAGGAGCAGGCATTATTATTGGATTAAGCTTAACAGGTAAGGTCATTGCTCACTTACTTTCAAAATATACGGTTTCGACTTATGCCGTTATGATTGGTTTAGTGATCGGCTCAGTCGTTGTGTTGTATCCAGGCTTCGAGTCAGATGTTGGACTTGCGGTAGTTAGCCTCTTAACATTATTGGGTGGACTTGGCGCAGCTATGGTACTTGGAAAAATTGAACATAAGGAAGAATAACAAAAAACCGCAGGAAAGCCTGCGGTTTTTGTGTGTCTTATTGCTCTTCTTGCTTTGGTTTTGTATGAGGAAACACAAGATGTTTCATCATAAAGAAGCTTGAAGCAGAAGAGAGGAACATGGCGAGTCCCTTTGAAATATTACGCTCGATGTAGCGTGGCAGCGTGATCCATTCGAATATCAAGAGAGCGCCATAAAAGACAAGGTTGCTAATACCAAGTGCGATGATGGCCTGAACTAGAAATAACAGCACCTGTTTTTTGTCATGGATCGCTTTTGAAGGGAACGTGAGCTTGGCATTCCAGAAATAGCTGTTAATGATCGCCAGAACGTATGAAATTGTGTTGTACATAATAAGCTGGATTCGATCATCTGTTGGAAATAACAGCATGAGCAGGTTTAAAGCACCTATATCAACTAGTGCATTCATCACACCAATTACACTGAAACTCATCACCTGTTTAGAACCCTTGCCAATTCTCTGCTGCTTCATATACTCATCCTTCTATCTATTGAATCGCCTGCTGCTGTTCTTCTTGCTTTTGCTCAATGGCGGACTCATAGAAATCAAGTAGCTGTTGAGCTGGACCTCGCCAACCGTAATCTCTAGAATGCTCGTAAGCTTCTTTTGACATTTTTTCTAATAGCCCTTTTTCCTGAAGGCGATTAATGACTTCAGTGAGGTTACCGTTCGTTCCTGAACGATAGAGTAGACCTGCTGAACCATCCTCAACCTGTTCGTTCGTTGGACCAGATTCTGCGGCAATAACAGGAAGGCCACTTGCCATCGCTTCAAGTATGACAAGCCCGAGCGTTTCAGTCGTTGATGGAAACATAAACGCATCTGCAGAAGCATAAGCCCTTGCTAGCTCTTCTCCGTGTAGAAAACCAGTAAATGATACGTTATCAAGATGACCAAAGTTCTTTTCAAGTTCACCTCGATAAGGGCCATCCCCAACAATCGCCAGGTGAGCATCTGGCTTGTCTTCAAGCATCGGAACGAGCGAATCGATTTCTTTCTCGAATGCAAGTCTTCCGACAAAGAGGAGAAGGGTTTTATCTGGATTGTCGTTTGATAACCGTCGTCTCATGTCGCTGTCACGAAGTTCAGGATTAAACCGTTCAGTATCAACACCGCGTTTCCACAAATGCATGTTATAGAAGTTTTGTTCATTTAACTCTTCTAATATGGCTTGTGACGTACAGAGGTTAATATCCGCTTTGTTGTGCATTCTTCTGAAGTGCCACCAGAGAAGAGGTTCCGACCATGACATATTGTAGTGATCAGCGTATTTAGGAACGTGAGTATGATAAGAAGCAATAAGCGGAACGCCGAGTTTCTTACCATACTTGATACCAGAATAGCCCATAAAAGCCGGGTTAACGACATGAACAAGATCAGGATCAAACTCCTCTAAATAGGTTTTAATCACACGAGTTGGCATGCCGAATTTCCGATGTTTATATAGAAAGAATGTACGAGGCTGAACTCCATCAAAACGAATATTCCGATAGCTGCGCACTCCTAAATCTGGAGCAATGACCTGAATATCATGCCCTTGATCAATTAAATAATCGATCGATGCACGAAGTCTTGTCACCACGCCATCTGTTGAAGGAAGGAATGTCTCTGTTACGATGGATATTTTCATAAGAACACCTCAGTTAGTATTATGCATCGCTTTACTTCCGGGTCACGTTAGGAAGAACGTTTTCTTTCAGAACACGGTCTTTGTATTTGAGAGCTGTATCAAGCGTTCTCGAAATGTGTTCATCTGTTAAAAGAGAAGGCTCAAGACCAAGATCAATTAAGCTCGTGTTTACAGCGTGATAGTAGTGCTCTTCTTTCTCAACACGAGGATTCTCAAGGTGATCGATGTTAACTTTGAGTCCTTTAGCTTCAGCTACACGCTGAACTTTCTCAGCCAGTTCAAGTACAGAAAACTCTTCAGTAAACTGATTGAACACACGGAATTCTCCTTTGTCGGCCGGGTTTTCTGCTGCAATTTCTACACAGCGAATCGTGTCCTTAATGTTTAAGAAAGCGCGCGTTTGTTTACCAGATCCGTACACTGTTAAGTTATGGCCAATGGCTGCTTGAATGATGAAACGGTTAAGGGCTGTACCAAATACACCATCGTAATCAAGGCGATTGATTAAACCTTCATCAAGTTCATCTTCATCTGTATGAAGTCCATAAACAATTCCCTGATTTAAGTCTGTTGCACGAATGCCCCAAATTTTGCAGGCAAACTGAATGTTATGGCTATCATGTACTTTTGATAAATGATAGAACGATCCCGGCTGTTTCGGGAACGGAAGAACGTCTTCACGTCCTTTATGTTCTATTTTTATGTATCCTTCTTCGATATCTATGTTAGGCTGTCCATACTCACCCATTGTGCCCAATTTAATTAAGTGACAATCAGGTGTAACTTCTTTAATCGCATAGAGCACGTTCAAGTTACCAACAACGTTATTCGTTTGTGTAAATACCGCGTGCTCACGATCGATCATAGAATATGGTGCTGAGCGCTGTTCAGCAAAGTGAACAAATGCTTCGGGCTGTACTTGCTTGAAGATTTCTTTTAAGAAGTCATAGTGCATCAAATCACAATCATACGTTGTGATATGCTTACCTGATTTTTCTTCCCATAATTTCACACGTTCTTCAAGGGGTAAGATGGGGGTGAGTGAGTTCGATCGAAGCTCATCATCCCATTTACGGCGTACCATGTTATCAATGATCGTAACCTCATGGCCCTGTTTTGATAAGTAAAGTGCGGTTGGCCACCCACAGAAACCATCTCCGCCTGCTACAATAATTCTCATAGATTTTACCTCCATCACAATGGTCGATTTAGTTGTAGATATCCTTGCTTTATCAAATATTTACGATAGCATTCCTCAAGATGGCATTCAACTCGCAACAATCAATTTACGAAATCTTTAAACCAATCCGAAAATGTATCATTATTTCTTTCCCTAAAAAGAGTATCACTACACCTTTTAGTTTGCATGAAACGCTTCATAAAAACAATTAATTAATTTAGAAAATTCAAAACGGTCATTTTAGGAATATGGTAAAATAATAAAAAATGCTTTCAAACGAATTATCTCATCATAACGCCTACTGTTTTTTTCATTCATATTAGCAACTGTTATCTGGACATTTAAAGACATTGAAGAATAGGAGTGATTTTCCCTATGTAAACTGACTACCCTTTAGTTCATTTGTAAGACCAAAATAAAAAGGGGTAGTTATGATGAGACTACGTTCATTTCGTTTCTTGTGGATTGGCCAGGGGTTTGCCAACACGGGAGATGTTCTATATATTGTGGCGCTAATAGCTGTTCTTTATCAATCAACAGGTTCAGCACTTTATCTTTCCCTGCTACCATTTACTATTACGATCGCTCGATTTGTAAGTGGAATGTGTGCACCGCTAGTCTTGAACCGCTTTTCGTTAAAAGGATTACTAGTCGGATCACAAAGTATAAAGACAGTGTTGTTGGGGATGCTTGGCTTGTCTTTATGGCTTTTTGATCCTTCAATACTGATTATTTTAGTTCTTGTTTTTATCATCGCTTTTCTTGATGGGTGGGCCGCACCTGCTCGAAATGCCATGCTCCCTCAACTCGTTACGGAGGATGAGCTTGCGAAAGCGAATAGTTTTGTAGCGGTTGTTGATCAGTCCATTCAATTTGGCGGTTGGGCACTCGGTGGTATTCTTGTAGCAGCAACGTCAGGCTCCTTCGTTATATGGGTTACCTTTGTGATGTACGTGATTTCCACACTGATGATGGGGTTAATTGTTGTGAGGGATCACAGAGAAAGGAAGACGAAAATTCATATGATGAGCGGATGGAGGTTGATTTGGAAGCATCCTGTTCTGCGTATATTTCACATTATGATTTTTATTGAAGCGATAGCAAATGTCGTTTGGATTGCTGCTATCCTTTATATTTTTGTCGAAGAAGTTCTTATGAAATCAGAAGCGTGGTGGGGATATCTTAATGCGTGCTTTTTCATCGGCTTGATAGCAGGTGGAATGGCCGTATCCAAATACACGAATTGGTTTGAACGTTATATGAAAGAAACGCTTCTCGCCACGTGCTTCGCGATTAGTATTTTAACGTTTGTCTTTGGTTTAATAAGTGTTCCAGTGATTGCACTTATGTTAACTATGCTCTCAGGGATGGTGGAACAAATAAAATCAATTGCGATGGTGACATTCATCCAAAAGAAATGTCCGAAAGATTCACTTCCTGAAGTTTTTAGCGCTCAAAGCGCTCTGATATCCATTACGTTTGGTCTTGGCTCTTTGCTATACGGTTTTCTTGCCGAGACAATTAGTGTTCCATTTGTTTTTGCTTTATCAGGAGTTTTACTAGTAGCATCGGCTTTTTACTTATTGAAGAGCATGCACTACTTAACAGAATAATAAAGTAGAGCCCCTTTGCTAGCAAAGGGGCAGTTTAAGTTGGTTATTTATTTTTGTCCTTATTCCCCGTTACATTAATGGCGGGTGTATTGTTGCCAAGGTAACTTGTGGAATTGAGCTGGCTCTTCGCCGTAGAAGTCTTCATTGATCTTTTCATCAACATTGACAGGTGCTTGTCCTTTGTAAAATGAATCGTTTATCTTTTTGTTTGCTTGTGTTGTGTCACGCTTCATTTTTTACCTCCTGATTTCGTTAGGATCTTTCTAGCATGTGTAGTGAACGGAGGATTATGATTCATCTCGATGTAAAGTAAGCTTTACGTAAAGTGAGCTTTACCTTATAATGTAAATGAGAAGTGAGGAGGCTTTTTAGTTGAAAAATGTACTCCGTGAGAAAAGAACAGAACAAGGGTATTCCCAGGATCGCCTAGCCGATATACTTGGTGTATCAAGGCAAACGATTATTTCAATTGAGAAAGGAAAGTACAATCCATCTTTACCGCTCGCACTTGAAATGGCGAGGTTGTTTGGAACGATTGTGGAGGAGATTTTTTATTTGGATTCTGAGGGGGATTAGAAGTGGCAATGAATAAAACGTATATCGGATTTGGCGTCTTTTTTGCGTTGAATGCTTTATTACTGATTAGTGTTGGTCTTGGCACAGGAAATGAACCTATTCCTGCAAGTTATATGATGATGAGTATGTCTATTATGACCTTTTGCTTAAGCTATCTTCAGCCGCAGTTTAAGGCACGGGACGAGCGAAGTCGAATGATTCGAGAGAAAGGGATGTTTTATTCGTACTTTGCTGTACTAGGTTATATCATGGTGTTTCTTTTTCTTCTACAATTCAACATAGTGAATATTAGCTCAGTAACAGTGCTGAGTGCATTAGCCGCCATGCTGATTAGCACAGTCTTTGTTTCCATGGTGATCGTCGCTAAAAGACATTAATTTTTATCACGATGATTAAAGATGGCAAGAATCGGGAAACCCTTTTTGTGAGATCATAAAAAGGAGTTGGATTGACATGAGTAAATCATTACAAGCTTATTTTACAACAGAGAACGATGCAGAGAGTGCAAAAGCTGATTTGCAGGCTTATTCGGTAAGTCAATTGTCAGTTGAACATATTCCAGAAGATCAAAAGCTTAGTATCGATACACCAGTTCAGGGACAGGGAACTGCTACCCCGGCTGGAGCGAATAACGATTTGTTTTTCTCTAATGAAACGCCAACAGGCAAGCAAGAAGAAAATGCTGATCCATCTGAGGAAGCGGACAGAGAGTTTCGCTACGTGTTAGTTTTTAATACAGAAGAGCAAGACGACACGGATCTGCGTGAAGTTGTATCGAAGCATAATGGCGCAATGGAAAAATAGATAAATTGGAAAAAGCTGCGCAATGATGCGCAGCTTTTTTTGTGGGTGAAGCGGGGGGCACGCACTTGACCCCCGCTTCACTACCGGGTTATTCAACCACAGTATGAAACCTGAAAATGGTGGATAGGATGAAATAGAAGTGGAGGAAGAGAAAGACAGAACGCTTAATGTTCGCTATACTGTGATAGGAAGCGCATCGGAAGTGGCAAAATACATAAAGGTTTGCTTCAATAGGAGTGACACAAAACGTTACGAATTTATAGTCAGATTCCTTTGATTCAGGGGAGAAAAAAAGGTATACTGATACCTAGATGATAATGATTATAAAAAGATAGTTTGTTTAATTAATCACTGTATGAGAGGGGAACACATTCATGGCTAAAAAGACAATGGGATTACTTGTAATGGCGTATGGAACGCCTTATAAAGAAGAGGATATTGAACGTTATTACACACATATTAGAAGAGGTCGTAAGCCATCTGACGAGCAGTTAAAAGATCTTCAGGACCGTTACAAAGCAATCGGTGGAATATCACCACTTGCCAAAATTACGGAAGATCAGGCGAAAGGGCTTGAAGCTCACCTTAATGAAATTCAAGATGAAATTGAGTTTAAGCTTTATATCGGATTAAAACATATCGAGCCTTTTGTAGAAGATGCGGTACAGCAAATGCACAATGATGGTATTGAAGAAGCCGTTAGTATTGTTTTGGCGCCTCATTTCTCTACATTTAGTATCAAATCTTATAATGGACGAGCAAAAGAAGAAGCTGGAAAACTAGGTGGCCCAGTTATTCATTCTGTTGAGAGCTGGTATGACGAGCCTAAATTTATCTCTTATTGGGCGAAGCGTATTAAAGAGATATTTGAAGGAATGGCAGATCAAGAACGCGAGAAATCTGTCCTAATTGTTTCCGCGCACAGTTTACCTGAAAAAATCATTGCAAATGGAGACCCTTATCCAGACCAATTGAAAGAAACGGCAGATCTTATCGTAGCAGAGTCAGGTGTGAAGAACGTGGCGATTGGATGGCAAAGTGAAGGGAACACTCCAGATCCATGGATTGGCCCAGACGTACAGGATTTAACAAGAGATCTTTATGAAAAACAAGGTTTTACATCGTTTGTTTATGCTCCAGTAGGATTCGTAGCCGATCACTTGGAAGTATTATTTGATAATGACTATGAATGTAAAGTTGTAACAGATGAAATCGGTGCAAATTATTATCGACCAGAAATGCCAAACGCACAGGAAGAATTCATCGATATTCTTTCAACTGTCGTGTTAAAAGAATTAAATAAACAATAATGAAAAAAGCGCAGTCTTACAAGGCTGCGTTCTTTTTTGTGAGAAATTCCTAACTGCTCTTGAAGAAACAAATTGACAACTAGCGTAAAAGAAGATAAAGTAATGAGAAATTCATGCAACGTAAATAACAATAGGCTAGGAAGAGGAAGCAGTAGCGTGTTATGACGAGTAGTGTCAGAGAACCAGTGGTTGGTGTGAACTGGTACAGTCTAACCGTGAATTACCCCTCAGAGCCTTCTTGATGAACAGAGTGATCTAACTAGTCAGGAACGGGAAAACCGTTATCGTATTCGAGCCGGAAGAAGTTATTTCTTCAATCAGGGTGGTATCGCGTGTAAGCCACGTCCCTACTATATAGAGGGGACGTGGCTTTTCATATGAAATTTAATAATTAGGAGGTCGACAGGAATGAACTCAATCATGGATCAATTAACAGAAGAACAAAGAAAGGAAATGGAAAGGCAATATGCGGTTTATACACATGGAACGAGTCAAGTCATTCCTGGAGATGAACTTAAGCATAAAATAGCCACTTCGATTTTTAAGAATAAGCCACTTAAAGTGAAATTGGGTCTTGATCCTTCTGCGCCCGATGTCCATGTTGGTCACACCGTTGTGTTAAATAAGTTAAGGCAGTTTCAAGAAAATGGCCATATCATCCAACTCATTATTGGAGACTTTACAGGTAAAATTGGTGATCCTACTGGAAAATCAACAGCAAGAGTGCAGCTAACGGATGAAGAGGTGAAACGAAATGCTGGAACTTATCTTGAGCAGTTTGGTAAGGTTCTTGATCAAAGCAAAGTGGAGCTCCACTACAATGCGGCGTGGCTATCTGAACTAAAGTTTGAAGACGTTATTGAACTCGCTGGAAAAATAACGGTTGCTCGTTTACTTGAGCGCGATGATTTTGAAAATCGAATGAAGGCGAATAAGCCTGTCTCGCTTCATGAGTTCTTTTACCCTTTAATGCAGGGCTATGATTCTGTTCATCTTGAAAGTGATATTGAGCTCGGTGGAAATGATCAATATTTCAACGTTTTAATGGGGCGTCACCTTCAAGAGCAGTTCGGAAAAGAGAAGCAAGTCGTCTTAATGATGCCTCTTCTAGAAGGATTAGACGGGATTGAAAAAATGTCTAAATCCAAAGGGAATTACATTGGGATTACAGAGAAGCCATCAGAGATGTATGGAAAAGCGATGTCGATTCCTGATGAGCTGGTCGTCAAATATACCGAATTAATCACGGATCTATCTCTAGAGGAAAAGCTTACGGTTCGTAAAGAAATTGAACAAGAAGAAATCCATCCAAGAACAGCTAAAATGAATTTAGCTAAGACGATCGTTCGCATGTTTCATGGAGAAAATGCTTCTGAAAAAGCAGAAGTGGAGTTTCAACAAATCTTTCAGCAAAAGCAGCTTCCAACCGATATTGAGGAAGTCATATGGGATGGAGATCGGATGGTAACTGTGCCAACATTGATCGCTAAACTAGGCATGCTACCTTCAACAAGTGAAGCTAGACGAATGGTGAAGAATGGCGGTATTAAGCTAAATGAGGTAAAAGTAACAGAAGTGAATGAGGAAATTGAAGTAAAAAATGGATTGGTCATTCAAGTGGGCAAAAGGAAATTCAAGAAAATAAAACTAGCATAGTAAAAATTTTCCCCCTCGAATAGAGGGGGAGGATTTTATTATTCTGTAATGGTGACACTTTCTTCGGTATGTTCATGAAGACCTTCATCGTTCTCTACATGGATGGTAACGGTGTAGTCACCAGCTTCTTTAAAAGAAGTCGTTCCTTCATATTCGCCATCCTTCATTTCTTCAGCGTCAACCCACTCAGCTTTTTCTTCATCTACTTTCGAAATTTCAAAGCGAACGTCAGCACCAGTTAAGGCTTCTTCGTCTTTTTGAAGGTGTGCCATGAACGAAACATCTTCATTCGCTTTTATCTCTTCGGGCTTCATAAGATGGATGGATACGTCGCTTTCGTGTTCGTGCGCGTGTTCATCAGTTTCAGAAGCAGCTTCTTCTTCAGAACCGACCATCATTTCATTTTTCGGCATCGTATGTAGGTCACGAGCTGTCACGTGAGATTGAACGAAGTATTTACCAGCATCGTCGAGTTCCTTTTCAGCAGTATAAACGCCTTCGCCATCATGAGAAGCTTCGATCATTTCGCTATCTTCTTTGGAGCCTTCTTTCCATACTTCGAACATGACTTCGTCAGCATCGTCTACCTTTTCTTCTCCCTGAGTAACCGTTGCAGAAAAAGTAACCTTTTCACCTTTTTCTACTTTTTCAGGAGTATCTAGTGCAACATCAAGTGTTTCGACCTGAGTTTCCTCTGCCGTCGAGGCGTTAGACTCATTTGCATTATCCTGTCCGCACGCTGCTAGCACCATAGAAATGCTAAGGATAGATACCCACGATCCGATTTTTTTCATAACAATTTTTCCTTCCCTTCATTTCTTACGTCCATTTCTGAATAAACAGTATGGCCACTTCAGTAATCTTGTAAACCTTTATCCACACTTTAATAGTAAGAAAGTTATAACCTAATCTCAAGGCTAATTCATGAATAGTTGTGTCTAGCTGGCAACAAAAGAGATTGATAGAAGTTTTATACGATTGAATTTAAAAGAAACAATAAAAAACGCTCCTTATTGAAAGCAAGGATCGGAGAGATTAAACAAGAGCTTCTTTTGTTTCAAAATGAATCATCATCCATTTCTCGATATCTTGAAAGCCTATTCGCTTGTAAATGTTTCCTGCCTCTGGATTATCATAGAAAAGACATAGGACTTTTCCTTCCTTAAGGACGTCATAACAAAGTTTACTTGTACATTTTGAAGCATAGCCTTTTCGTTTATAATTTGCCAATGTACAAACACCAACGATCATCGCTGATTGAGAATTTTCTGCTGCGGTAGAAGCTGCTGACACAGGCTTCCCATCTTCCTCAATAAAGTATGTTCTTGATACTCCTTTTTCCTGATTTCGTCGCTTTTCTTCTACGGTCTCAGATGAGTCAAACTCACCAATTTGTTCATGAAGGGAATGGATGTGACTTAGGTCAAGCGATGAGGCGACTTGTACATTGGTGATGTTATCGAGGGCAAGTTCGTTAGTACTCTCACATTTCGCATAGAACAATTCACGACTTGAGCGAAAAGGATGGGAAACAAAGGGTTGTATTTGACTTGTGACCCGTTTAAGTCCTGACATCATAAAGAAATCGCTGTCTTCTGAAATCACTTTTGCAAAACCTTTTGCGTCAAAATCCTCAGGTGCAAACGGAATATAGTTTTTTTCATATTTTAATAAAACAGCTCGCAATGTACCATCCTCTAAGAAATCACCCCAAAGCTTCTGGAAAGGTTGATCATACCCATAAGCTTCAATATCTCCTAAAATGAACAAGTTCTCTGCAGCGTGTGGTGTTAATAAGGAGAGGCATTGAAGATGATCATTTTCAGTTAATCTTCTAATCAATTGATAGTTTCCCCCTTTCTAATTCTAACAACCAATTTTACATAAAATAACACAAAAGTAAATAGATTATGAAAATTTATGCTAATCTAAAAATATAGTGGGATTTAGAAAGGAAATGAGGCAATTGATAAAAGGGATTCTTTTTGATTTTGATGAGACGCTTTTGAATAGGAAAGACTCAGTGAATAGCTTTATTCATGACCAATATAAACGCTACCTCACATCTTTAGCAGACATAGAGGAAGAACAGTTTTGCTCACGTTTCATTACTTTAGATAACAATGGGTATACGTGGAAAGATCGCGTTTACGAACAGCTAGTAGATGAATATGAACTAACAATAACTTCAGAAGCGCTTCTAGAGGATTATATTTGTTCCTTTCACCTTCATTGTAAACCTTTCAATGGTTTGATCGATATGCTAGATCGCTTAAAAAGCAGTGGGTACTTACTTGGTTTAATCACCAATGGAAGAACAGCATTCCAGTATAGAAATATTAGTGCTCTGGGAATTGAAAACTATTTTGACGTTATTCTTATCTCTGAACAAGAGGGCGTGAAAAAACCAGAGAAAGTGATTTTCCAGCGTAGCCTTGAGCGGCTTGATTTAAAAGCTTCTCAAACCGTTTTTATAGGGGATCATAAGATAAATGATATAAAGGGTGCTAGTGACGCTGGAATGAAAACAATATGGAAGAAAGGGTTCAATACATCCGAAGAGTTAGGAGACGACTCGATCCAATCGTTATTAGAAATTCCACAAGTGTTGAATGAGTGGAAGCGATTAGGCATGTAGAAATTTAGCGTAATCTATCAACAAATTGATCTGTTGAGATCGGATCTGCAAACCATTGAAGTGTCTGGTTATGATGCTGGATGATTTTTTTAGCGTTTAGTAGAGACGTATCCCAAGTACTGTGAGCATCTTCAATTAAACTGATAGAAAATCCTTTACTATAGGCGCTCCTACATGTTGAATCTACACATACTTCTGTTTGAATACCAGTTATAAGAAGATGATTGATGTTTTTAGAATGGAGTTTTTCTTCCAGGCGAGTGAGATGAAAGGCATCTGGTGTTGTTTTGTAAATCACTTCATCTTCCTTTTCGATGGTGAAAAAGGGATGAAGCTCCCAATCAATCGTGTTCCGCTTTAGGTGATTTCCATTTGTTTCATGCTGGATATAGTAAACTGGTATGCGTTCTGATTTAGCGGAGGCTGTGATTTTTTTTAAGTTGTATAGTAGCCTGGCATCTTGGTAGACGGAAGACCCGCGATGAAACATTCCATTTTGGACATCAATGAGAAGCAGAGCAGTAGTGTTCAATCATATTCCCCCTTAAACAAACGAACAAATGTTCTTGTTCAATCATACCCCGTATTTGAACGAAAATCAACCGATATATGGAATGAAAGCATGCATTTGTAAAAGTAAGACGTTTAAAAGAGAGGAGAAACGGGGACATTTTAATTGTATGCAAATTAGAAGGAGCTGATATTCAATGAGTAATGTAATGTTTACTTCACAAGCAACTGCAGAAGGCGGACGTAATGGACAAGTTAAATCTTCGGACGGTTTAATTGACTTAAATCTTGTTATGCCAACAGAAAAATCAAGCGAAACTGGCTCAAACCCTGAGCAACTGTTTGCTGCTGCTTATGCGGCTTGTTATGATGGTGCATTAAATCTTGTGGCATCTAAGAAGAAGATGGATATTGATTCGAAAATCACAGCAGATGTTAGCTTATTGAAAGATGAAGCTGACAATGGCTTTAAAATCGGCGCAGCTTTAAATGTAGAAATTAAAGGTGTAAGCCAAGAAGATGCAGAAATGCTCGCAAAAGAAGCTCACAAAGTATGCCCTTACTCCAAGGCAACGCGAGGCAACATTGATGTAGAAATTAATGCAAAAGCTGTGTAACAGATGAAAGCCGTTCTCCAACAAAGGAGAACGGCTTTTTTTCTTGTCTAAAATCTGCTTTTTAACTATAAGAGACGTAAGTTATTTCTGGAATTCAATATCTTCTGGGAGTTCTGTTACATCAGCCCCGTTAAAGAACGTCTTTGATAGATCACGAATCGTTCCATCTTCAAGCATTTCTTCAATTACTTCATTCACTTCAGTAATAAGCTTTTCGTTTTCCTTATTCATCAAAAGACCGCCTTCACTTGGCATATATTGAATATCAGGGTGAATGGTAAGGTCAAGTTCAGGAAATGCCGCTAGAGCCAATCGCTGCAAGTAAACATCATTTAAAATGACATCGGTTCTTCCGTTGTCAACGTCGCGAAGGTATTGCTCATTTGTCGCATTATCATAGATTACTTCTTCAGCGCCTTTTTCCTTTGCGAGTTTCATGAAGTTCGTTGTAGCTGCACCGGCTGCTTTCTTTCCTTCTAAATCGTCGATTGAGTCTATACCAGATAGATCCTCCGCACGAACGATAGCCGTGCCGTAAGAATGTTTGTATGGCGTAGAAAGTGCAAATTTTTCTTTGCGCTCTTCTGTAATGCCGATATCATTAGCAGCCATACCGACTTTTCCTGTTTGAACAGCTGTCAGCATTCCGTCAAAACCCATTTCAACAAATTCCACTTCTAAATCCAAACGGTTGGCCAGTTCTTTCACAATTTCTACATCAAAGCCGGTTAAATCGTTTGTTTCTTGCTCATGATAAGAAGTTGGATAAAGTGTACCAGAAGTCGCTATTTTAATTGACTCAGCATCCTGGATCTCTTCCCAAGCAGTGTCTCTTTCTTCTTCAGAGCTATTATTGCTGCACGCTGCTAGAATTGATACAACTATCAAAACGAGCAACAGTAAAAAACGATTCGATCTCATGATCATGTCCCCCTTTTTTTAAATCAGAACATTACCATAGCAAAGCAGCTTCGGCTTAAGCAAGAGATTTGTCCTAAATATTTCTAATTATAAGACTGGTGAGAGGGACTACCGTATAGGTTTGGATGAGAAGAATGATTCGGGCGAGACGTAATACCCAGTTTAGTTTATAGAAGATGGGGTAACTGTACCGTAATTAATTTTTTATGGAAGTTATTTCATTAATTCACTAACGGAAGGGGATTAGCTGTGAAACATTCTGTGGGGACTTTTACGCATCGGTATTCCGTTGTGCATCATCAAACACAGGTCGCGATTCAACATTCGAGACGATTATCTAAGAAGAAGATAGATATTCGGAAGCTTTCTCAAATGACCGGCTTTTCTGAAGAACAAATTCTTGAATCGATGGAGTTCAGTGATCCAAGTGTAAAAGTTTCTCGTCCGACTCTTCCTAAGCAAACCCTTTATATGGATGTATAATAGAAGGTCACATAAGTGATGTTTGATTGAAATCGACTGCTAAAGTCGATTTTTTGTTTGTCTAAAATTTGGAGAAAAAAGGGTAAATCTGGTTAGTTTGAATTTTATAAGGGTAAATGATAATGTAGTCAGACTAGTGAAAAAATGATTGGGATATGTTGAATTTGATTTTGCTACCAATCTGAAAGGAGAGATCTATGAAAGAAAAGGAAAGTCAAAGAAAGAACCCGGTCTTTTGGGTATCGGGTATAGTCGTATTGTTACTTGTGATTTGGGGAGCTGTGGTACCTAAGTCATTTGCATCCGTAGCTAGCTCAGTTTACTCGTTTACAACGAATGCATTTGGCTGGTTTTACTTAATAGCGGTTATTTTCTTCGTGGTTTTTTGTTTCTATCTAGCTATTAGTAAATACGGTAAAATTCGCTTAGGTCCAGATGATGAGAAACCTCAATATCCATTCTTCACCTGGATTGGCATGCTGTTTAGTGCTGGTTTTGGGGTAGGTCTTGTTTTCTGGGGTGTCGCAGAGCCAATGACGCATTTCGCTAACCCACCAGCAGGTTTTGGTGTTGAAGGAGAGACAGAGCAGGCAGCAAAGCTTGCCATGCGCTATTCTTTTTTTCATTGGGGAATTCACCAGTGGTCGGTCTTTACGGTTGTCGGACTTGTGATGGCTTATTTCCAATATAGAAAAGGTCGCAAAAGCTTAATCAGTGAAACGATTTCAAGTAAGTCTAAATCAGGAAGTAAGGCATCGTGGAAGAAGATCATTAACATTCTTGCGGTCATTGCAACCGTGATGGGTGTAGCCACATCACTTGGATTTGGTATTCTGCAAATCAATGGTGGGCTGGATTATATGTACGGACTTCCGCAAAATGCGGTCGTTCAAATTAGCATTACTGCCATTCTTTTCGTCTTGTATATGGCATCTTCAACTACAGGATTAAACAAAGGCATCAAGTACTTAAGTAATTTAAATTTGGCTTTAGCTCTTATCTTAATGCTATTCGTTCTTTTTCTTGGACCAACTGTTTTTATACTTGAGAGCTTTACATTAGCATTAGGTGGGTATATTCAGAAGTTCATTGAAATGAGTTTCTTTATGACCCCTTATCAAGGTGGAACATGGGTGAAAGAATGGACCGTGTTTTATTGGGCATGGGTCATTGCGTGGTCGCCATTTATTGGAGCTTTCGTTGCTCGTGTCTCTAAAGGACGTTCCATTCGCGAAATGATTTTTGGGGTTCTGATTGTCCCACCGTTTATTGCTATGGTGTGGATAGCTGTATTCGGAGGAGCAGCTTTCCATCTCGATCTATTTCAAGGAACAGCGATTGCCGATGCTGTTAATGAGGATGTGACAAGTGCATTATTCGTAACGCTTGAACAATTTCCGTTAACTCAGGTGTTATCGACGCTATCTATCTTTTTGATTTGCGTCTTTCTTGTTACTTCTGCGGATTCGGCTACTTTTGTTCTCGGTATGATGACCTCTGACGGTGATTTGAATCCTTCTTTATTTTCAAAGCTTGTTTGGGGAACGCTTATTGCTGCTATTTCAGCAGTATTGATTATTAGTAGTGGTCTTCAGGGACTTCAAACAGCTTCGCTTGTTGCTGCGTTACCGTTTACAGTAATCTTGATTATCATGTGCGTTAATCTGTTTAAATCATTACGTAATGAAGCGAAAGAAGCAGAAGGAAAAAGAGAAAAAACGTTACTAAAAAAATTAGCCGAAGCTTCTAAAGAGAAGAAAGAAAATCGTCAAAAACAATCTTCTTAAACTCTGATTTCCTCAGAAATTAAAAAGTAACTATATCCCTATTGCCTATGTTTCTTGTAGACTAAAGGTGTATGTGCTTAGTTTCGAGGTAGACTTAGGCTCCTATGTCACGAACTTGTGAACGAAAGAGGATTGAGAATGTCGGATATTTTATGGATTTTGTATCTTGGAGTACTTGGAGCACCAGCGATAGGATTTTTGTTAAAAGGAAAGTATAAGACCGCTTCAATGAAGATAGACTTTCTCGTGTCAGCAACAACTTGGACAGGGTTATTTGGATATGTTACTGAAATCAGCATAGGCCCAGCGCTATTATGGAAATTTGTTTTTTTTCCTTGGTTTACTTTGGGATCTTCTATTTGTCCTCTACTTTGATCAAAGTGATGAAGCGATTGAGGGAATGAGTGAGAAAACAGTAAAGATGACAACCGTTATCTTTTCGATCATAATGCTTATTCCACTCTATTATGGACTATTTCGCTATGCATTTTAAAATGCTGTGCTAAAACCAGAAACAGTTACTAAAGGTATTAGAAAAGGCGCATCATCCTATTACGGATGATGCGCCTTTCTTTCTTAACCTAGTGCTACGTCAAGGACCATCATGACTGAAAAACCGATCATTAATGAGATGGATGCGATCTGCACATTCCCCTTTTCTTGTGAGCCAGGGATGATTTCTTTTGCTACTACGAAAATCATTGCTCCAGCAGCAAAGCTTAGTGCATACGGTAGTAAAGGTTGAATGTAGATAACCGCTAAGGCACCCACTACGGCAGAAATTGGCTCAACAATTCCTGATAGCTGCCCGTAGAAAAAGCTTTTGGCTCTGGACATACCGTCACCTCGAAGTGGAACAGCAACGGCGGTTCCTTCAGGGATATTTTGTATCCCGATACCGATTGCAAGCGCAATGGCACCAGCAAGTGTGGAGGTTGAAAATTCTGCAGCAACAGCTCCGAATGCTACACCAATAGCTAGACCTTCTGGAATATTGTGCATTGTAATGGAGAAAACAAGCATCGCTGTGCGGTGTTTTGCTTTTTTATCTTTAATTTCTTTAAAGTACAAATCCTCATTAATGTGAGGCAAGATGCGATCTACGAGAAGAAGGAAAAACCCTCCTAATAGAAAACCAACAACTGCAGGAATATAGCCTGGTACTCCTTGTTGTTCAGCCATTTCAATTCCGGGACTGAGCAGGGACCAAAAACTTGCAGCGATCATAACTCCGCCTGCGAATGCGAGCATACCATCAAAGACTTTCTGATTGACGGTTCTAGTAAAGAATACAAAAGATGCCCCAAGTGCTGTGGCGCCCCATGTAAACAACGTAAATAAGAATGCCTGTGTTACAGGGCTTAATCCAACAATCCAATCACCCATGAGTAAACTCTCCTTCTAAGAATCTATCTATTATTTCCTATCGTCATATTTTTTGCCTTCAGGAAAAATCTATACCCTCAAGTCTAATGCGACTGGTGTCGACTGTCAACATTAGTGAATTGCATAGAGCATTTTATAATGGCATGAAAAAAGCCCGGCATTTGCCAAGCTTTGGATTTATTATTTTGTGACTGTTACCGATTGACTCAGCATTGCGAGCATATCATCCTTTATATGCGTCCACATGTCATGATCAGTCGTAAAACGTTCAGTCGTTTCGCTTATAAAAGAAAGAAAGGCCTTTTTAAAGTTCGGATCTCCTTTTGGAGGAAGGGCCTGTTTGGCTTGGTCCACATATGCTTGAACTTCAGGAGCACGTGGTCCCCATCTTCCAACTTCATTACCCTCTGAATCAATTAAAACGATGATTGGAATAGATCTCGCTGTTCCATTCGTTAAATAGAGATCCATCAATTCAAGATAGTTATCGCGGATAAAATATTTGCATTCTATTAAGGCCTCATTAGCCATTCTCATGAAAATAGGAAGGTTTACCATCGCATCACCGCACCAGTCAGCCGTTATCACAAGGGCACTTAGTTTCTCAGATTGAAGAGAATGAAGAAATTCAAGATTGGATTTTTCGAGCTCGAAATGATTGTAGATGGTTAATAAATCATCTTTATGCTCGTCCATACTATGAATGTATTGTTGCATCGTCATACCCTGGTCAAACCAATTTGTTAGATTCATTGAGAGCCCTCCTTTATTCCTACACAGTTATTATACTACGAAAGAGACACGAATTCCTTTTTACAGAGGAGCATTCTTTCAAAGAAGCATATCAATAGTGACATAACCTATGCTGTGATACAATTGAGTCACATTAAAGGATGTGATAAGAGTGAATGCCGTCGAAGCTATTCAAAATACAAAACAGATCTATCATTTAAAAGAAGCGTTAATAAATCGATCAAAACGAGATTATTTGCTTTTTATTCTCAGTATTAATACCGGTATTCGTTTAACACCTCTTTTACATCTCACTCTTCATGATGTTATGAACAATGAGTCTTTCAAAGATTATCTTGAATCCTCTATCACAGAAACTACAGATATTTACCTCAATACAGAAGTAAAGCGCGCGCTTACACGCTACATGGATAATCGACCTCAAAAGACAAACTATTATCTTTTTCATACGAAAAAAGACCCGACACACCCCATTACAAGACAGCAGGTTCATCGAATCTTATCCCAAGCTGGGAAAGAGGCGGGATTAGATCAACCGATTAGCTTCCATAGTTTAAGGAAAACATTTGGTTATCATGCCTTTCAACAGGGAGTTGCTGTGTCATTAATTCAGAAGATATATGGTCATGCAACTAGAAGTGAAACATTAAAATATATTGGTATAAATTCTGCTCAGATTCCGAAACTGAAAATTGATGTTCATTTATAGAAGGGAGGGAAATCGATGGAGACGAATATAGTCATTTTATTTAGCGCCATCTTTTTAATTGGCGGAGTTTTCATGGCGAAGTTTTCTTCTCGCTTAGGCGTACCGGCACTCGTATTATTTATTATCGTTGGAATGATATTTGGTAGCGACGGACTGGGGTATATTTATTTTGATAACGCGTCACTCACGCAGTCACTTGGGATATTAGCACTCGTACTCATTCTATTTGATGGTGGTTTGCAAACCGAATGGCGTCGTACAAAGGCTGTTCTTCCTATTTCATTATCATTGGCAACAGTAGGGGTCCTTGTGACTTCAGGCTTATTTGGTGTAGCTGCCAAAATGATTTTGGATGTTAATTGGAATGAAGCGCTGCTTCTAGGTGCGATTGTAGGCTCAACAGATGCTGCCGCTGTTTTTGCCGTATTGAAGGGAAAAAACATTAAGCGGAAACTACAATCTACGCTCGAAGCTGAATCGGGTTCGAATGATCCGATGGCGATGTTTCTAACACTTGCTTTATTACAACTTGCCATCGGAGAGAAAACATTTGGTGCATCTGTGATTCTTTCATTCTTCTGGCAAATGGGAGCTGGACTCTTATTAGGCGTACTATTCGGGTATTTAGCATCCTGGGCAATGAAGAAAGTTGAGTTGGGATCGAACGGTTTATATCCTGTTCTTTCGATTGCCATTGCCTTAATTACATACAGCGCGACAGATTTGATTAACGCAAGCGGTCTGCTTGCCGTTTACGCTGCTGCCCTTGTCCTTGGTAATACGAAAAGTCTTCCGTATGGACAAGCGATTTTCCGGTTTCATGATGGAATTGCATGGATGATGCAAATATTGATGTTTATTATGCTAGGTCTCCTAGTAAATCCTTCTGAATTATTCTCAACTTGGATTGTATTAAAAGGATTAGCCCTTTCTCTCATCTTGATTTTTATTGCTCGTCCGATTGCAGTGTTTCTTTCGAGTCTTCCGTTTAAATTTACAATTAAAGAAAAAAGCTTCCTTGCTTGGGCGGGATTAAGAGGGGCTGTACCAATTGTGTTAGCAACCTTCCCGCTACTTGAAGGGTTAGAAAATAGCCAGCTTTTCTTTAATCTCATATTCTTTATTGTCCTTACATCAGCTCTTGTTCAAGGGGCAACCATACCATTTGTGGGGAAAAAGTTAGGTTTAACAGGTCCTGAGGTACATGTGCCTTCTCATTCTCTAGAGCTGGTTTCATCGACAACGGTAAATGCAGAAATGATTCCCTATACGATTACTTCTTCTTCTAAATTGATTGGAGAAGAACTATCCGATATATCCTTCCCGGATAAAGTGCTCGTTAGTGCGATTATTCGAAGAGATGAGCTGATTGCGCCATCTGGAGATACCAAAATCAAAGTCAACGATGTGCTTTATATTCTCGTGGAGAATCAAAAGAAATCAGAGTTAGAAAAAGTATTAGGGATCCGCAAGACCATTGGTGGATAAGAAAAAAACTAGTAGGTATCACTGAAGGGGTTCTCCATTGGAGAGCCCCTTCAGCCGTTTAGTTTATAGAAGGAAGGGGAAAATTTTATCATTGAAGGATTTTGTTCCTAAACCATCCCTCTTCAAATCAAATGAAAAAATCTACGAATCCAGAAAGAAGGTCATAGATTATGCCTGAAGGTCCAGAAATTAGAAGAGCTGCTGATCAGGTGGAAAAAGCATTACTGAAAGGACGCGTGATGGATGTTTTCTTTGCATTCGAACAGCTAAAGGGCTATGAATCCTTATTAAGTGGAGTGGAGGTAAAGAGGGTAGATACGAAAGGAAAGGCAATGCTCATTCGTTTCGATAACGGCTATACAATATATTCCCATAACCAGCTATATGGAAAATGGGTGATTCGTAATGCCTACAACTATCCAAAAACAAATCGGCAGCTTCGCTTAGCGCTACATAATGAGAAGAAGTCAGCTTTGCTTTATAGTGCATCGGATATTGAAGTTCTACGCGATGAAGAAGTGCCTCTTCATCCATTTATAGCGAAAGTTGGACCGGATTTGCTTAGTGAGGAAGTAAGCGCTGAACAATTGAAGGAACGATTTGAATCAAAGGAGTTTTGTAGAAAAAAGTGGACATCGTTACTATTAGATCAATCGTTTATAGTTGGAATTGGTAACTATTTAAGAAGTGAAATTCTCTTTCTGGCAGGAATTCATCCTGATTTACGTCCAATGGACTGCACAGATCAGCAATTAGACAAAGCTGCTGAGGCAACGATCACTCTTGTTGAACGGTCATATAGGCATAACGGGATTACAAACGATATTGATCTTGCTATGAAGTTAAAGGAAAAAGGACAGACGCGTTCGAAATACAGGCACTGGGTCTTTAATCGTGAAGGAGAGCCGTGCCGAAATGATGGAACAGAGATTCAAAAAATCAAAGCGGGCTCAAGAAGATTATACTTCTGTCCTACGTGTCAGTCGAAAATATAAGAAAAAAACTTGCAAGCGGATTCATGCTTGTGGTAAATTATCTGTAACCGGTTACACAATGTTGAAGGAGTGAAGCAAATGGCTACAATTCGAGATGTAGCAGAGCGAGCAGGCGTATCTGTTGCTACCGTCTCTCGTGTATTAAACGATAATGGTTACGTTGGTGCAGAAACGAGAAAACGCGTGATGGATGCGATCAAAAGCTTGAACTACAGTCCAAATGAAGTAGCGCGCTCACTCTATAAACGAGAATCACGTCTTATAGGATTGCTTCTACCAGATATTACGAACCCTTTTTTCCCTCAGTTAGCGCGGGGGATAGAGGATGAAGTCAATCGAGCAGGATTCAGGTTATTACTTGGAAATAGCGATGAAGAAGCAACGAAAGAGTTGGATTACATTCAAACCTTTTTACAAAATCAAGTTGTTGGCATGATTTCAGCAACAAACAATACAGACAATGAGAATTATACAAATCTTGATCTACCTGTCGTCTTTCTAGATCGTGTGTCAACACAACATCCATCTGTTTATGCAGATGGAATCGAAGGGGGGCGGCTCGCAGCGAGAGCACTAGTTGAGAGAGGCTCCAAAAGAATTACTCTCATTAAAGGGCCTGCACATGTAAAGCCTGCCATGGATCGCTTTCAAGGAGCACTTGCAGAATTAAGTGAAGCAGAAGTTGATTTCTCTGTTCTCTCGACAACGTCTTATGCATTTGATGATGCGGGCACATGGGCTGAAGAGCTTTTTGCAAAGTATCCAGATACGGACGGAGTGATTGCAAGTAATGATATTGTTGCCATTGCGATTTTGCATGAAGCCCTTCGTCTTGGAAGAAGCATACCTGACGACTTACAATTAATTGGTTACGATGATATTCCATTCAGTAGCCTGTCCTACCCGTCTTTATCAACGATCAGGCAGCCTGCATACGAAATGGGAAAAGAAGCAGCAAAGTTACTTTTGCGAATGATCCGCAAAGAAAAAGAAATTGATCAAACGATTCAATTACCAGTGACATTAATAGAACGAAATACGACAAGAAAGGTTGATCCAAATGCGTAAAGCTAAAATAGCGGTCATCGGAAGCTCTTCAATGGATCTAGTAGTTACTTCTAAGAAACGTCCAGGAGCAGGAGAAACGGTATTAGGAGAATCATTCAAAACTGTTCCAGGGGGTAAAGGGGCTAATCAGGCCGTTGCTGCAGCGCGTCTCGGTGCAGAAGTTTATATGATTGGCTGTGTAGGAGATGACCATTACGGTGAGGCAATCTTAAATAACTTTAAGAAGAATGGTGTTAAAACCGACTATGTGGAACCGGTTACAGGGGTGGAGAGTGGAACAGCTCATATTATTCTTGCAGAAGGTGATAACAGTATTGTTGTTGTCAAAGGAGCGAATGATCATATTACCCCTTCATATATCACTAAAGCAGCTAAGCTCATTGATAGCTGTGATCTAGTGATGATTCAGCAAGAAATACCTGAAGAAACGGTGGAATATGTAGCAGAGCTATGTGAGGAAAAGCAGGTTCCGTTGCTACTTAATCCAGCACCTGCAAGGGAAATCTCACAAAAGGTGATTGACGGTGCAACCTATATCACACCAAACGAACATGAAGCGGACGTTCTTTTTAATGGTCAGCCTCTTAGTGAATCGTTACGTACTTATCCTGAAAAAGTGTTCATTACGGAAGGGGCAGCTGGCGTACGCTACTTCAATGGGAAAGAAGAGGTGCTAGTTCCTTCCTTTAAAGTGAAAGCTGTTGATACGACAGGGGCAGGAGATACGTTCAACGCAGCGTTTGGTACAGCGATCGCCGAAGGCAAGGACCTGATAGAAAGCATTACGTTTGGCAATCGTGCCGCTTCTCTTTCAGTTACTAGTTTTGGAGCACAGGGCGGCATGCCTACCCGTGAAGAAGTTGAAAGGAAGCTATCAGAATGAAACGAAGAGGAATGTTAAATAGTCATATTTCGAAAGTACTTGCAGATCTTGGGCATACAGATCAGATTGTCATTGCAGATGCTGGTCTCCCGGTTCCTGACGGTATGAAGAAAATCGACCTTGCCTTAAAACCAGGTCAGCCTGCTTTTACTGACGTTGTGAACGAACTTCTTAATGAAATGGTTGTTGAACGCGTCACGCTTGCTAAAGAAATAGAAGGCAATCAGAAGGTATATGATTGGCTAAAAGGTAAGCTTCAAGATACAGAACAAGATTATGTGGATCATGAAGTATTTAAGGAGAAGACGAAGCAAGCAAAAGTTGTCATCCGTACAGGCGAGACAACGCCATATGCCAACTGTATTCTTCATTCAGGGGTAATCTTTTAAACGAGGTGAGCAGCATGCAAATTAGCATGAAGGAAATTCATAAAGCATTTGGCGCAAATAAAGTACTTGAAGGAGTGAACATTGACATCCAGGATGCCGAAGTTCATGCGCTTATGGGAGAGAATGGAGCAGGGAAATCGACGCTCATGAACATTCTCACAGGTCTTCATAAGAAAGACAGCGGAACAATCGTGATAGATGGACAAGAACGCGTTTTTGATAACCCAAAAAAAGCAGAAGAAAACGGTGTCGCTTTTATTCATCAAGAGCTGAACATCTGGCCAGAGTTAACGGTGTTGGAGAACTTATTCATCAATAAGGAACCGGTTACATCTTTGGGACTCATTCATACGAAAAAAATGAAAGCGATTGCGAATGAGCAATTTAAGAAGTTAGCTATCTCGATTCCTCTTCAGCAGGAAGCTGGGAAATGCTCGGTTGGGCAACAGCAAATGATTGAAATTGCCAAAGCGTTAATGACAGATGCAAAAGTAATTATCATGGATGAGCCAACTGCAGCGTTAACAGAACGCGAAATACAAACGTTGTTCCAGGTTATTCGGTCTCTAAAGAAAAGCGGTGTTTCCATCGTCTACATTTCTCACAGAATGGAAGAGATTTTCACCATTTGTGACAGCATTACGGTTATGCGAGATGGAAAAACAGTCGATACAAAGCCTATTCCAGAAACGAGCTTTGACGAGGTTGTTCGCAAAATGGTGGGGCGAGAATTAACGGATCGTTTCCCTGAACGGTCACCTAAGCTTGGAGAAACGATGTTGGAAGTAAAGGGTTTATCCAGAAAAGGTGTGTTTGAGAATGTTAGTTTCTCAGTAAGATCAGGGGAAATTGTTGGTGTATCCGGACTAATGGGTGCAGGAAGAACGGAAATCATGCGTACCATTTTTGGACTCGATGGGAAATACACTGGTGACATTCTACTGAATGGCAAACAAGTTGTTATTAAAAGTCCCCACCAGGCTGTTCAGTTGGGGCTAGGTTTTATTACGGAGGATCGGAAAGAAGAAGGTCTTGTGCTCGATTTCTCGCTAAAAGATAACATTGCTTTACCAAGTCTCTATAGCTTCGCACCAAAAGGGTTAATCAATGAGAAGAGTGAAGAAGATTTCGTGGAGCTGTTGATTAAACGACTAACGATTAAGACGGAGTCAGCTAAAACAAGTGCCAAAAACCTTTCTGGAGGTAACCAGCAAAAAGTAGTTATTGCGAAATGGATTGGTATCGGTCCAAAAGTCCTCATTCTTGATGAACCAACTCGAGGCGTTGACGTCGGCGCCAAACGCGAAATCTATCAGTTAATGAATGAGTTAACCGATCGAGGAGTGGCGATTATCATGGTTTCCTCAGAGTTACCTGAAGTGCTCGGAATGAGCGATCGCATTCTTGTTTTCCATGAAGGTCATATGACTGGTGAAGTATCAAAAGAAGAAGCAACGCAAGAGAAAATAATGACGCTGGCAACAGGAGGTCAAGAAGATGAATAATGCGCTAAAAACAAACCATGTTGGGAATATCATGCAGAAGCTTGGACCGCTATTAGGCTTACTCGTTTTAGTTGTAACCGTTTCCATCATGAACCCGAGTTTTTTAGAACCACTGAACCTATTGAATTTACTTAGACAAGTAGCGATCAATGCTTTAATTGCTTATGGTATGACATTTGTTATTTTAACAGGTGGGATTGATTTATCTGTTGGTTCGATTCTAGCGCTATCAAGTGCGCTTATGGCAGGGATGATGGTATCCGGAATTGATCCGATTCTAGCTATTCTCATTGGTTCATTGCTTGGTGCTTTAATGGGTATGGTTAACGGACTATTGATTACAAAGGGAAAGATGGCACCATTTATTGCAACGCTTGCAACGATGACGATGTTCAGAGGGTTAACGCTAGTGTACACGGATGGAAATCCGATTACAGGTCTTGGCGATAGCTATGCTTTCCAACTTTTTGGAAGAGGTTATTTCCTTGGTATTCCGGTTCCAGCGATTACGATGCTGCTTTCTTTCGCAGTGCTTTGGATTATCCTTCATAAAACACCATTCGGAAGAAAAACTTATGCCATTGGTGGTAATGAGAAAGCTGCCCTTATTTCAGGCATTAAAGTCGATAAAATTAAAGTGATGATCTATTCACTTGCAGGTCTACTGTCAGCTCTTGCGGGGGCAATTCTAACGTCTAGATTGAATTCAGCACAACCGACGGCAGGTACATCTTATGAGCTTGATGCCATTGCGGCCGTAGTATTAGTGGGAACAAGCCTTTCCGGAGGACGAGGATTAATTGTTGGTACGTTAATCGGTGCCTTAATTATCGGTACGTTAAACAATGGTTTAAATCTACTTGGAGTATCTTCATTCTTCCAGATGGTTGTTAAGGGTATTGTTATTATCATTGCTGTGCTAATTGATCGTAAAAAAGCAGCTTAGGAGGATTACTATGAAAAAGCTATTGCCACTTCTGCTTAGTTTGTCACTGCTTGTGCTTGGAGCGTGTTCGCTTCAGCCACCTGAATGGGCCAAACCGAGTCAGGAAACGGATATAGAAGATATTAAAATTGGTTTATCTGTTTCAACGTTAAATAATCCATTTTTTGTTTCGATGAAAGATGGCGTCGAAGCAGAAGCAAAGGAAAATGGAATGGATGTTGTTGTTGTCGATGCGCAAAATGATGCGGCAAAACAGATTAACGATGTAGAAGACCTTATTCAACAAGGAGTCGACGTTCTATTAATTAATCCAACTGACTCAGCTGCGATTTCAACAGCTGTACAATCAGCGAATAGCCTCGGTATTCCCGTCGTTACTCTTGATCGCTCAGCTGAAAAAGGTGATGTGGCGACTCTCGTATCCTCTGATAATGAAAAAGGAGGAGAAATGGCTGGAGAGTTTCTTGTTGAACAACTGGGTGAAGGCGCAAAAGTAGCTGAGCTTGAAGGTGTACCGGGTGCTTCCGCTACTCGTGAACGTGGTCAAGGATTCCATAATATTGCGGATGAAAAGCTTGATGTTGTGGCAAAACAAACAGCGAACTTCGATCGTACGGAAGGGTTAAATACGATGGAAAACTTGCTTCAGGGTAATCCGGATATTAAAGCCGTTTTTGCTCATAACGATGAGATGGCGCTAGGCGCTATTCAGGCAATCCAAAGTTCAGGTAAAGATGTTCTAGTTGTTGGATTTGATGGTAACGAAGATGCGATTAATAGCATTAAAGATGGTAAGCTATCTGCAACAGTGGCACAGCAACCTGAAGAGATCGGTTCTCTTGCTGTTCAGGCTGGCGTCGACGTACTAAAAGGAAACGAAGTAGACGAGACGATACCAGTGCCTTTGAAACTTGTTACAGAAGAGACAGAATAACAGTTAACGCTCCCACTATTGGGGGCGTTTTTCTGTTTAAAAGGAAATGTGAGACGAGAGTCGAAATTATTTATAGTAGAAAACAAGGAGGTTGTGGAGATGGAAGCGTGGATTGAAGCAATGTTCTCCCAAACGTTTGTCGATGAAGCGATTGATCGGTTTGGTATTCAGAAGATAGGTGTGAAAAAGCTAGGGGATTTCGAAAACTATGTCTTTGAAGTAGAAGAAAAAAACACCTCCTGGATCCTTCGCTTTACTCATAGCTCACATCGCACAATAGAAGAAGTGAAGTCGGAACTCGTATGGGTCAATCATTTATACGATGAAGGCGCTCATGTAGCGCGCGCTTATCCTTCAAAATACAATAAAATGATTGAGATCTTTTCGTCAGAAAATGGGCAGTTCTTTGCCTGTCTATTTAATAAAGTACCGGGAAGAGCGGTTAAAGTTGATGATCCTATATTTGGATCTCCCTTGTTCGAAGCATGGGGAAAGGAAATTGGGAAACTGCACGACATTTCGATGAGAAATCAGGTTTCAGTTAAGAGACAGAGGTGGGATGCAGGTGACCTGCTTCAATTCGATCGGTATCTTTCAAAAACAGAGGATGCCCGAATTATTATAGAAGGTAAAAGATTAATCGAAGAGATACAGACCTTTCATGAAACGGGAAAAACGTTTGGTCTCATTCACTCAGATGTCCATTATGGCAATTTTCATTTTGATGGTAAGAGTATTCATCTATTCGATTTCGACGATAGTATGTATCACTACTATATTAGTGATATTGCGATCCCCGTTTATTATGCTGTCTGGCAAAAATGTGGAACAGCTTCGCTTACGGAGCGTTCAACCTTTGCGACAGAATTTTTACGTTCATTTTTGAAAGGATATCGAGAAGAAATTCACGTCTCAGACGAGTGGCTCAAGACCATTCCTTACTTCCTGCGTTTAAGAGACTTTGAGCTTTATACTGTGTTTCATAAAAAGTTTGATGTTGAACGGATGAATGATAAGGAGAAAGGGATGTTGGATGGCATTCGTTCGCGTTTGATGCGATCCGAATTAATAGCGAAACCAGCTTTTGAAGAATTAAAAAATCGTATTGAAAACGCGTAGCGATGTTTTCCAATTAGTAAGAAGTGGTAATGTACTTTTGCGAAGCTTTTAATAGAAAGGATGAATGAAAGTGGCAAAAGTACAAATTGGAAAATCAGGTTTACAAGCAAATCCTATCGGATTAGGTACGAACGCAGTTGGTGGACATAACATTTATCCGGACTTAAATGAAGAAACTGGGAAAGATCTCGTAAGGGCAGCACTTGATAATGGCATTAACTTACTTGATACAGCCTATATATATGGACCAGAGCGTTCAGAAGAGCTCGTTGGTCAAGTCATTAAAGAGCGAGGCAGTCGCGACGATATCGTCCTCGCTACGAAAGGGGCTCATGAATTTAAGGGGGAAGAGGTTGTTTTAAATAATTCACCAGCTTTCTTGAAGCAATCAGTTGAGAATAGCTTGAATCGCCTCCAAACAGATTACATCGATTTATTTTACATTCATTTTCCTGACGAAGATACTCCGAAAGCCGAAGCAGTAGGAGCTCTAAAGGAATTGAAAGATCAAGGCAAGATTAAATCTATTGGTGTATCTAACTTCAACTTGGAGCAGTTGAAAGAAGCGAATAAAGACGGCTATGTTGACGTTCTTCAAAGTCACTATAACTTATTCCATCGCGAAGCTGAGGAGGATCTCCTTCCTTATACGGCAGAACAAGGCATTTCTTTTGTTCCATATTTCCCTCTTGCCTCAGGACTTCTAGCTGGTAAGTATGATGAGAATACAACCTTCGATGATATTCGTGCTAAGGATCCTTTATTCCAGGGGGAGGCATTTAAAGAGAATCTTAGGAAGGTTGACCAGGTTCGCGAAATGGCAAACGCAAAAGGCGTTGAAGTTCCTCATATGGTGCTGGCATGGTACTTAACTCGTGATAGCATTGATGTCCTAATACCAGGAGCCAAACGTCAAGAGCAGGTTGTTGATAACTTAAAAACGCTTGATGTGAAGTTAACGAGTGAAGAAGTACAGCGAATCGATCAAATTTTTAAGTAAGAGAGGGATTAACCAGAGGATGTAATGTCCTCTGGTTTTTCAGTGTCATTAAGGTGCTTTAAGTGGTAATGTGTATGTGAAAGTAGATTATTTCCGCGGTCATCTTACTTGCCTAAAAGGAGGACTTCGAATTGAAAAAAGGTGTGCTCTTTTCTCTTACTCTTTCTCTCGTTCTCATTGCTATTCTGCTTATTTTCCTGTTTGAAGATGATCGAGCGGCACGCCCTGGAATGATCATGTCTCTCGGTGCCCTTGCTGTAGTATTTCAGCGCGTCGTCTGGTTAGTGATGAAGAGGAAAAAGAAGAATCAAAATAGGAGGTAACTCGATGTGATTAAAGTGAAAGCGCTCGGCCTTCTATTTAGAGAAGATAAGATTCTTGTTGAAGCATTTTATGGTAAGCACTCAAATGGTTTAGGAGGTTATTATCGACCATTAGGTGGGAATATAGAGTTAGGAGAGCCCTCTAATGAAACGGTTGTGAGAGAATTTAAAGAAGAGCTAGGTATTGATATAAAAGTAGAGAAATACATAACGTGTCTCGAAAATAGGTTTCAAATCGATCAGAAATGGTCTCATGAATTGATTCAATTGTATACGGTTTCGTTTATTGATGAGGCTCATTATATGAAAGAAAGATTTTCCTTTATTGAAGGGGATGCTGTGGCAGAGTGGTTAGCGGTCGAAGACATACTTAATGATATAGAATACTGTTACCCTAATGGATTAGATCAAGTGTTGAATCAGTTCTAATAGGAATTTTCTTTCGTTCACAACACACTGTCATCTAATTGAAATATCAAAATCAATCCATATTCTTTCATTGATTAGGAAAGACTACTATAATGATTACTGGACGGGGAATAATATGTTTCTGTCTAAACAAAGGATGAACTTAATGGAACGGAAATCAAATGAAGCTGAAATTGCCAGCTATGTTGGCAAGCTGTTAAGAGATAATTTTGGAAAAGGGCCATCGTCTGTTTATGTGTCGATTCAAGAGCCTTACATGACAATCTATTTTCGTGACTTTCTAGCACCTATGGAACGCGTTCTAGTCGATCAGAAAGAAGATATGCGTGTAGAAGAAACAAGAGATCTTCTCATGCTTGGATTACTTCCTGAGATCAAAGCGTCTATCCGTGTGATGGCGGATATTGAGATTGAATCGTTCTACCATGATTGGTCGCTTCATAACCGATCAGGTATCATTGTTGGTGTGATGAAAGAAGTGAATTCATTTGAAGGACGCGAACTTGAAGGGTATAAAGAAAAAGAGCAAGTTCATGATCAGATCATTCGCGTTAGTAAGCTTGCAGAAAAAGCACCTGAAAACGTAGACTCTTGTAAGTTGAATGATCGTACGTTAGTTGTTCTTCGAGAAGGTATTCTCGTTCGGATTGAAAAAGAGTTAATTCGCGATGGTTTTGAAGAGGAACTCAAGTTAACGAAAAGACGACTTGAAAAAGGGTTGTTACACGATCATCAATTCGAATCGATTCTTTCCGCAAAAGTGGAGGATATCTTCGTAGACTGGGATTTTACTTTAGATAAAAGCTACATTACGATTATTATGAAACCAAATTAAGATTAGGTGGAAATAAACTGGGCGATAGAACCAGTGATAAGCCGAAAAGAACCAGGAACCTGGTTCTTTTCGGCTTTTTTTATTTTCTTCCTAGTTTGTTAAGTACCTATCATCCAAAAATGATTCAAGGAGGAAAATGATGAAATATTTAATTGATCACTCAAAACGAGTGATTCATCGCACGCCTTTCGCTGGAGATCAATGTGAATTCCATACTACTCCAGTTCAAGAAAGGGAGGGGACACATGACCCTTTGTATCTTCGAAAACTGGTTGAAAAAAAATCTTATGAAATATGCAGTTTTTGTAAGGGGAGTCTTCAATAATATAAAGAAAGAAGGAGGTTCCCCCTTGAGTTACGAATGTTGTAAGTATGTTAAAGCAGTCGGATTAAGGGGGAACATTAGTGTTAAGAAAAAGAGCGGGAGTTATTCTTATCGAGAATAATCAGATCGCGCTAATAGAGCGAAAGCGAAATGGGAAAGTATATTATGTGATTCCAGGTGGCGGGATTGAGACGAACGAAACGCCTGAACAAGCTGCAAGAAGAGAAGCTGTTGAAGAGCTCGGTGTGGAGGTACAGCTGTCAGAGCTATATTGTACCCTCCAGGATAGAGAAGATTATTACTATAAGGCTAGTATTATTCAGGGGGATTTTGGAAGCGGATCAGGCGATGAATTTATGACGGATGATTATCGTCGTGGAACGTATAAGGCTGTTTGGGTATCGTTAGCTAAATTAAAGACTTTGAATGTATATCCGGAAGAACTGGCCCAATCTCTTGCAATCCATAAGGGTGAAACGGAGCTCAGTGAGAATAACCGTAGTGAAGGAAACAGTATACGATGGGTAGGTAGTGAGAAAGCATATCTAGATGAGCCCTCGTGTTCTCAAGTTGGGAAAGTTCACGTGGGGCGATTTGGTGGAAATTCATCAGCTGGTCAAACGAAGAACGAAGATGGATGTCTTGTTTGGAATGGTGTTGATTGGGAATTAGCCATGGTTTTAGATGCGCATAAAACCGCCAGTAGTGCAGGGCTAATTCTAGATGAGTTTGAGCGGAACCGTTCGACGATCTCAAGCATTATAGCCAAAGAAACGAGAGAAGCGATGAGTGAATTGCAGCCAACAGTCTTAGCGCTTTTCCAAGATGAAGACTTTAAACAAAAATGCAGGGAAGTAGAAGGAGAAACGGCATGCTTGCTCGTTGTTAGGAAAGGCAAGTATTTATGGTGGTTCTCAGTTGGTGATTGTTTGTTGTTTCTATTGCACGCTGATTTAGAGGGGCTTGGGGAAGCGATTCAAAACCATCGCAGTTTCTATGAATGGATTGGTGAAGTGAACACCTTTGATACGATCGTTCCATGCTTTAGCACAGGAACAAAGGAGCTGAGAAAAGGTATAAATCGTATCTTTTTAACAACGGATGGACTTCTTGAATGTCCGAATTCGAATTTTCATCAATCAGAGGAAGTGTCCGATCGATTGAAGGGCGATTTTATTAAGGAGGATATCCATAGGTTATTAGAGGAAATAAAGAATAAGAATGTAAGAGACAGTACGACGATTTTAGCTTGGGACATTACCATATGTGAAGATGGTTTGATGCCAAGTGATCAATAAAGACTCACATGGAAGTAACAATGGTTAATGAAAGAAGACGTCGCTATTGCGACGTCTTCTTTCATTAACTTATAAGCTGAATCACATAACCACCGATGACTCCGATTAAAACGATCATCCATGCGGGGAGTTTCCAAATTGAAAGGAGAGCGAATAAAATCGCTGCAAGGGCAAAGTCTTCTCCTTTTATTATGGCACTTTTGATAACGGGATCATAAAAGGCAGCCAATAGTATTCCAACAACGCTCGCGTTCACGCCGATTAATATTTTTTGGAATGAAGCACGCTGTCGTAACTCGTTTAGAAAAGGGAGTGCTGCCGTGATCAAAAGGAAAGAAGGTAAGAAAATCGCCACTGTGACGACAATAGCACCTGTAAACCCTTCTAACATTGTACCTAGGTAGCTTGCGAACGTAAACAGTGGACCTGGAACAGCCTGGGCCATTCCATATCCAGCTAAAAATTGATCAGCTGAGAGAAGTCCCTGTGGAACAATTTCGCGTTCGATCATCGGAAGCACAACATGACCACCGCCGAATACAAGCGCTCCAACTCGAAAGAACATGTCAAATAAATGAAGCGGAGCGTTATCGGTAAACCGGTTGAGTATAGGTAATGCGATTAAAAGCGTTACTAAAAGGATAAGCGCACATACACCAACTTTTTTTGATAAAGAAACAGGAAACGGTTTTACGTTAGATTCTGTCTTATCATTGAAAAGACGTAACCCAAGCAGTCCAGCGCCTACGATAATAAGGAGTTGCATCCATGCTGAGGGATAGAGGAGCATAATGAGTGCTGCCGCTAATGCGATCGCGATTCTCGTTCGGTCAGGTGTGAGTTTCTTTCCTAGGCCAATGATGGCATGTAGAACGACAGCAGCCGCGACAATTTTTAAACTATGAATGAAAATCCCATCTCCGAGTGAGAAGGTTTGATAAAGCATGGCGAAGATGACAAGAATAAGAATGGATGGGATCGTGAAGCCAAACCAGGATAGGAAACCACCGAGCATCCCGCCGCGCATCATTCCGATTGCAATTCCTACCTGACTACTTGCAGGTCCAGGCAAAAATTGACAAAGAGCAATAATGTCAGCGTACATTTTATCATCAAGCCACTTTTTTCGATCGACATATTCATTTTTAAAATAGGCAAGATGAGCAACTGGCCCTCCGAATGAAGTAAGACCAAGTCGCGATGATACAAGAAGTATTTCAATAAATGTTTTGAAGCTATGTTTACCAGGCATGTTTGTCCTCCGTTAGTCTTTAATTTCTTTAAATAGCTCATAGGCTTTTGATTGAGCTTCTGCTAAGACTTGTTCACCTTTATCGGTCGTGCGATAGTATTTTCGAATTTTCCCATTTACGTTGCTTTCTGCTTTGGTCAGCAGTTCGTCTTTCTCCATACTGTGAAGGATCGGGTATAAGGTCCCCGAGCTCATTTCATAGCCATGTTCACGCAGTTCTTCAAGCATCCAGGTTCCATATATCGGTTCTTCCTTAGCATGATGGAGAATATGGATTTGAATGAAGCCTAGAAAAAGCTTTCGCAGAATTTTATTATCCAAAAGTAGCCACCTCTCTGATATTGCAAATCGATATCGAATTGCGATATTGGTATCGCTATTATTGTATAGTGGAGTAGGAAGTTAAACAAGGTCTTGCCAAGCTTATTTACAAACCTTTAATATTTCGTTCTGATAAGTATTGGAGTGAAGGAGCAGTAAGCTGATTTAATGAATCCTATTTTTAAAGGAAAGAATAAGCTAATTTCTTTTATTACTTCTTCAGGTATAGTAAGATATGGACTGTTGTTTAGAAGACATTTGAACGGTAAATCCTAATAGAAATACATCTTTTTGTACGCAACCGTCATAGAAAAAGGAGGGGAATAGATGGAGGAAAAACAAACATACGAATTCTTGGCTGACGATCCGAATTTCAACGTCAAACCAGTCATGATCTCTCTTATAATCGGAGCGTTTTTTGCCATCTTAAATGAAACACTTTTGAATATCGCGTTAACTACTTTAATGGAGAAATTTAGTGTAACGCCTGCCACAGTTCAATGGATGGCTACAGGATTCTTGCTTGTGATGGGGATATTAACTCCAATCTCGGCGCTTCTTCTTCAGTCGTTTACAACGAGACAGATGTTTATCGGCACAATGACCGTATTTACAATAGGAACGCTCATATGTGCAATTGCGCCAACTTTCGGCGTTCTCTTAAGCGGACGGCTTTTACAAGCAGTTGGTACTGGATTATTAATTCCAATTATTTTTAACACGTTTCTTCTTATATTCCCGCCAGAACGACGCGGTACTGTTATGGGGACAGTTGGGCTTGTTATTATGTTTGCTCCTGCAATTGGACCAACTCTTTCAGGCATTATCGTCGATCAGCTCGGCTGGCGTTATCTCTTTATTACGGTTATTCCATTCGCGTTATTTTCAATCGCATTTGGCTATAAATTCCTAAAAAATGTTGGAGAGGTAACAAAGCCAAAAGTAGATGTGCTTTCCATCCTTTTATCTACTATTGGATTTGGGGGAATTGTTCTAGCGTTTAGCTTTGCCGGAGAGGGAGAGGTTGGCTATTTAGCACCACAAGTCTTTTATCCTCTCGTTATTGGAGTTATCTCCCTCGTTATTTTTGTGATCAGGCAGCTGAAATTAGAAGAGCCGATGCTGGATGTGCGAGTGTTTAAATATCCGATGTTCACTGTAGCCGTATTGTTGTTTATCATCATCATTATGGCCATGTTCTCATCAGAAATTATCCTTCCGATGTACATGCAAGGACCGCTAGCATTAACTCCTCAAACGGCAGGGTTAATTCTCCTTCCGGGAGCGCTGTTAAATGGACTGATGTCACCGGTGATGGGGAAATTATTTGATAAGTTTGGTCCAAGAAAACTAATTATCCCAGCAACGTTTGTCCTTGTAGGTGTGATGTTTACATTTAGTAAGCTAGGGATAAATACATCGATTACATTAATCGTTGTAACTTACATCTTACTCATGCTATCGATTTCAGCGATCATGATGCCAGCTCAAACGAATGGATTAAATGGTCTTCCGAAAAAACTTTATCCGCATGGCACGGCCATTATGAACACGCTACAACCTGTTTCAGGAGCGATCGGTGTCTCTGTTTTCATTAGCATCATGACAACGCGACAACAGACTTATCTCGATAATGCTTCAAACCCAGCAAACCCACAAACCATTAGCGAGTCACTCGTATCAGGAGTTGAACTTGTCTATCTTGTAGCATTTGGATTTGCTATAGTTGGTTTCTTAGTGGCTCTCTTTATTCGAAAAGCATTACCTGAAGATCAAACAGGGCAACCTGAAGCACAAGCTGTAAATGAATAAGAAAAGCGTCTCTCTTGAGGCGCTTTTTTAGTTGTCACAACTCTGTAACCAAATATGCGACTTTATGCTTTTTTGTAGAAAGTGAAAATGTAATATAATTGAAAAGATGTAGATGGTTTAAATGAGTTTAAGAAAGAGAAAGAAATTAATGGAGGTATTTTACATTTACATCCCAAATAATGTATGCTCCTTTCCTTATTTTCTCTATTCTTTAACAGTAGGGTTACGATTTGCGAGGTAACTTTACTAATGTGTTAAAAGAACGTTTTCATAGAAGGACAATGATTTATGCTCTCCTAGAGTGGAAGTTGACATTAAATTTTCTAGGGAGTATTATACTCAAGTATTAGGATTTAAAAAGAATTTACAAATTTACAATTAAAATATATTAAAAAGATATTTGTATCACATACAAGGAGGTCTTCAACTGACATGCGAAATAAATTAAGCAGTCAGATTAATAAGCCATGGACACTGTTCATTGGCGTGATTCTATTATTCTGGTTAAAAATGTACGCTGTCTATCAGACTGAATTTGATCTTGGAATTCAAAATGGTATGCAATCGTTCCTATTAGTCTTAAACCCAATTAGTTCATTACTTCTATTCTTTGGATTTGCGCTGTTCTTTAAAGGACGTAAACGAGCATGGGCAATCCTCATTATTGATTTTGTACTTTCATTTATTCTCTATGCAAACGTTGTGTACTACCGATTCTTTAATGACTTTATTACACTACCGACTGTGATGCATACGAATGATGCAGGAGAATTAAAAGATAGTGCTTTTGCTTTAATGCAGTTCTCGGATGCTTTCTATTTCATTGATACACTGCTTATCCTTAGCTTGATTTTGTTTAAAGTTATCAAGCCACAAGTAGCGATGAAAAAGAAGAAAATCGCGCTTGTTTTCGCATCAGCAGCAGTATTCTTTACAGTGAACCTGGGGCTTGCTGAAGCTGATCGTCCTGAATTACTAACGCGTGCTTTTGATCGTACGTATATTGTGAAGTATCTTGGACAGTTCAATTACCAAATCTTTGATGCCGTGACGACAGTTAAGTCAAGCTCTCAGAGTGCATTCGCAAGTAGCGATGACTTAACGGACGTAAGAAACTTCGTAGAAGCAAACCGTACAGAACCAAACCCAGAGTATTTCGGTAAGGCTGAAGGGATGAATGTGATTTACATTTCATTAGAATCACTTCAAAGTTTCGTGATCGGAAGAGAAGTAGATGGTCAGGAAGTAACACCATTCTTAAATAGTCTTATTGAAGATCAGAATACGTTCTATTTTGATAATTTCTTCCACCAGGTTGGTCAGGGGAAAACGTCTGACGCAGAATTTATGATGGCGAATTCTCTCTATCCATTACCAAGTGGATCAGTAGCAATGGAAAAAGCGCGTAACACTTACCAGGCACAGCCTGCGATTCTTGAACAAAAAGGTTATTCCACAGCTTCCCTACACGGTAATGGGAAAACATTCTGGAACCGTGATGAAATGTATAAGTCATTTGGTATTCAGAAATTCTTTGATTCAAGTTATTACGATATGAATGAAGAAGATGTTCATAACTATGGTCTTAAAGATAAGCCGTTCTTTGAACAATCCATTCCATATCTTGAAAGTCTAGAACAACCGTTTGAAGCGAAAATGCTTACTTTATCAAACCACTTTCCGTTTACTATGGACGAAGGTGATGTTGATTTCCCAACACTTGAAACAAATGACTCAGTCGTAAATGGCTATTTCCAAACAGCTAAATATATGGATGAGTCGATTGAACAATTCTTTAATGATCTGAAAGAATCAGGTCTTTACGATAATACAATGATTGTCATGTATGGTGACCATTATGGTATTTCTAATAACCATAATACGGCGATGTCAGAGGTAATGGGAGAAGAGGTCGGCGCATATGAAAATGCTCAATTACAGCGTGTCCCTCTTTTCATCACGGCCCCTGGCGTAGAAGGAAAGCAAGTACATGAATATGGTGGTCATATGGACGTTCGTGATACCGTTCTTCACCTACTAGGTGTTGAAACAGATGATTTTATCTCATTCGGATCCGATCTTCTTTCAGAAGATCACCGTGAGATTGTACCTTTCCGAAATGGCGATTTTGTAACACCAGAAGTAACATCTGTCAACGAGAAATGCTATGCGAATCCTACAGGAGAAAAAGTAGACGCAGAGGCATGTGAGCAGGCAGGACAGTTTGTCGAAGAGTCACTGGAACTATCAGACAAAGTCGTCTATGGTGACCTACTTCGTTTCTATGAACCTGAAGGCTTCACTCCTGTTGATCGTAACGATTACAACTATACTGTGGATCAAATGGAACCAGTACAAGAAGATCCAGCTCAAGAAAAAGAACAGAAATAATGACAAAGCAACCTGCCTTATGTGGCAGGTTGCTTTTTTATGTGCAAGATTAGTGCATGCTGGTGATTCACCATTTTTGGCTTATTCAAGTTAAACATAGCCTATCTCCATCTAAAGTTGTAGATGAAAATAAGTAAATAGCTAGAGTTTTTGTTTCTTTAAGTAGGTTATCATTTCCATATAGATATCAATCTTTGGAAAGAGGGAGATAGGAATGAAGCGACCGATCTGTATCACTTGTGGGACGCAATATGAGATGATGGAAAAGAATCCGGATACATGCCCTATTTGTAAAGAAGAAAGGCAATACGTTAACCCTGAAGGACAAGAGTGGACAACAATGGAGGAAATGCAAGCAGCTCAATTTCAAAACCAGATCATTGAGGAAGAAAAAGGACTACATAGTGTGACGACAGCCCCCACCTTTGGGATTGGACAAACAGCTTACCACATTCAGAGTAAAGGTTTTAATCTGCTTTGGGATTGCATTTCTTATATTGATGCGGATACTATCCAAAAGATCAATGATCTTGGTGGCTTAGATGCAATTGCTCTTTCGCATCCCCATTATTACTCTGCACAAGTCGAATGGGCAGAAGCCTTTAACGTTCCCATTTACATTCATGAAGATGACTCTGAGTGGGTGATGAGAGAGTCTGAAATGATTCGTTTTTGGAGTGGGGAGGAATTAAAGCTAACGTCTGATTTAACAATTTATCGCCTTGGCGGCCATTTCCAAGGAGGAGCAGTTCTTCATGTACCAGAAGGCAATGAAGGAAGGGGCTTGCTCTTAACTGGAGACATTATTCAAGTAGTAGCTGATCAGGAGTGGGTAAGCTTTATGTATAGCTATCCAAACCTCATCCCTTTGCCAGCATTAAAGGTGGAAGAGATGGCCCAAAAGGTGAAGTCGTTAAAATATGATCGGCTTTACAATGCGTTTCATCGTAGTGTGAAATTCAATGCTGATCAATCTGTTCAGCTATCCGCGACTCGATATATAAAAGCGCTTGAAGGTAAGTTGTTTCATACGTGAAGAGAAAGCCTCCTTATAAAGGAGGTTTTCTTTTGTAAAAGCTTTGGTAGTTTATACTGTTGATTCTCGATTATTGGCTCAATCGAGTGTAAATGGTCATAAAATCAATAATGTTTATAGCCTTGGTAAAGTACAAATTAGCAGGGAAATTCCATTATTAATCGAATACGGTTAGAAGAATGACCGAATGAGGAGGGGAATGAGTAATGTAAGGAGGTTTCAAAATAGGAATAAGTGGAAATAAAACATTACTATGGTAATATAGAACGGTCCTTCAAAGCTACTGTAGAAAAGATGAAGGTGCTAGGTCTATATGAGGAGGTAGCACATATGAAGATTTATCATTTTGGTGAATCGGCAGGAAAAGAAATAACGAAGTTCGGATCAAACTTCATCATGTCCCGAATTTCACAAACAGAGGGAAGCGTACATATTGGAGTTATGTATTTAGACAAAGAAGGGATAATTGGGTTCCATCAAGCTGTGACGCCTCAATTATTGTTAATCATCAAAGGTGAAGGTATTGTGAGAGGAGAAGAGGATGAGTTAATAAAAGTACGAGAAGGAGATGCTGTTTTTTGGAATATAGACGAATGGCATGAGACCACATCAGAGAATGGATTGACTGCCATTGCGATCGAAGGGGAAATGGATCCAGAGTTATTTATGAAGGAGAAGGAGTAACCGGAAGTGTAAGAACGAACAGTTAAAAAGATAATAAAAAAGCTCTTCCACCGGGGAAGAGCTTTTTCTATATGATTTACGCTTTAACTACGTTAGTAGCTTGTGGTCCGCGGTTACCTTGCTCAGTGTCAAAAGTAACTGTTTGACCTTCTTCAAGAGTTTTGAAACCTTCGCCTTGAATAGCTGGGAAATGTACGAATACGTCGTCTCCGCCTTCAACTTCGATGAAGCCAAAACCTTTTTCTGCGTTAAACCATTTTACTGTACCTTTGTTCATGTGTGTATCCTCCAAGTGCATTTTGCACAAATATTACTATTACTGCTCTACATAATCATTTGAGATGTAAGTACTTCCTAAAGTAGCCTGCTCTTTAATAATCAGTACCGAACAACAATAATTAACCTTAGTATAACACGTCTCCCAAAAAAAGCAAACCTCTTCTGAAAAATCGTTCTTTTTTACTTCCAAACAAAGTACTGTATGGGTATGTTCGAATACTGTTAGTTAGTGAAAAACATTGATCAAACAGACTCTTAGTGTCGTTCTACCAATGAAGATATGGTAAAAATTCTAATCAAATATTATTTGTGTGAAGCAATTGGTCGTCATAGGTTGTAAAAGAACCTCAAAACAACTGTGACTATCGACCGTACCTACAAATATTAATGAAGATGGAATGAAATTTTTAATGTAAAATGAAATAGGTTCATCTATTATAGAGAAGAGATTCGATTTATCATCGGAGGTTGAAGATATGCCAGTTCAAGAATCGATCATTGAACAGGAAGTTCAAATGATTGGGAAGCAGCTAGAAGCAAGAAAGTTAGATATTGCCAAAGGCTTACTTAAGCCAGGCGCTGATAACGCAGAAGCATTGCAATTACATACTGAGCTTGTTCAGCTTTGCGCAGATGCGATTCTAAGTGGTTTAGAAACAACAATGCCGCGATTAACAAAGTGGGGAAGAGACACGGGGAAGGTTGCCGTTCAATACGGCTCTGAGTTAGATCAGTCACTAAAAAATACTTCAGAAGTTCGACAGGCTATTTGGTCGGTGGTTGAACTTGTGACGATCGAAGCGAATCATACTGTCCAAAGTGTTTTTAGAGTAGGGAAAATCATTGATAACTTGCTTGATCATGCTGTTTATGCCTATAGCACAGCATACGTGGAATCATTTAAGAATACCCTTAGCCATGCACAGGAAGTTTTTCTTGAGCTATCTGTACCGGTTGTTCCGATTCTTGATGGTGTTGCAGTATTACCAATTGTTGGCGATATTGATACGCATCGTGCGAGTCTTCTGATGGAAACAGCTCTAAGAGAATCAACTGAAAAACGATTAACGCATTTATTTATTGATCTTTCTGGCGTAACCATCGTGGATACGATGGTCGCAAATAACATCTTTAACATTATTTATTCACTTGAACTTCTAGGAGTGAAAGGGATTTTGGCAGGTATAAGACCAGAAGTTGCTCAAACAATGATTCATCTCGGAATCGATTTTTCTTCCATCCAAACACATAGTACGTTAAAACAGGCTCTTGCTAAGCATATTTTTTAAGAATAGATGAGCAAGATTATACTAAATAATCCATAATGTAATGCTGTCCAATACGGGCAGTATTTTTTTGTACTAACGAAAAAATTGGAATGTTTTTTTAAAGTAAAATCGATTGACGTTGAAGTCAATCGCTAATAAAATGGTCTCGAAAAATCTTAGTAAGATCCTCTCTTCCAAAAGTATGAACATGTCGTCTCAAAGGACAGGCGGTATGCAACGCCTGATTGGCTTAGCCAGTCAGAAGAGGGAATTAAGATGCTTTCTCTAAGCGTCATGCTATCAGATTTTCTTTATTTTTAGTGGAAGGGAGGAGGTCGTAATGTTTTATCGAATTACGGTTTATCTTCTAGGTATGTTTATTAACTTCTTTGGTGTTGCACTAGTTATTCATGCAACGCTTGGCGCAGGATTTTGGACTTCGTTCTTTATAGGTCTTTCCGATTTAGCTGGGTTAACAGTTGGTTTCTGGTATGGTTTATTTCAAATACTGGTTATATTCCTAAATGGGAATTTAATGAAACAAAAGCCAGAGTATGGAGCCATCTTACCAATTATATTAGAAAGTTTTATTTTGGACTTCTGGTTAGAGATTGTATTTTCATCCGTTCAGTTAGCATCAGCACCGCTGATGGCAAAAATAGCGATTCTTATTGCAGGGATGGGAGCGATTGGGCTAGGAGTGGCCATCTATATATTGCCACAGTTTCCACGTGCACCGTTTGATCAGCTATTTCTCGTTATTAGCTCTAGATTTAATCTTAGCTTACAAATGGGACAGACAATTGTCGCCGTTGTTATGGCTTCGCTTGCTCTAATGATCGGAGGTCCTGTCGGCGTTGGGACCATTGCACTTGTATTTTTACTAGGCCCAATTATTCAGTTCTGGTATGAAAGAGCTTATCCGCTGTATTACGTGCTATACCCAGCGCAAGCACCACATGAAGAATATTTATAAAATCATATGTTAAAGGCGCTTTTGTGAAAAACAGAAGCGTCTTTTTTATAGATAGAGGCCTTTCCTTTTATTTCGACTTTTGCGAAATCTAAAACACGGGTATAACCATTCTGGGAGGGATAAACTGATGAAGAAAATAATTAATCAACCAGATGACGTTGTAAGCCAAATGCTAGACGGAATGGTGAAAGCACATCCCGAATCTTATCAAAGACTGGAAGGTACAACGGTCCTCGTCAGAAAAAATCTTTCGGATAACAAAGTAGGTATTGTTAGCGGTGGAGGAAGTGGACATGAACCTGCACATGCGGGATTCGTTGGAGAAGGTATGCTTGATGCAGCTGTTAGTGGAGAAGTGTTTACGTCCCCTACACCAGATCAGATGTTAGAAGCGATTAAGGCGGTTGATCAGGGGGCTGGAGTTCTCCTTATTACAAAGAATTACACTGGTGATGTTATGAACTTTGAAATGGCAGCCGAGATGGCGGAGGACGAAGGCATAAATGTCGAACAGGTGATTGTTAATGATGACGTTGCGGTAGAGGATAGTACTCATACGACAGGTCGAAGAGGCGTAGCAGGAACTATTTTCGTTCATAAGATTGCAGGGGCAGCTGCACAAAAAGGTAAAACATTGGAAGAAGTGAAAGCGCTTGCTGAGGAAGTGGTTCAAAATGTCAGATCAATGGGCGCAGCGCTTCATCCGGCCCAGGTTCCTGGCTCAGGAAATCCAGGATTTGATATTAAAGAAAATGAAATGGAGCTTGGGATTGGTATTCATGGTGAGCCTGGGATGGAAACGATCGGACTGGTTTCGGCCGATGAATTGGCAGAGCGTCTTGTAGAAGAAGTACTACCCGAACTACAACTAAAACAAGGCGATGAAATAGCGGTCATTGTGAACGGAATGGGAGCAACTCCTTTAATGGAGCTGTACATTCTAAATAATCGTATTCATGATCTCTTAAAGGAAAAAGGCATTAAATCGGAATTGACGTTAGTTGGCAACTATATGACTGCCCTTGAAATGGCAGGTGCTTCTTTAACAGTTCTAAAATTAACGAATGAACTAAAGAAATACGTGACAAACCCATGTCAGACGATTGCATGGACGATAAACGACTAAGGAGGGTCATGTATGTTTACAGCAGAGATGGCTAGACAATGGATCAAAGAGTCTGCTAAAAAGATAGAATCGAATAAAGAACAGCTAACTGATCTTGACCAGGTACTGGGTGATGGAGATCATGGGCTTAACATGACAAGAGGCTTTAAGGCGGCTGTCGAACAGCTGAATGAAGAGACGGATGAACCAGGGAAAGTACTGAAGGCTGTTGGAACGAGTCTGTTGTCTAAGATAGGCGGTGCTTCAGGACCGCTTTACGGCACTCTTTTCATGAAAGCTGGAAATCAGTTAGAAGGAACAGAAGTGCAGATTAGCGACCTTTCTTCAAGTCTTCGAGTTGGCGTGGATGGAATGAAGAAACGAGGTAAGGCTGAGCGTGAAGAGAAGACGATGATCGACTTACTTGAACCTGTAATTGAGTTAATGGAAGAGAAGGGAAATGAGCTTACACCTGCTCATTTGATCGACAAGGCGAAGGAAGCGCTTGAGCATGTAAAAGAGTATGAAGCCAAGAAAGGCAGAGCGGCTTACTACAAAGAAAAATCAAAAGGTAAACAGGATGCGGGGGCGCAGTCTTCTTATTATCTAATAGAATCCCTTGCGACAGTTCTCGATAAGGACGGTGAAGCTTAATGGTCAGTCTTGTCCTAGTATCACATAGTCCTGATATTTCAAAGGGATTGAAAAAGATGCTAGATGAAGCACAGCCTGAAGTTACTGTGCTCGATGCTGGAGGAACAGATGATGGTGAAATGGGAACGAGTGCTATTAAGATTCAAACTTCTATTGAAAAGGCGGACCATGGCGATGGCGTCGTTATTCTCGTGGATTTCGGAAGCTCAGTCATGAATGCAGAGATGGCGATCGATTTAATAGAGGATGCTCATTCCGTCAAGATTGCAGATGCGCCATTGATTGAGGGCGCCTATAGTGCGGTAATGGAAGCTGGATTTGGCAAGTCACTAGATGAAGTGGTGAAATCAGCAGTTCATGCAAAAGATATGAAGAAAGTGCAGTGAAAAGAAGAATTGAAAAAAACAGCGCATCCGCCTGGATGCGCTGTTTTTCTAAATTTTAAGCGCCAGCCCATACGTCTTTCGCATATCGGCCGTCTCGCTCAAGTTCTTCTAGCCATTGAATCGCTTCTTGCTCAGTTGTTTCATACATTGATTGATAGCTTGTGATCATCGTTTGCTCAACTTCAGGAGCCATGTGGCTACCGTCGCCGCAAACGTACAAGCGTCCACCTTCTTTTAGAAGTGGGATAACATCTGTAGCGTTATCGGATACAAGATGTTGAACATACGTTTTTTCTTTTCCAGGGCAACGAGAGAAAGCAGTGTGAAGGGTAACAAGTCCATCTTTTTCAGCTTGCTCTAGCTCTTCCTGGTATAAGTAATCATGTTCAGGATTACGACAGCCGAAGTAGAGGTGAGCAGCACCAAGCTCGACTCCCTGCTTGCTTAATTCACGACGTGCTTGAATGAACCCTCTAAATGGCGCAATGCCAGTTCCAGGTCCAATTAAGACCATTGGTGTTTCTGGATCTTCTGGAAGCTGGAAGTTGGACTGTGGCGTGTTAATGAAGCAGGCCACTTTGTCACCAAATTCACGCGTTGCCAGGTAGTTAGAGGCAACACCTTTGTACTCTCCTTTACCATTCCATGCAGTGTCTCGAACGACACTAACAGTCATGCTCGCTTCTCGCTCTTTGTAAAGCGGAGAACTAGAAATGGAGTAGTAGCGAGCTTTCAATGGTGGAAGCAGTGCAATGAATCGCTCAAATGGAATCTCACAAGCCATGTACTCCTCAACGAGTTCAAGCATCGTAACGCGTTTCTCAAGAACTTCTTTTTTATATGTGTCATCTTCAAGTAATTGCTCGAGTTCCACAACATGCGGTGGGCAAACTGTATGTGCAGCTAGCGCACGTATTTGAGACCGAGTTGCTGGTTCTTGAAGCTCTACATAAGAAGAAAGAAGCTCTTGGAGTTTCACTGGTTTGTCAGTAGGAAGATGCGCTGCTTTACCAGAATCTCCAGTCAGTAGCACGTGATCATGACCATTTAAAGAGAAGCGTTCGAGAACGCGGTTAACCATGTTATCACTGTTTTGTGGAAGGATACCAACATGATCACCTTCCTGGTATGAAGCGCCATCTGGAAGCATAAGTTCAATGTGACGCGTGCTTCTGCCGCTCTCTGTATGCTGTAATTCTACATTTCGATTAATAATAGCAGTGAAAGCATGATGTGTTCTAGCGAGAGGCGTATCACTTACGCCACTCACGAAGCTCATAGAGATCGCGCTGTTTTCTGCGTTATTTTCATTTAGTTCTATATTCATCGCTTCTGCGAGATTAGGCCAAAGCGTTGCTTCCCATTTCTCATAATCGCCTTCAAAGTCATCACTTGCGTCGCCAAATCCAGTTTCAGCCATTCGCTTTGCACCTTTTTGAGATAATTGCTCGTCGATGAAAGAAGGAATACGTTGATAAGTGTTTGCCCAGTTACGGTCACCGCAACCAAATACAGCATATTGCACACCATTTACTGCTCCATCTTCCATCTCATCGAGCCACTGTACAAATTCATCCGCATTGTCTGGAGGATTTCCGTTATAGGAAGCAGACACAATCAGAACAGCCCCGTCCTGTGGAAGTTCATTCACAAAATCATTCAGTGGCCCAACTTGAGAGCTAAAGCCTTGTTGTCGACCAGTCTCAGCAAGGTCACGTGCAATTCCTTCAGCGGTGCCAAGGTTTGAACCATATAAGACAAAAAGAGGAGTGCCGTGCGCATTTTCAACGGGTGTTGGCGCAGTTTTCTTATCTTTTTGAACAGGCTCAGAAGCTTGAGTTACAAAAGAAATCGAATCTTTTCTTGGTTTCACCTTCATTTTCATGCCGTCAGGTTTTAGTGTTAATGTTTCTTTTACTTCTAGCTGATAATTCGCATGGTCAATCAGGTCGAAATTCTGGATGATCATACCAAGCAATAGCGTAGATTCATGAAGAGAAAACTGTTGTCCGATACAAGCACGCTGTCCATTACCAAATGGTTTAAAAGCATGCTGAGGGATAGATGATGGATCTTCAAATCGCTCTGGAATAAATGATTCGACATCTTCACCCCAGATGGATTTATCACGATGAAGTTCTGGTAAAAGAAGTGTGAAATCATCACCTTTTTTCACATCATATTCACCGTTTAACGTGGTGTCTTCTTTCGCATAAAGAGTAAACGCAGGAGCCGTTGGCCATAACCGAAGCGTTTCATTTAAAATCATTCGGACATATTTAAGCTGTTTCACTTGCTTATAGTCAGGAATGCCATCTCCAACAACGCGATCGACTTCTTCTTGGGCTTTTGCTAGTTTGTCAGGGTTGTTCATTAAGTAGTAAAGGGTAAATGAAAGCAAACCGCTGGTAGTTTCATGGCCAGCTATTAAAAAGGTGATGATTTGGAAACGAATGTTTTTATCATCAAGAGGTTCACCTGTCTCTGGGTCTTTTCCTTTTAACATATGAGAGAGAAGATCATCTTCACCCTGATCCCCGTTTTTCTTACGATCGGCGATTAAGTCATCGACAAGATTGAACATATAGTCAATGTCTTCTCGAAACTGCTTTTTAGATCTTACCATTAGCTTATCTTGAACACCGAGACGTTGTGATTGATTCATTGCTTCATCTAGCGCACGAACCATAGCATCGACAAATTCATGATTATTCTCTCTGTAGAAGCTATTAAAACGAAAGTCGAATCCACAAAGACCAATGGTATCAAGCGTTAAGCGAGTCATGTCTTCAGATACATCGACCTCTTCATCAGGATTCAATCGTGCCCATTTTTGAATAAGCTGTGTGGCAATATCAACCATTTTATTATGATAGCCCTTCATGGCCTGTTGGCTAAAGCTTGGTAGAAGAATATTATGGGCTTTTTTTCCAATTTGGTTCTTCCGTTTCGCTTGTAAATAGACCATCTCCACCGAAAGCACGAACTTTTTGGAGGGCAGGGCCTATTTTTTTGTCAAACCGCTTCTCGTCGGTAATTTCAGCGACAAGATCTGCGCTGGAAACGAATGTACTTGTGCGGCCAGGGAATTGAAATTGGTAGATTGGCCCGAATTCTTTTGCTAGCTTCATAAACGATTGAATAGGTTTTTCTTTATCAATAAGAGGAATGCTTCCTAAAGGTCCATATGTTCGGGGCTGTGGGAACGATTTCTTAGTAGTCATGTTTAAATCACCTCATCTATAAATTAGCGGAATGAACGTTCATTCATTTCGCTTTATGAAGAGCAAATGCTCTTCACGAATGTGATCTTACGGAATCCCATAAGCTATTCTCAATACCTGAAAGAAGCTCTGGATCGGGATGAAGTTCACCTGCTCTTACAAGATTCTGAAGTTCTAGAAAAGCTCCATAAAGGATCGCGATTAAGGCTTCAGAAGGTAGGTTTCGTATGACTGATTGTTGTTTACCAATATCAAAGAAGCTTCTTAATAGGTTAAGCAGCTGTGTGAAATCTTCCTGACTTTGACGATCTAGGAAGTGTGCGGCACTATGCTTTTTAATAAAATAGAGCGCATGTTCATTTTGATTTGTAAACAAAATCATGGCTTTAAATATATGGTGAAACTGATCACGAACGGACTGATGATAAGGAAATTGATCCTCAATCGTCTTTGTAAATGTTCGAACATAATCTTGAAAAAGGGTGTTAACGAGCACCTCTTTATTCTCAAAATAACGGTAGATCGTGCCAGCACCCACATTAGCTGAGGTGGCAATCATTGGCACGGTAGTCGCATCAAAACCTCGCTCAGCAAATAAAGCAAGAGCGCTTGTCATAATGTTTTCCCGCTTATTTTGGGTCGTCACAAGCATCCCCCTTTCTTACACAACATACGGAATGAACATTCATTCCCTTTCTATTTTAAACCTATTGGAAAAGCTTAACAATAAAGCAGAGGACCTAAAAAGATTGAAGATCTTGTTAACTAAAGGGTCTTAAAACCTATGAATATGCAAATGATTGGAAAAATAATCTTCTGAAACCATGATGTGGTATTTAAAGGGGATTATTTTTCCTTTAATGTCCCTCATCATAGAAGGGAGATTCTCAAGTCAAAGAAAGAGCCACTCTTCGGACGAAAAGTGGCTCTTTCTTTGAAAGTTATGTCATCGATCAATCGATTGGATCTTGAGCTTTTCCGTAACGCAGTACATCAATAATAGCCATGCCATCGCTTGGTTTACCAGAATCATTTCGATAAGGCATGAGAGAGAAGAAGATAAAGTAGATGGAGAAGTAAGTGAATTGATAGAAAAATAGGTCTACTGGAAGGACTTCCGCATAAATCAATGCGTTCATAATAAGGACGACAATGATGTTAAATAAACTACCTGCCGCATAGATGGCAACGTGTGCCCATGTCTTGTTATAAGTGAGATCCTCGTACTGACACCATCCTTCCATAAAGTACTTCTTTTTAACTTCTAGAGGTCCGATATTAAAAATGGTCTTGCCAGTGCCGATACAGAACTTAATTTTTCCTCCAAAAACCCTTGCAACAAGAACGTGACCAGCTTCATGTAGTAGAGTAATGATCGGTAATATAATGAAAAAGTTCACGAAGAACATTGGGATATCGCTTAAGGTAAACATGTAAAACCTCCAAAGTGGTATTGTGGTAAATATAAAGTGCTGTAAGAAAAGCGTTCCCGTATCTGATGTGTTTGTAACACGATTAGAAGATGTTCTATTTATCAAAAAGTTTAGCTTACGTAAATGATGGAGGTTAGAAAACAGTCATGTAGACGATCAAAACTAAACATTAGAAGGAATTCACCATATAAAAAGGAACGCCCTATGAAAGGCGTTCCATCGGAGCTTATTCAATAATTTGAAGTTCTTTCGGATACTTTGTTAATGTTTCATACCCTGTTTTCGTAACAAGAACATCATCTTCAATTCGAACTCCGCCTACTTCAGGTACATAGATGCCTGGTTCGATCGTATATGTCATTCCTTCAACTAGAAGAGAGTCGTTGTTTTCACTCATAGATGGATATTCATGAACTTCAATTCCAATTCCATGACCGATGCGATGAGGGAACTGTTCTCCATATCCAGCGTCTGCAATGATTTGTCTCGCCGTTTTATCAAGATCCCCAAGTCTTGTTCCAGGTTGAGAGATATTGAGCGTTTCAAGCTGAGCGTTCAATACGACATTATAAATTTCTTTTTGCTTTTCATTCACTTCTTTGTAAGCAACTGTTCGGGTAATGTCTGAACAATAGCCATCTAACACCACACCAAGATCGAATAAAACGAGGTCGCCTCTTTTTAACTTACGATCGCCTGGGTTACCGTGTGGCTGTCCAGCTTTTTCACCGAAAAGCACCATTGTTGAAAAGGACATTTCACGAATTCCTTTTTTCTTAAGTTCGTACTCAATCGTTGCAAGAACTTCCATCTCAGTACAACCTTCTTGGAGCGCTTTAACTCCCGTCTCAACTCCGAAGTCTGCTAGTTCAGCAGCTCTTCTTAGAATCTCTAATTCTTGTTCATCTTTAATCAAACGTAGTTCGTGAAGTTTCTCTTCAGCACTTGTGAATGAAACAGATGGATAACGTTTCATGATTTGTTCAGCGCGTCCATAAGAGAGGGTTTCTTTCTCTATAGCTACCTGATTCGCTTCTTTAATACCGCGACTCTTCAAGGCATTATGGATAAATTCCCATGGATCATCGGCATCTCCATGTCCGATAATCTCATGTTTCCATCCAGCATCTCTTGCTTGAGATACTTCCATACCCGGACAAACTAGAAATGGTTCTGCATCCGGGAAAATAAATAAACCTAATAGTCGTTCATGTGGTTCACATTCAAAGTTGGAAAGATAGAATACATTGGAAGAAGAGTGAACAAACGCAAAAGTTTGTTCAGTTTCTTCTAGCCAATTCGAAAAGTTCTCTAAACGATGATTCATTTTTTCACAACCTGTTCTCTAAAATTTGTATGACTACTGATTTATACAGACTTTGTTTTATTTGTCGTTAATAATGTTACGACAATTAATACGATAACTGCTACTGGAACAGCGAAAAGAACACTATTTAGTTCAAATGGTTTTGCAAGTGGGATTTCCCAAACAAGCGTTGTCACAACTCCGGCGATCATAGACGATACACCGCCATAAAGGTTGACACGCTTCCAGAAGAAGACAGCTAATACGGCAGGAGTAATACCAGCTCCGTAAACGGTATAAGCATACATTTGAACAGATAATACGGTAGGGAAGAAGCTAATAATGACATAAGCAAGAACCCCGAGGATGACGATGAACCATTTGGTCATGACTAACAGCTGCTTATCAGTCGCATCCTTTTTTAAATATTTTCCGTACAGATCATACGTGACGTTTGTAGCGGCGGAAAGAAGGTAAGAGTTACCTGTAGTGATAATAAAGGCTGTTGCTGCCGTTAATAAAATACCGCCGACAAACGTTGGCATCACGACAGTTGTTGCCATCAGTGCCATCCCTGGATCAATATCAGGGAAGATTGAACGTGCTGCAAAAGCGATTAAACTAATTGTTGGAGAAATCAGAAGCATCGCCACGAGCCAACCAATTTGGGCTTTTTTCGATGAACGATCTCCACTTGATGAAGCCAACCGCTGATACATGTTCTGGTCAGCCAATAATAGAAAGAGGGAAGGTAATAAATAACCTAATAATTGAATGTTCGATAACTGGCCGCTAAATGTTAAGTGTTCTTTTGGTACATTCGCCAGGATGCTGTCCCAACCACCAGCAATAACAAATATGGTTGGTAATGTGATACCTAGCCCGACAACCATTAAAATGGCACTTACAGCGTCAGTAGGAGCTACCGAGCGTAATCCACCAATCGTTGCTAGGAAGATGATCAGAGCAGCACCGATAATAGTACCTGTTTCAACTGAAATACCTGTTGTCAGATTCAGAATGAAGCCAAACCCTTTCATCTGATAGGAAACAATTCCTACATAGGCGAGAATAATGATAATGCCTGCCAGCGTCCTCGCGAATGAACCGTATTTCTCTTCAAGTATTGAAGATACTGTATATTTCCCAAATGCTCGGATTCTTGGAGCAATGATATAAAGAATCAAGATACCTACTATCGTTGGAATGGCCATTAGAAACGCCGGAATAATTCCATAGCTATACGCCATAGACGTTTCGCCACCTGAAATGCTTCCACTACCTGTCCAGGTTGCTAGCAGTGTACCCGTTAATACTAGAGCACCAAGTCCTTTACCAGCGAGAATAAAATCCTCACTATTCGACACTTTTTTAGAGAAATAAATTCCAAGTCCCACCATGAGAATGCCATAAGCAATAACAAACCATAGAAGGTTAGGATTGTGTGTAATTTCCATTACGTAAACGTCACTTCCTTGTCTTAGTTGTGTTTTTTCTTAGGTGCGCACCGTTAAATATGCTATCACAACAATTTGGGTATTAAAAAAAGTGGGAAATAATCTCTATGGAATACTTTGGGAATAAACCTGATGACAATCTAAATACATACTTCTTTCTTCACCTATTATTGGTTATTATTTGTATTTAATAGAAAACAATTCAAATAAAGTGGTTATATAGTACTGAATCGAAAAACTTTATAGATTAAATAAAAGCGCTATTATTTGGATTTTTACTATAATTTAAACAATTTAAGGATCGATAAACATGCGAATTGAAGTAAACACTAGAAAATGACGTTCTGTTAAGAGCTATTTATTGTGTTCAAGATTGAGAATAATGCAGAGCACTCTTTTTTTTCTTTAGAAGGGGAAAATGATGTTTTGGTGAACTAGTTATTCAGGGTATAAAGCAAGAAGGTTGATGAAAAGTTTAAAAAAGTTTATGATGAAATCAAATACCCTGCGGGGTAATTAACAATACGTTTTCGGGAGGATTAAATCATGTATTTACGTACTTTCTTTGATGAGAAATTGGCACAGTATTCTTATATGATCGGTTGTCAACGAACTGGTGAAGCGCTTGTGATTGACCCGGCGCGTGACGTGACACCGTATTTAGAAACAGCGAAAAAAGAAGGCTTTCATCTTGCGGCCGCAGCTGAAACGCATATACACGCCGATTTTGTATCAGGCGCTAGACAATTAGCTGAAAATCATGACGTGAAATTATATTTATCAGATGAAGGAGATCAAGACTGGAAATACGGTTATCTAGAAGGATTAAATGTCGAACTAGTAACGGACGGTTCGATTATTCGCGTTGGTCATGTAGAACTTCGCGTAATGCATACCCCAGGCCATACCCCTGAAAGCATTTCGTTCGAACTCACTGATCGTGGTGGTGGCTCGGAAGTACCAATGGGTATTTTCACAGGAGACTTTGTCTTTGTTGGTGATATTGGTCGACCAGATTTGCTTGAAAAAGCCGCAGGCGCTGTTGGCACAGCGGAAACTGGAGCGAAGGCGATGTTCCAATCACTTCAAAAATTTAAAGAGCTACCAGAATTTCTAACGGTTTGGCCAGGACACGGTGCAGGCAGTGCTTGTGGGAAATCTCTTGGTGCTGTGCCGCAATCAACAGTGGGCTATGAGCTCCGAAATAATTGGGCTTTGAAAGAAGAGAACGAAGGGGAATTCGTTAAAGAACTATTAAACGAACAGCCAGAAGCCCCAACATACTTTGCCGTTATGAAAAAGGTGAATAAAGAAGGACCTAACGTGTTATCAGGGGAAGAACTAGAAAAGATTATGAATGTTGATGAGTTCCGTGCGCTTGCATCGAAGGACAACACAACAATCGTTGATACACGTCCTGCACAGGATTTTGCAGATGGGCATATTGATGGAGCGATTAATCTTCCATTTAATAAAGCCTTTACGAATTGGTCAGGCTGGGTTCTAGATTATGATCACGATCTTCTCCTCATTGCAGACGATGAGCAGGAAGATGAGATTGTGAAGGCCTTACATTCGATTGGCATCGACCATATACGTGGCTATGCAAGTCCAGAACTTCTTTCCCAGTGGGACGATCTAGAGGGATATTCCTTTATCTCAACGGAACAATTGAATGATGTTTATGATAAAGACGATGTTTATGTTGTAGATATTCGAAAAGAAAATGAATGGAACGCAGGCCATATTCCTGGAGCTAATCATCACATGCTTGGCTATTTAGAAGATCAGGCGAATGACATTCCAGAAGATAAAACAATCGTCGTTCACTGTCAGTCTGGTACTCGTTCAGCAATCGGAACAAGTTTACTACAATCACTCGGTTTCAAGGACATTTTAAACTATAGCGGTGGCTTTGCTGCATGGGAAAAAGATGGAGATAAAATCGAAAAATAATCAAAAAAAGCGTAAAGCAGACACTGCTTTACGCTTTTTTCTTATGCACTCATTTCAGTTTCTAACGTAGCCGGCTTAGGCTTCATTAGCATTAATCCGATTCCTCCAGCACTAAGGACTGCTGCAACGAGGAACGGTGCGTGAGCTGATACTCCTTGACCAATCAAACCGGAAAGAACAGGAGCAATGGCAGCACCGAGCCAGCGGAGGAAGTTGTATCCTCCTGACGTAATGCTTCTTTCATATGGAGATACTTCCATAACGTAGCTTGTAAATAACGCGTTATTTAGTCCAGAAGCAAGACCTGAGACGATCACGACAGTAATCAGAAGAGGTGTTGATGGAACAACAAATAATAGTGCTAGTAAGATAGCAAAAATCAATAAGCTATACGGAAGAATCTTCTTAGGTAGAAACTTCTTCTCAAGCTGGTGACTTAATATGGCTGATCCATAGGCGAGCATTAATCCCCAGCCAAAGAAGACAAATCCAATTTGAATCGCATTAAGTCCGATAATTAGTGGCGTATAAGCCAGAACTACGAAAAATCCATAGTAATAAAGCATTGCTGCAAGAGCGGAAGTTAGGAATGGCTTGTATGAGAAAAGTCCTTTTAACTCACTCATTCCAACAGGTTTTCGTTTTTGTTTGCCATTTGGTTCAAACACAAAGAATAGAACAAGGCAGAATGCAGCTAGAATTAAGATGGACGTTGCAAAGAAAGGGAATCTCCATGAATAACCACCAAGAACACCACCTACAAGTGGTCCGCCCGCCATTCCAAGTCCAATAGCTGCCTCATAGTAGCCAACGGCTTTTTGCGGGTCTTTAGATAAAGCGATTAAAAGCGTCATGGCTGTCGCGAAGAACATAGAATTACCAAATCCCCAACCTGCTCTAAAAATAGATAGGCTTGCGATTCCATTTGAAAGAGCGCAAAGCAGTGCAAAGACCGTAACGATGAATAAACCAAATACCATCATGCGCTTATCACCAAATCGACTTGCAAAAATACCGGCTGGAATCATCATAATCGCCATTGTCAAAATGTAAGCAGTAAACAGCATTTCAACCTGCCAGTGGTTCGCTCCAATTTGCTCTGCGATCGTTGGAAGAATCGGATCGACAATCCCGATACCCATAAACGCAAGGAAGGTGGCGGCGATCGTTATCCATCTTTCTTTCGTGAATTTTTTTTCATTCATTCAACTTAACCTCCTATAAAAATCGTTCAAAAAGAACAACGGTTGTTATTTATACAACAAGTGTCGTAAAATATTGTAACAGAGTCATGAAATTGAGCAATAATCAAGTTTTCGATAAACGTTGTCTAAACGACGTGTTGTTAAATTTTGTTGAGAAAAAGTTTAATTTGGAGGAGATTTCTTATGAAAGAGAAAGAAGACCCACGTGTTACCCGAACACGAAAGCTCTTACAGGATGCGTTTATCCACCTAATGGCAGTAAAAGAATATGAGAAAATTACAATTGCTGATATTACTAAAGAAGCCACTGTTAATCGCGCTACTTTTTATTTGCATTATCAGGATAAAGAAGAGTTACTACTTCAAACGGTTGATGAAATGCTGAGGCAGCTTTTTGGCGAGGCGCTGACGATCCCACCTGGTAATTTACCAATTGATGATTTGCAACGATATATTGCAGAGCACATTTTCTCAAGCATTGCCGAATATGATAAGTTTTTTCACGTCATGTTAATCAAAAAAGGAATGCCGAACTTTCTTGATCATATGCGTAGCTTTTTCTTTGATTTCTGTGACAATCGAATTGCGAAAGGAAGGTTCGATCCTTTGCCGTTACCAAGTGAAGTCATCGCAAGCTATATCGCTTCTGCTTATACAGGTATGATTTCCTGGTGGCTTGAAAATGACATGCCCTACACACCAAAGGAGATGGCTGAGCAAATGATTCAGTTGAATCAGAAGGGACCAACTGGGATTTTGAAGATGCATGTGAGGAAGCGAGAGTAGGAGTACCTTCCTGAGCAAATTAAACATCATGGTAAAGCTAGTCTCGTTTTCCAATTGGAAAACGAGACTAGCTTTTTTAGTGTTAATAGAGGAACCGTGAGATTTTGATAGAAAAGGAAAGGAAGCAGAGGCGGTGTATGAAAAATGTTAGTGAAAATTAAATATTGGATTCCGGTGTTTCAGGAAGAGAGGATGATTCGCGTCTATTTGCCTCATGAGTACGCTCATACAGATAGAAGCTACCCGGTTCTTTATATGCATGATGGACAAAACGTATTTGAAGATCAGGATGTAGTTGGTGGAAGTTCGCTGAGGTTGTTAAACTATTTGGAGCAAAAAAAGTTTCAGCTTATTGTTGTTGCTATTGATTCAGGAGCTAAACGAATGGAAGAGTATTGCTTATGGCGGCATGGTCAATTAAGTGAAGAGCTAACAGGTAAAAGTGAGATCGTAAAAGCGAAGGGTCGAGAGTATATCGCATATATCGTAAAAGATTTAAAACCAGCCATCGACGCTACATACCGAACGCTTAGAAATACAAATTATATGGCGGGAATTTCTTTAGGTGGATTACTTACTACATACGCCCTCTGTCATTATCCTACTGTTTTTAGTAAAGGAGCTTGCATCTCTTCCGCTTTTTTTCGAAACCAAGAAGAATTGGAGGGATTTATCTTGGAGTCCGAACTAACAGATCGTAGTTGCTTTTATTTGGATTGCGGAGATAAGGAATCTGGAGACGAGCGGATTGATAAAGCATTTCTGAATTCAAATGATCGAATATATCAATTGCTCGAGGAGAAAGCTTCATGTGTGCAATTTCATTTGATAAAGGATGGGGAGCATAACTATAAATCATTTCGTACCAGAACGGATGATTTGATGAGTTTTTTTATGAATGAGAGATAGAGTGAATGAATGTTATATCTAACACTTTAATGGTAAAAGAAGGAAATTGTTAAAGTGAAGGAAAAGGACCTTCAAAGGAGGTCCCTTTCGAATTGATATCTAAAGAAAGAATAAGAAACCTGCTGACAATGCAATGGTTACGACGATAGGAGCTAATTGGATTTTTAGTAAAAGACCAGGCGTCATGGAGTGATTTTCTAGTGGGTTTTGTACTGGCATAGCTAAAAAATCAGCTAGTCGATCGCTTTTCTGCTGTTTATAAGGAATAGGAGGAACATCGACAGTATACTGGTCGAGCTGTTCACGGAGTTCTTCAGGTAGGTCGTGCTTATAGTGTGATTTCATCATTTTGCCCCTCCAATAAATCTCTTAAGTGTTTGATCGCTGTAGATAATCTTGATTTAACGGTTCCAACGGGGATATCTAGAACGTTGGCGGTTTCTTCTTGAGTCATATCGTGATAATAGATGAGAAGGATAACCGACCGATGTTTTTCTGAAAGTTCCTTAATAGCCCACTGAATTGTCATCTTCTCAACAGTATCACTAGAGAAACTTTCCTCTCCCTTGACTAGAAAGGGAAGGAGTGATTGCCACTTTTTTCTCCGTTTAATTTTATTGATCATCAGGTGATAACCGATTTTAAATAGATACGTTTTAAGCGATGCTCTTGAGACATCATAGCGGTTCTGGTATTTATGGAATTTAACGAATGTATCCTGCACAATGTCGATACTCAACTGCTCATCCCGCGTATACCGATAGATGAATCGATAAAGAGGGTCTTTGTACATAAGATAAATAGTCTCAAATGTCATAGATACGGCTGCTTCGAAGGAATAATCGCCACTTTCCTTAAAACTCATTCGGCCAGCGCTCTTTTATCCCTTTATAGGTGTAAGCCAGTCGAAAAATAAACCAGAGAAACGTGATAAGTGGAAAGACAAACGTTTGATGTAGAAAGAACTGAACAAATGGATTTTCGATATTCTCACCTTTAATTAGAAAAACAAATAGCCCTGTAATGCATAGGAATGAGTAAATGGACGACGCAATCATGACATAATCCCAGCGTGACCAGTAGAAATAAAGATTTGTTTTTTGAAAGTCAATTCTCCCATTCGTTTTGTGAACATGCTTTTGAAGCGTTGCAATTAAGACGGCAAAAATGGTTCCGAGAACTCCAGCCATCACTAACCCCATGATCCAACCGATTGCCATGTTTATCCACACCTCTCATTTCTTTATTTTCACATATTTATACAATTATTAGGGTGATAAAGTTCATTTTTTGTTGAGATTTATTTTTCGGGATAAAAGGTGTATGTCTAACTTGATCGATTTCATAGTGTTAGAATAGTAGAAAATGACATTTCAAAATGGAGTGAATTAGGGATGGATCTCAATCTAGAAGGAAAAACAGTAGTTGTAACAGCGGCAAGTAAAGGACTAGGAAAAGCGTTAGCACTGGCTTTTGCGAAAGAAGGCGCAAATGTGATTCTTTCTAGTCGAAGTGAAGAAGAACTTAAGAAAGCGTGCGAAGAAATGGTTGCAGAGACGGGAAATGATCAGGTCACATTTCAAGTTTGTGATGTTACAAAAGCGGATGAGATCAAACAATTGATGACGTTTGCAGCTGAAACATACGGTAGTGTCGATGTATTAATTAATAATGCAGGCGGGCCTCCAGCTGGTAAGTTTGAGGACTTCAGCGATGAAGATTGGCAGAATGCTTTTGAACTAAATTTATTAAGCTTCGTTCGAACGTCACGGGCCGCTATTCCTTTTATGAAAGAACAGGGCTGGGGGCGGATCGTAAATATTGCCTCTTCCTCTATAAAGCAATCGCTAGATAATTTGATCTTATCAAATACATTTCGTGCGGGTATCGTAGGGCTAGCAAAAAGTCTTTCACAAGAATATGCCGAGCACAATATTCTTGTGAATACGGTTGGACCTGGACGTATTGGGACGGATCGAGTTGAACAGTTGGATCAAATCAAGGCAGATCAGTTAGGGATGGATGTGACTGATCTCAAAGGACAGGCGGAGCTATCAATCCTAATGAAACGATATGGGGAGCCTGATGAATTTGCGAAAACAGTTGTTTTTCTTGCTTCAGGAGCAAATACGTATATGACCGGGCAATCACTCGTTGTCGATGGCGGACTTGTAAAAGCACTGTAATAAGAAAAAGGACGTAGCGCTTACGTCCTTTTTCTTTTGTCATTCTCGCCAAATCATTTTTCTTTTAGAGATAAATCTATATAATAGAAGGAGATGAAGAATTACTAATTCTGGTATTGCTAAACCCTTTGGTTTTAATGTAATTGGCGGTACAGGGGAGGGTTAAATAATGGTAGAAGCAAAAGAGCGCATTCTTGAAGCGACAGATATTCATAAAGCGACTGAGATGATCAGTGTGGCAACGAATAAGCCGGTCATTATTGAAAACAAAAACTTTGAACTTATTTCATATAGCACGGCATCGGAGAGCTTTGATCAAACGCAGCAAAAGACGATTCTCTATAAAAAATGTCCGGTGTTTATTATTGATCGTTTGAAAAAAGAAGGGATCGTTCAGCAGCTTGAGAACAACGAAGCTCCGATCCGGATTGCTCCAATTGAGGAAATTGGTTTTTATCAACGTATTGTTGTGAAAGCGATTTATGAAGAGCGGACGATGGGATATCTCTGGGTGCAAGAAACGAATAGTCCTCTGACGGAAGAAGAGGTTGCTTTTCTTACTGAAATCACACCTCACATTGGAAAGCTTATTCATGATTCTTATCAAAAAGGGAAAGAGCATGAGGGGAAGCAGGAGAAATTGCTTTGGAATGTGCTTCTTCATGAATACGAAAGTGAAAATCAAATGCGGCGTAAAGCTCAGGTGGCGAGCTTACCATTACCTGAGCGCTTTTCCGTACTCGTCATGTCAATTGCTGAGCCTACCCAGGAGCCCTTGTTAAATGAAGTTCTCGAGCTTTTATCCCGTTTTAAGAGGCATAAAATTCAAGTACTGAAAACTGAGCTTCAAATCGTTGCTGTTATTTCAGGTGATAAAAATAGAAAAGGCTCAGCGATTGAAAATAGCCGAGAGCTTATAGAGTATGTAAAAAGTGCGTTAACTCATGAAGAATTTTATTCTTTCTTGATTGGGATTGGGAAAGAATATACGGAGCTCATTGAGATGAGGAAGAGCTTCTTAGAAGCATTAGAAGTGATTGAGACAGCTGACTTCATTGGTCCAAGGCCAGATGTCATGCCACGTGAGTTCTCAAAGCTTGGCGTCTACCGATATCTTGCCGCCCTTTATGAGAAAAACAATACGGAGCATTATTTTAATCAGAATTTGCTTAACTTGATGGAAAAGGATTCAGTTAGTCACTCCAGTCTGTTAAAGACGCTAGAAGTGTATTTATCGAATAACGGTAAGGGGAAAAGCACCGCGGCTGAGCTGTTTATCCACCCAAACACGCTGAACTATCGCATGAAGCAGATTCAGGACTTAACGGACATTGATTTTGATGATTTTAATATGAAAAGTCACATATATATCGAGTTGTTGTTGCTAAACAACATACCGTCTTACTATAATCGGTACCTTTCTGCAGTAGAGGAGCAGAAAAGTACTGCGAAGTAGCCTATTTGAGTGGGCTGGGAGCTTGTTTATTGACCAAACTGGGAAGCTGCACATTGTGCAGCTTCTTTTCTGTTGTTTAGGGCTGGAAAGTGTGGCGCAATAGCTGGTTTTCGTGGGGGGAGTGTGGTTTATTGGCCAAAATGGAGATATATTGTCCAAAATCAGAATATATTGGCTAAAATCCAGATATATTGTCCAAATCGGAAATTCCGCTCACTAAACGGGGGCTCCGCTTTTCACGGCTCCAGTGCCTGTCGTGTCTAAACGCTCGTCTCCGCTTTACCTGAGATCCAGCTGCGCGGGCCAAATCCTCCGGCTGTTTCACCCAATCGAATGAGACAAAAAGCGTCTCACTCTCATGGGCTCCAACATCCTGCGGATTTAAACGGGCCCGCTCCGCTTTTCGTGAGATCCAGCTACGACTCGCAGAAACTGCGATATTTCACTCTTTCACCAGAACACAAAAAGCGTGTTCTAGTCCAAGAGTTCCAATATCTCCGTTTCTAAACGCTCGTCTCCGCTTTTCCTGAGATCTAGCTGCGCGGGCCAAATCCTCCGGCTGTTTCACCCAATCGAATGAGACAAAAAGCGTCTCACTCTCATGGGCTCCAACATCCTGCGGATTTAAATGGGCCCGCTCCGCTTTTCGTGAGATCCAGCTGCAGTGGGCAGACACTTGGTCACTTCACCATTTCATCCGAACACAAAAAGCGTGTTCAAATGAAATGGCTCCAGTGCCTGTCGTGTCTAAACGCCCACTTCCGCTTTTCTTGAGATCCAGCTACGACTCGCAGAAACTGCGATATTTCACTCTTTCACCAGAACACAAAGGGCGTGTTCTAGTTCAAGAGTTCCAATATCTCCGTTTCTAAACGCTCGTCTCCGCTTTATTCATTGTGTTTAAACCACAAAATCTCAGCAAACTATTGTGTCGTGACCACGTTGCCAGATGGGGGTTAAAATCGATATAATTTTCACAAGAAAACAAAAACTTTCTTTGAAGTATTTCACAAGCTTTATGAATGATTGGAGATATAGGGTTAAAAGGAGCGTGGTAGAGTTGGAAGCCATCAACAAGAGTTTTTTCCTTTTTCTCGCTAGCAGGCCCTCGCTTGATCGGCTCGCCAAACGATGGGGTAGTAAGTTTGGGGCGGATAAGATTGTTGGGGGTGAGACTTTTGAGCATGCGGTGCCTCTTATTCAGAATTTGAATAGTCAGGGGCTTCGGGTAACGGTGGATCATCTTGGTGAGTTTGTTTCTTCTGAAATAGAAGCGAAGGAGCGGACTCAGGAGTGCATTAATACCATTCGCATGATTAGTGCTCATCAACTAAATTCTCAGATGTCTTTGAAAGTCACTTCACTTGGTCTGGATATTAGCCATGATCTTGTATGGCGTAACATGATTGAGATTATGGAAGAAGCGGTAAAGCATGATGTATTCGTTACGATCGATATGGAAGATTCGACACGAACGGAGGCGACGCTTCAGCTTTATAAAGACCTGAAGAGAAAGTACGACAATATTGGAACGGTTGTTCAGTCTTATTTATACCGATACGATCAAGATTTAGATGATTTAAATGAAGTAAAGCCGAATTTACGTCTTGTGAAAGGGGCGTATAAGGAAGCCGCGAAGGTTGCTTTTCCAGCGAAATCAGATGTGGATCATAACTTGAAGCTGCTGATAAAGAAACATTTATTGAATGGGAATTTTACAGCCATCGCTAGTCATGATGATGCCATCATTAACTTTACGAAAGAATTCGTGAAAGAACATGATATTCCGAAAGATCAATTTGAGTTTCAAATGCTTTACGGCATGCGAAGCCAGAGTCAGCTAGATCTTCTTGCTGAAGGTTATGCGGTAAGAGTATACCTACCTTATGGGAACGATTGGTATGGGTATTTTATGCGGCGGTTGGCGGAACGACCTGCGAACATCGCCTTTGCTTTCAATGGATTATTTAAAAAATAAACTTCTTATATTTGAAAGGGGAATTTACTCATGGTAGTACCATACAAACACGAACCGTTTACTGATTTTACTGTTAAGGAAAACAAAAAGGCTTTTGAAGAGGCTCTTAAACTAGTAAAAGAAGAACTTGGAAAAGACCATGATCTTCTCATCAATGGTGAGCGAGTTAGCACGGAAGATAAAATTGTTTCCATTAACCCTGCGAACAAGGAACAAATCGTTGGTCGCGTATCAAAGGCAACGAAAGAGCATGCGGAACGCGCGATTCAAGCTGCAGATGAAGCATTTGAAGGTTGGAGAAAATGGTCGGCTCGCTCTCGCGCTGAGCTTCTATTCCGCGCAGCTGCGATTGTACGACGCCGCAAGCATGAATTCTCTGCTTACCTGGTGTACGAAGCCGGTAAACCTTGGAAAGAAGCGGATGCTGATACTGCAGAGGCAATCGACTTCATGGAATACTATGCTCGTCAAATGATCGAGCTAGGTGAAGGGAAAGCGATTGAAAGCCGTCCTGGAGAGCAAAACCGTTACGTTTATACGCCAAGCGGAGTTGCCCTTGTTATTCCTCCATGGAACTTTGCATTTGCGATTATGGCAGGGACAGCAGTAGCACCACTTGTTACAGGAAACACAGTACTTCTTAAGCCGGCAAGTGCAACACCGGTTGTTGCAGCGAAGTTTGTTGAAGTGCTTGAAGAAGCTGGGCTTCCTAAAGGTGTATTGAACTTTGTGCCAGGTAGCGGAGCTGAAGTAGGGGATTATCTCGTTGATCACCCGAAAACATCGATCATCACATTCACTGGTTCTCGTGAAGTTGGTACGCGCATTTATGAGCGCGCTGCGAAAGTACAGCCGGGTCAACAACACCTGAAGCGAGTGATCGTTGAGATGGGTGGTAAAGATACGATCGTTGTGGATAAGGATGCTGATCTTGAACTTGCTGCGCAGGCCATCGTTGTCTCAGCATTCGGCTTCTCAGGTCAGAAATGTTCTGCAGGCTCCCGTGCGGTCATTTTGAAAGAGGTATATGATCAGGTTCGTGATCGCGTTGTTGAATTAACAAATGAGCTTACACTAGGTGAAACGACAGGTCCAGATGTGTACATGGGACCAGTTATTGATCAAGCATCATTTGATAAAATCATGAGCTACATTGAAATTGGAAAAGAAGAAGGCCGCCTCGTTGCTGGTGGAGAAGGCGATGATTCGAAAGGGTTCTTCATCAAGCCAACTGTATTTGCAGACCTAGCTCCTAAATCACGCATGCAGCAGGAAGAAATTTTCGGACCGGTTGTTTGCTTAACGAAAGCAGATAACTTCGATGAAGCGATTGAAATTGCGAATAATACAGAGTACGGCTTAACTGGTGCTGTGATCACGAATAATCGTGCACACATTGAGCAAGCGAAAATGGACTTCCATGTAGGTAACCTATACTTCAACCGGAACTGTACGGGCGCAATTGTTGGGTACCACCCATTTGGAGGATTCAAAATGTCCGGTACAGATTCAAAAGCAGGTGGACCTGATTATCTTGGACTTCACATGCAAGCAAAAACTGTTTCAGAAATGTATTAATTAGTAAACACGATTAGTTTAAAAAGGCTGTTCCCCTCTGATAGGGGAACAGCCTTTGTTTGGTTTTAGTTAGGATGAGAAATATGGAAGAAAAAGGGGTTTTATCTATTTGAAGATTAGGGCTGCCATTGTCTTCACGATCGGTATTATCCTTGTTCTATCTTTCTTGATTAGAACCAAAAGGCAAGAGCTTAACAGAATGGCAAAAGTATGGATTAGACGCACTAGCGATTGGGATTTTACTCCTTACGTTCATCGTCGTGTTGAGCATGTGAGGAAAAAAAGAGAAGCTCAGTTCTCTTCTTTATGGTAAGGGAGAATGAGCCTGGCTTTTGTACCTTTTCCTATTTCTGAATCAATGGCTATTTCTCCATTATGAGCCTCCATAATATCAAAGCAAATCGATAGTCCAATCCCAAGCCCGCTTCTTTTCGTACTAAAGAAAGGGGTGCCTAGCTGTTTCACTTCTTCTTCGCTCATTCCTTTGCCGTCATCTTCAATGGAGATAACCGCATTTTCCTCGTTTTTTGTTAAATGAACCGAGATTTCTCCGCCTTCAGGCATAGCTTCGATCGCATTCTTGATAAAATTAATGAGCACTTGTTTGATTTGTGAGGAATCCATACAAACCGTAATATTCTCAGTGTTCGCATCGAATTCAAGTTCGACATTATGTAAGTGAGCATTGCTTTTCATTAATTCTACCGTTTCAAATACAAGGGGATTTAACTGTTTTAGCGTTCGCTCGCTTACCGTTGGTTTCCCCATCATAACAAATTGATTTACAAGATTTTTCATACGGTCGAGTTCAGCCCTAATGATACTAATGTAATTGGCTTGTTTCTCATCTACATCTAAAAGTTGTGTAAAGCCAATAATTGATGTAAGTGGGTTGCGGATTTCATGAGCAAAACCAGCACCTAGTTTTCCGATTGCAGAAAGCTTCTCAGATTGAATGACCTGTTCTTGTAGTTGATAATAAGAAGTCATATCTCGGAATTGAGCGAAAGCTCCGCTTAGCTGTTGATTGTGATCGTAAAGAGGCAAAATATCGAGTAAGCATTTACGTTCATCGTTTTTAAAAAAAAGTGATTTCGATGTCTTCGATGCCCTTTTGTTTCGAAAACACATGGTCGAAAAACGGTTTAAGAGTAGGGATTTCGGTAATTGGATAGCCAATCATTTTGGTTTTATTAAGTCCCGTTAGTTTTTCAGCACTTCGATTGAATTCTTTTATTTGCCCATCTTGATCCGAAATGACAATTCCGATAGGAGTGGCACGCATAAGCATCTGGTTATAGAGATGGAGCTGTTCGTTTTGCTTGTTAACCTGGATCTCCCGTTCAATCGTATCTATAGAAGATGAAAGCAAGCCTAGATGCAATTGAGAGGCATATTTCTTAGTTGTCATGAGGGAGATCGTACCGATAATCTCCCCATTATGATATGCATATGGTGCTGAGTAGCAAGCCACATCTTCAAAGCAGTAGTGATAATGATCATCCCCAATGAGATGAATCGGTTCTTGGTGTTTTAAGGCAAGTGTAATGGCGTTCGTACCAGCTGTTTCTTCATCAAACTTAACGCCATTTTGAATGCCGAGTGACGCTGTCATTTGTTCGAAGGATTCATCGCCATATGAATCTAATACATAGCCTTCGTGATCAGTTGTTACCACCACGGTTGGGGTGTCAGATAAAAAGCTAAGAAGCTTTTTCATGAATTTTTGTATGATGGAGAGAGAACATGAATAATTTTGTAAACGAAGCGCTAACTCTTCTTCTGAAAGTAAAACGTGAAGAACAGGAATTGAGTTTGGATCCAATTGATAGACATGTTCGCATGTGTTTTTAGAATGTTGGATTTGAATTTCACGTTGCGTCATGAGGCATCCTCTTTTCCTGGAAGTAGTAATGGTTTTATGTTAAAAGTATTATTTTTGCATTTAATAGAATCATTTTTTTATAGATTATCATACTTTGGTCCCTACTGGTTAGTTTTTACCATTAGTAATACGTGATTCTACTTGATGTTGTCGAAAAAAATTGTAATCGCATTCTTAGATACTTTATAATGAAGCCATTTAGATTGGAGGGAAAATTATGCTTGAGTATATAGAAGAAATCGAAATTAGAAAAGAGACGGATCATACGGGGAAGGGACTATTGTATACTGTATTGAGCAATAAAAAAGGAATAGGTTCAATTGAAGAAATCCCTTCAGATAGTCCATGGAATTGGTTTTTAAAGGTTTTTACCTTGCGCCAGGCTGTTAGTCGTGAATTACATCTACATTTGCCTAACGGACCGAATACATCTATTGATAAAGATCGCGGTTACTACAAAGACATCTTCCTTTATTCAGCAAGCGAATTAATTGGAACGATCAAGTCTGAAGTAAAAGTGAAATCGCCAAAAATGACGGTTGTTGACACAAGGGGGAGTACCATTATGCAAGCCCTTGGAAAGTATGGTGCTACAGATTTTTCTGTGTATGGCGTTGAATCAGTTCATCGTGTTGGTACGATTAAGAAACGATCTGCAGTTTATCAATCCATGAAAGATAATCTTTTGAATGAAGATCATTATTTTCTTGATGTTCGTCACCTTAGTTATGAAGAAAAGGTAGTGATGATCGGGATGACACTAGCGCTTGATTTGTATTATTAACATTTATTGCATTGTGAAGGAGGGTAGCGGAAATGAAAACCATTCTCTTATTTGTTTTAGCTGGGCTTGCAGAGATTGGAGGAGGTTATTTAATCTGGCTTTGGCTTCGTGAAGGGTATTCGAGCATATTTGGACTAGCTGGTGGAATCTCTTTAGCTCTTTATGGTGTGATTGCGACTTTGCAAGTATATCCGGAATTCGGTCGCGTGTATGCGGCGTATGGTGGTGTGTTTATAGTGATGTCCGTCCTTTGGGGATGGGGAATTGATAGGGAAGTCCCTGATAGCTATGATTTAATTGGAGCGTTTATTTGCTTAGTAGGTGTAACGGTGATGCTCTTACCGCGGAACTAAAGGAAGTTCATTTAGAAGTCTTCATCAAGATATGATAAAAAGCCCGTTTTCATGGAACGGACGAATGAGGCTGAGATATAACCAATGAGTGAATCGATGTTGTGATTTTAAGGGAAATGAACGCATTTTATATGGTGAAAATTAATGAAAACTTGACCCTCTTTTGCCGTCATTAACGTGACCTGGTTTTCCTGAATACTTGTTAATTTCCCTATTTTGTTTTGGTTTTCATATATATCGAAAATGACTATTTGATTGGTTACTTTTTTTAGCTGCTCTTCTAATGTGCGTGATAAGGAGAGTCCAATCGGTACAACGGGGAATTCTGAATGTGTTAAGTGATATGGTCTTTCGTTACCTTGATAAGGGGTCAGCCACTTTAGATGTTTCATGGATATATACATCGTTTTGTGAATAGGACTTTGGAACACAAAGTAATCGTTCATAATACTAGTGATGTATCCATGAAGAGAGTGATGGCCAGTAACATAAATCTCTGTAAACATTCCTTTTGATTCCTGTAGTGCTTTACGAAGCGAAATCGAATTTAACGTTTCAGGTTCTTCAAATAGCGACTCTTTTGGAAGTGAAATTTTTTCATCTTCTTTCGTACATACATCATAATGCTGAACATGGTATTGGGAGACATAGATGAAGTCTTTGCCGTTATATAAGACAAGAATGTCATTTCCTGAGTCGATTAGCACACCGATAATGTCTTTTGTTCCGTTCATTTTTAATCGAATGGTTTCGTTCGTTAAATCTGATGAATTTCTCACTTTTGACCTCCTTTCATATGAAAAAACCAGCTGTGGCATATAAACAAGTGATTCTGATAGGACGATCATTTTTCTACATAAAAAATAATTGTGAGGAGGAAGATGACTGTACAAATAACGATGAATTAAAAGGCGAGTCATTTCCTCATCACATGAAGTAACTCCCGAAATGCGTAAGGAGAGATGTAGGCGATCATGGCTCTCTCTTCCTCTCAAGAATACGAGTTAAGCCTCGACGATTTTTTCAGGAACTTCTTTAATCACCGTTTCGATAGTACTGAAGCTTTTAATATGGAAAAGTGTAATGCGAACAAGTTCAGCTTTCACTAATAGAAGAATATGGTCGCTTGCTACATTGATGAGAATACCTTCAACATGCTCTGGACCACCACGATTAATCTTTACCCATTTATAGTGAAGCGCCCCTAATACTTCTGTGATAGAGCTTCCTTGGATTGGATCAAGAAACATACTTCCAGTAATTTCCGGAACAGTGGTTGTATCTAAAGAAACCGATTTAACATGGTCAAGGTTGTAATAAATCATTTCTTTCTCTGTTTGTAGCATAAAGTGGTCCGTTGCAACCTGAAAGAGAATACCTACTTTTGCTTCAGGGCCTTTTAGATTAACTTTTACTTGCTTACCTAACAATGGCGCGATCGTATCGCTATTTAAATATGCCATCATATATCCTAACCTTTCATAAGCATTCGCTTTTTATTTTTTTTGAAACAGGCTGCCAGTAGCTAGAAAAAAGGTTTTCTCTTCGGATTTCTCCTCGGTTTTCTTTTTGATTGTCTTCTTGATTGTTGCTAGACTCTTCCTGTTGAGTCATTTTAACGACCTTACTAACGCTTTTTACATGAAACAGTGCAATGTGTACCAATTCTGCTTCCTTCCCTACGATGATGTGATCATCGTTCACTTCAAGTAAAACACCTTCTACTTTCTCTGGGCCACCGCGATTAACTTGAACAGAACTAAAGACTAATTCATCAAGAACTTCTTGAAAACTTTCTCCACTTTCAAATTCAATAACAGGTTCTTCAATTGGCACAATAACTTCTACTTCCTCTTTCGTATTGATTGTGACGCTTTTGATGTGAGTAGCATGGAAATAGATAACGGTATTTTTTTGTCCAAGCAAAGTTAAGAAATCCTGTTTAAGCTCAAGAAGTTTTCCTTCCTGACTTTCAGGTCCTCCACGGTTGATTCGAACATTCTTGCCGATGTAGCTCTCAAGTTGTGAAAAGTTCATTTGCACATTCATGCATCCTTTCTTCCTTTTTATATAAACGCTTGTAATGGCATAGTATGTATCTCGGAGGGACAAAGATCAGTATATTTGTCTATCATTTGGAAAATGTGTGTTTGTCCACCGTGAGATTAGCCTAATCATTGGGGAATTTAAGAGCAGGGTTTTTACTAGTTAAACAGAATAGGAGAACGAGAGTGATTTTAACTAAGTGAGGGAAGACAATGAAAACAAATGAGTATAACAGTCAGATTTGGGATAAGAAAGTGGAGGATCAAGTCGTTTATACAAAGCCAGTCACTCAAGAAATGATCAAAGAAAGTAAAGCAGGGAATTGGCGTATCACTGTTACGACGGAGAAAGCTGTTCCGCGTCATTGGTTTCCAGCTAATCTGAAGGGCTTGCGCATTCTCTGCTTAGCATCTGGTGGTGGACAACAAGGTCCAATACTTGCAGCCGCAGGGGGGGAAGTGACAGTTGTTGATCTTTCTGAGAAACAGCTAGAACAGGACAGATTTGTAGCTGAAAGGGAGAACTTGCAGTTAACTGTTGTTAAAGGAGACATGACGGATTTATCCTTTTTAGAAAATGGGTCATTTGATGTGATTGTGCATCCTGTTTCAAATGTATTTGTTGAAAATGTATTACCTGTCTGGAAGGAGGCGGCAAGAGTACTGAAGGAAGGGGGGACACTTATTTCAGGATTTACGAATCCACTATTGTATCTTTTTGATGATGAGCAAGAGGATAAAGGAATTCTGGATGTGAAGAATAGCATCCCATACTCTCCTCTTGAATTGTTAACGAAAGAAGAACTTCAGAAATACAAAGAGAGTAACTTGGCCCTTGAGTTCGGACATACGCTGGAAGATCAAATACAGGGACAGATTGATGCAGGATTTGTCATTAACGGTTTTTATGAAGATGATTTTGGAGGGAGTCGCCTAATCGATCAATATATTAAAACCTTTATAGCAACAAAGGCGATAAAAAATGCAGGTTGAACTAGTCACTTATTTATAAAGGAGATACTGAAAATGGAATATAGCGGTTCGCGGGTTTATGATGATCACGATTTTTTTGAGAACTATATGGCTAGACGACATAGGGAAGAAAGCCCGAATAAAGTCATCGAGTATCCTGCTCTTATGACATTACTAGGCGATGTTCGGGGGAAGACCATTCTTGATCTTGGTTGTGGAGATGCTTCGCTCGGAGAAGAATTACTAAAGCAGCAGTGCGAGCGATATGTCGGGATTGATGGTTCACAAAATATGTGTCACCAAGCAGAATTGAAGCTAAAGGGAACGAAGGGGAGCGTTGTCCAGTCAAATCTAGAGTCGTATGGTTATCCATCACAGACTTTCGATTGCGTCGTTTCACAATTAGTTCTTCATTACATAGAAGACCTTGATCATATTGTTAAAAAAGTATATGACACGTTAAAACCAGGTGGAGAATTTGTATTTAGCGTTTTGCATCCAGTTATGACCGCTTCTTTCAAAAGTATGATAGGTAAAAGAACCGATTGGGTTGTAGATGATTATTTCCAGACGGGGAGAAGAATAGAGCCCTGGATTGGAGAGAGCGTTGTGAAATATCATCGTACGATTGAGGAGTATTTCTTGCTTCTGCAGCGAACTGGTTTTACGATTCAAGGTCTTAGAGAGGGAACGCCGCAACGAGAAAACTTTCAACACCAGGAAGAGTATGAACGAAGACAGCGCATTCCGCTATTTCTTCTACTTTCTTGTATAAAATAATAATTGACAGCGATAGAATATTAGATTATGATCATTTCAAATAATAAAAATTTCATACTGCAACTCCTAAAGGGGAGTAGCTTTTACAGCAAAGTCGTCATTCCAGAGCTTCACTGCTCTCGGCTTTGTTGGCAACATTCGTGTTGTTAGCAAGACCTTTACTTTTACGGTAAAGGTCTTTATTTGCATCAAAAACCTTTGCCAATTAGGCAAAGGTTTTTTTGTGAAGAACAAAGCAGTATGGATGAAAAAAGGGGGATGTACAGATGGATGCTTCAATGTTACTAGAATATGGATGGGTTTTGCTGCTTCTGATTGCTCTTGAAGGGCTGCTTGCGGCAGATAATGCACTTGTCTTAGCGATTATGGTGAAGCATTTACCAGATGAGGAACGTCAAAAGGCTCTATTTTATGGTCTTGCCGGTGCATTTGTTTTTCGATTTGCTTCATTATTTGCTATTTCTTTTCTAGTCAACGTATGGCAAGTTCAGGCGATCGGTGCGTTATACCTCTTGTTTATTGCGATCAATCATATCGTTCGAAAACAGATGATTCACAAAGGTAAGGAAGCGCCAAAGAAACAGAATAAGAAACAGGCAGGCTTCTGGGGGACTGTTTTTAAGGTAGAGCTAGCGGATATCGCTTTTGCCGTAGATTCCATTCTAGCAGCCGTTGCATTAGCCGTCACATTGCCAAATACACCCCTACCGCATATTGGTGGTTTAGATGGTGGGAAATTCCTTGTTATTTTCGCTGGTGGATTAATTGGATTAGTCATAATGCGATTTGCAGCAAATTATTTCGTGAAGCTATTAAAAGCAAGGCCCGGTTTAGAGGTTGCTGCGTTTATGATTGTAGGATGGGTTGGAATTAAACTATCAGTATATACACTCTCGCATCCTGATTTAGGGGTGCTACCTGAAGCATTTGCAAAATCTCCAGGATGGAAAGTAACGTTTTATACGGTGTTACTTTTGATTGCAGTCGGTGGCTGGTTTTTATCGAATTCGAAAAAAACTGAAGCATCAAAGGGAGAAACACTGTAAAAACATGAATCTCAATCTTTTCCCCATTGTGAGAAAGGGATCTGGTAAACTATAAAGGTAAAAAATGGTTTTTGCGCTTTGTTGATTTTTGATTAGGATGGGGAGTGTTTAAAATAATAAGAGTTGATGTGGTATATACGCTACTTTACAACGAAAAAGAAGATCAAGTGTTAATGGTTCAAAATATCAAACATAATAACTGGTCTTTACCAGGTGGCTCGGTGGAAGATGGAGAGACCCTTGCACAAGCTGCTATTCGCGAAATGAGAGAAGAAACAGGATTAACCGTAGAAGTAGAAAATCTATTGAGTGTTAATGAAGCGTTTATGACGAATTACCATGTTCACTTCTTTACATTTAGAGGAAAAATATCGCGTGGACATTTATCTATTCAAGATACGGAAACAATAGCGGACGTCAGGTGGATGGACAGAAAAGAAGCAGACAAATGGATGCCTTATCATCAAGGGGGAATTGAGAGCTTACTTCATACTTCAATTCCTTACGTCTTAAAGGGATAATGTAAAGTAGCCTTAAGATCCTCGGGGGATCTTAAGGCTATATTTATAACAGTTTTAAAATTGGAAGGGAATGCGCTCCTCAGTTCCTTGATCTAGTGTTTTTACGATGATTTCATTGTTTTCAACTTCCTTATCCCCGATGAGAATTACTTTTTCTATTCCTCTTTTACTTGCGCGTTCGATCGATTTACCAATCCGTTTCTCACTCATATCCACCTCGATCCGACATCCTAATTTCCTATAAGCAGAGGCGACGATCAAGGCTTCGCGTTTAGCATCAATGGGGATGATGACATATTCAGGCTTTTCATTTGTCACAAGTGAAGTAGCATTTTGTTTCAATGCGGTTAAAATTACATCTAGGCCGAATGAAATCCCAACAGTTGAAAAAGGTTCTTCACTACCGAGTAATCCACCTATCGCACTATCGTAGCGACCACCGCTTCCAATGCTGGATGTAACGGATTGGTTACTTAAGAAAATCTCATAAATCGTCCCAGTATAAATATCGAGCCCTCTTGCAAGGAAAGGATTGAACTGACATTTTTGAACGAGGTTGAGTCCATCCAGGTAGGAAGTCAGTTCTTTAAGTTCATTTAACCCCTCCCGTACAGTTGAATTCGCAGATGCGAACTGTTCAAAATAATAGAGGTCTTGATTAATCCACTCTTTTGCATAGCGCTCAACGCTATTAATGGCTTCAGAGGAGATATCTTTTTGGAAGAGCTCTTCCTTAACGCCTTCCATCCCGATTTTCTCGAGCTTATCCATCGTGAGAATCACATCATTTAAGCGAAGTGTAGGAATAGAGATCGACTCTAGCATACCTGCAAGCAGTTTGCGGTTGTTATACTGAATCGTCACATCAAGTTCGAGTTGACTGAAAAGATCGAGCGCCATCTCCATTAATTCTGCTTCGGCCATTTGCGAACTAACGCCGGTTATATCCACATCGCACTGAGTGAATTCTCTAAAACGCCCTGGTTTAACTGGTCCATCTCGAAACACCTTTCCGATTTCATAACGCTTGAATGGCATTGGTAAATCTGGATTCATCGCAACAACTTTGGCGAACGGGATGGTCAAATCGTATCGAAGGGCAAGTTCTCTCTCTCCACGATCAGAGAGGGTGTACATTTCTGCTAAAATCTCATCGCCACCGGCATACTTTGAAGTCATCAATTTCCGATCGTTAAGGATCGGTGTTTCAAGTGGAGAACAGTTGTATTGAATAAATGTGTCTTCTATTATTCTTCTTACTTTGCGCCGTATGATTTCATCTTTAGGTAAATAATCCATCGTTCCTTTGACATTCTGATCTTTCAGCTTTTTCATAGTCCTCATCCTTTCGTTTTTGAATACAAAAAACCGCATGAATGGGAGAAATGTTCTTCTCAATTCATACGGTTACGAGTAATAGCCTTCCTATACGCGATTATTTTGCAATCGGATAGCAAGGCTAGCTGTGATGATGAAGTTGTACGATGAATAATTGTCTCATATCGCTCACCTCTTATTTCAAAATATGGTAGCACATGAGAACCATTTCAGCAATCTTTCTTTTTTTCTGAAGATTTGATAGGATAATATTTCCTATAGAAAGGTGGGGGGTTGCTTGAGGAGTCTTACGGAAGAAGAAGTCATATCGCATATTCCTGAACTATCGAATGTTACATTAAGAAAGATTACAAAGGGGTATTCTTTTGATTTGAAATTCGTAACAAAGTGGAATGGAAAGAACGTATTGCTTCGATTATATGAGTTGGATTTACGTGAGCGGGTTCAAGAGAAGGTTGAGAAGATGAAGGCTTTTAAGAAGCTAGGAGTCCGCTGTCAGGAAATTTATGCGTTCGGTGAAGTTCCTGAAGAAAACTTCTGTTATACGATTTTTTCTTTTCTGGAGGGGGAAGATGGCGAAGCTGCTTTAGCGAACTTAACAATGGAAGAACAGTATGCTGCTGGTTATGAAGCAGGATTAGATCTCGTTCACATGCATCAACTTCGAATCGAAGCGTCAATGCCGGAACATATGGCCTTTATTCAAGAAAAATTTGAGAAAGCGGTAGAACGGTATTATAGACTTGATATACAAATCCCTTATGGTAGAAAGACCATTGACTATGTAAGAAACAATATCCATCTTATCGGTGAAAGCAGGCTCGTCTTTGCTCATCATGATTTTCATGCAGGGAATTTGATTATCTCTCAGAAAAAATATGCTGGTGTGATTGATTTTAATCGATGCGGTGTAAATACGGCTTATTCGGAGTTTGATAAGCTAGAATTATTCTCAAGTCGTTTAAGCATTCCTTTCTCAAAAGGGGTTATTCATGGTTACTTTATTGATTGTGTTCCTGAACTATTTTGGAAAATCCGATCGGTTCATATGGCTCAGCTTCTGATCTATCATATGAATTGGGCAATGGATTACTTTCCGGAAGATCTTCCTCAAGCGAAAGAGGCCATTCAGTATGTGTGGGAGATGTATGAAGGCTTCGGCCGGACCATTCCTAAATGGTATGAAGAAAGCCAGGCCTAAGGCCAGGCTTTCTTCAGTTACATTGCTTCTTTTATTCCTTTCTTTACGAGCCACCAATTTGCTGGATAGCTTGTGGCAAATCCAAGAATCATCGCAATTTGCATCATAAACCAGTAGACAGCTGAGTCGGGCTTTGGTGGTTCGGTAAATAAAACAAAATGAACGATGGCCATCCAACCAAACATGCCAACTTCAAAAGCGATCAAAGAAAGCGTATCGGCTTTCGCAGCTTCTTTAATCGCATTCCATGCACCATTCTCTTTGTTCATAGGGTAAATGGCATAGAATTGAAATAGAATACCAAACCCATATGCCAGAATGAACTCGACAAGATAATGAGTATAGAGAATGGAACCAAGCAGCGCAAAACCTGTTAAAGCAACGATCGGAACGCCTACCGCATCACCAAGTGTACAACCGGCAGAGCAGTGACTTGTGGACATAAACACTTTGGCAGACTTTCCGCGATTGTCTTCTAGATCCAAATTCTTCGCTTTCAAACGCCCCCATTTAAAATAAGCCCAGATAGCGAAAGGTCCAAGAAACCATCCGTTAATCGGCCAGACCACATTCATGATTTTCATCATTTGAGGATGATGAATGATGTCTATAAGAATGACGATGGAAGAAAGAAGTCCAATTGATAGGGCAACAATGGATATAAGCTGTAAAGTAGTCAAATCATCTCACCTCTAAAATAAGTATGTACAAAACAATTACCCTCTGGGGGTATAGGATAAACGAATGATTCGGAAGATTCATGATCAGAAAAAGACTCGCCCTTTTTGAAAGAGAGCGAGTCCTATAGGTTATTCCTGTTCGATTTCAGCTACAATTTTCCCTGTAACATGACGTTCTGAAAGCTCAACCAATGCTTGCGGAATTTCTTCAAGCGATATTGTCTTCTTGATCATTGGATCGACATATCCACCCAACAGTAGGTTGATCATCTCATCACCCATCATGGCAAGATCCGCTTGCTCAGCTTTATTAGAGGATTGATAGACACCACCAAGTGCGATTTGATGGAACGAAAGAGGACGAGCAAAGGAAACGCCCTGCGCAAAGTCGGGTGCACCTGCAATATAAGCCATTTGCCCATTAAACGTAAGTGTGTCTAGCGATTTGGTTGCATTATCACCACTTACCGCATCTAGTACAGCGTGAACACCAATTCCATTTGTTATTTCAAGCGTTCGGTTCACAAAATCTTCTTCTTTATAATCAATGGCATAATCAGCCCCGAGTTTTTTTACAAAATCATGATTGTGGCGGGAAGCAGTTGTAATCACCGTTAATCCCATGTATTTGGCCATCTGTATAGCATAGCCTCCTACGCCGCCAGCGCCTGCATGGATGAGTATGGTTTGACCTCGTTGAATATGAAGTTTGCGGAATAGCGCCTGATAGGCTGTATAACCAGCTGTTGGAATTGCAGCCGCATGAACGAATGAGATCGACTCAGGAAGTTTAGAGATGGTATGAGCTTGTGCAATCGCATATTGTGCGAACGTTCCTTTTCTCATCAGGTCACCGTGATAAACGACTCGGTCGCCGGCTTGCCATTCAGTTACCTCATCACCAATTTGGTCAATAATACCAGCACCATCAAGTCCAAGAATGTGCGGGTATTCCCAGTTTGGATTCCCGTTAGTTGCTGTCTTATAGTCAACTGGGTTCAAGCCCGCAGCGTGGATTTTTACAAGAACTTCTCCTTTTCCAGGTGAAGGGGTATCGATTTCTTCAACACTCATTGAATCCCATTGTCCTTTAGCTTTTAGTAAAAGAGCTTTCATTATGAAAATCCTCCTTAAAATAAGTTCAGAATATGAATATGTTTCACTTGGGGAGCTTTTAGTAAACCTTCTCTCCCGTTTTCCCATTATAAAGTTCATGAATTTTTTTGGTAAGTAGGCACTTTTTAGTAACTATTTGAAACAATAAGGCGCCGTGAATCGTAGAATAATGAGAGAGTTTAATGGAGGAGGGGACAAATTGACGTTAATCGGTTGGATTTTCTGGGGTTTGATCGCTTCGATTCTAATGATTGGTTTTATCATCCAAAAAAAATATGGATTGAAAGCACCTGAAGAAACAAATCATCAGGTTTCTAGTTCAGAACACGTTAAAAGTCAGACGAGTCCTTAAATACATAATGGAAGCTAAAGGGTGAGTAGAATGCAGGAATGGTTTGGAGCAGCTGCTGTATGTATCAATGACCAGGGAGATTTACTAATGATTCGTAATGAAACTGACGAATGGGCCGTTCCTTCTGGTGAGATCGAGAAGGGAGAAACGCCTGAGATGTGCTGTGTTCGTGAAGTGATGGAAGAGACGGGGTATCAAGTAGCCATTGAGAAACCTTTGTTCGTTAAAGATCAGGATGTGAATGGAATGAATGTGACGACCTATTATTACGAAGTAAATGTGGTAGGCGGTATGCTTTCTCTTGACGATTCTGAAGAAGATGTGAAGGAAATTGAATGGAAAACGATTGATGAAGTAGAAGAAATTCCACATGCCTATCCTGAGGACGCAGCATATTTAACGAATTATTTATACGAAAAGACTCCTTAAGCTAAGGAGTCTTTTTTCTGCTTCATTCATTATTTGACAATAAGTACAGGGCAGCTTGCCTTTTGGATGACTTGATGACTTACACTACCGATCACCATTTCTTGAAGAACATTAAGTCCTCTTGTGCCCATGACAACAAGATCACTTTTTGTTTCATTTGCATGATCAATAAGAGTTGTGGAAGGAGATCCATGTAGAATAGTCACATCATAAGAAACGTTTGTTTCTTCAGCAATTGCTTCTGTGGAGCTTAGTTTCTCACTTCTCTCCATATCAAGACCGGGGGAATCGGCATGACGTAACGCATCGTGCTTAGATGTTTCACCATCAATGACATAAACGATTTCAACATGTCCACCTGTTAAGCTTGCTAATTCAAAAGCCTTTTCAGCTGCTTTTACTGAATCTGTGGATCCATCCGATGCAAGTAAAATCTGTTGATACATTATTACAAAACCTCCAGAGTAATTGACTTGTTACTAGGTTCTATAAGTCCTTACCCTGTATAGAAGTGTGTCAATCAAGCATAAAAGACGAAATGATTGTCAGAGAAAGCGGTCATAAAGGATAATGGTTGAAGAGTAAAAAAGGATGTGGGCACGGTGAAACGGATGATCACGATGGTGACCATTTTGCTTGTTATGGATCTTGTAACAAAGCGATGGATTGACTCGATCTTAAACTTAAATGAACAAATTGACGCGATCAATGGATTTTTAACCTTTCAGCTTTACTACAATACAGGAGCTACAAGAGGATTGTTAGAAGGATACACAGGTTTATTAATTTTTCTACAAGCGAGTATCGTACTTCTCCTTATTTATGGATACATACGTGCCACCCCAAAACGCTTTGCTGTGCAGCTAGCTTTTGGCTTACTCATTAGTGGTGGACTTGGAAACTTGATTGATCGTATTCAATATGGTTATGTGATTGATTTTATGAAAGTGAGCTGGAGCGAAGGGATTTTTAATCTTGCTGATACTGAGATCAGATATGGCTTTATTTTAATCCTCGTTCTTTATTTTATGAAGAAATTTACGATTCAAGGATTTGATGATCAGGAGAAATAGCGAAACAAAAAGCGAGAGAGGATAAACCTCTCTCGCTTTTTGTTTCGCTTACTCTAAAGGGACAATTTATTATTTTGCTTCTTGAAGGATTTGTTCAAGTTGAAAAGCTCGAACTTTTCTAGGGAGAAAACTTCTGATTTCGTCCTCGTGAAAGCCTACTTGAAGTCGTTTTGTATCAAGTAAAATCGGGCGTTTTAAAATGCCAGGATTTTCTTTAATTAAGCTGTATAGTTCCTGAAGTGTAAGCTCATCAACCTCTTTATCAAGCGCATCAAAGGCTTTTGAACGCTTTGAGATGATTTCTTCGGTACCTTTTTCAGTCATACGAATTATAGCTTTAATCTCATCTTCTGTGAGCGGCTTTGCGAACATGTTGCGCTGTTCATAAGGAAGGTTGTGCTCTTCCAGCCACGCTTTTGCCTTTCTGCACGAAGTACAGCTTGGTGATGTGTAAAGTGTAATCATATGTTTGACCTCCAAATGGATTTTACATGGTTCATCTCCATGTTAAGTATACTAAAAAAAGTCGTTGCCTGACTGTAAGTTATGTTACACATTTTCGACGATTATCTATGTGTTAAATTCCTCTTGGTCAAAGTTATTCGATCTAAATAACAGGAATTTCTTCTAAATGATTAATAATAATAGCCAGCTTTTACTAAGGTATACCCGCTAACGAGAGCAGGCAAACTACGTAAGAAGTTAAGTTTTATTGGAGGATGCTCATGGATGATAAAAAGAAGTGGGATTTGATATCACTTGCTTCAATTCCACTTGTGATGACGCTAGGGAACTCAATGCTTATTCCAGTCTTGCCTATAATTGAAAAGAAGCTCAGCATCACATCCTTTAAGGTTTCGATGATCATTACGGTTTATTCTATTGCAGCCATTTTATTAATTCCAATTGCCGGTTATTTGTCCGATCGATACGGAAGAAAAAAAGTGATCATCCCGAGTTTGTTTATCGCTGGGATTGGAGGGCTCGTCACAGGCTGGGCATCATGGTCTCTAGAAAATCCATACGTCATGATTCTTATAGGAAGGGTACTTCAAGGGATTGGATCTTCTGGAGCAGCCCCAGTTGTTCTTCCTCTCGTAGGAGATTTATTCAAAAATGATAAAGATGTAAGTGCGGGATTAGGCTTAATTGAAACATCAAATACAGTCGGGAAGGTGCTGAGTCCCATTCTTGGAGCTCTTCTGGCATCCTTTCTCTGGTACTTGCCCTTCTTGTCCATACCTGTTTTCTCACTTATTTCAATATTACTTGTCATATTCCTTGTTAAGTCACCAGAAAAAAAAGAGAAGCCACAAACTTTTTCCTGTTTTTTGTCATGCTTAAAAAATATTTTTCGAAAAGATGGAAAGTGGTTAACGGCGATTTTTGCAATTGGCGGTGTGATAATGTTTGTTCTTTTTGGCATTCTATTCTATCTTGCCGGGTTTTTGGAAAATGAATTTCAAATTGTAGGTGTTAAAAAAGGTGGGGTTATTGCTATTCCACTTGTTGCTCTTTCATTAACCTCTTTTGTGACGGGAAAACGTATCGGTGAGAATAAGAAAACGATGAAATGGTGCATTTTCATTGGTTTATTTATTCTGGCAGCAGCGACACTAAGCGTTTCATTTACAGAACGACTCTGGTTGATGTTACTGATCTTATTTGTGGGTGGAGTAGGAATTGGAATGTCTCTACCTTGTCTTGATGCCCTCATCACAGAAGGGGTAAAAAAAGAAGAACGTGGAACAATTACATCTCTATATAGCTCGACTCGCTTTCTTGGCGTAGCGGCTGGTCCACCAATCTATGCATTGCTCATGAAGCAGTCTCATGAAGTTGTTTTCTATGCTTCAGCAGGTGTAACAGCAATTGCGATCTTTCTTTGCTTTGTTTCCATTAAGCCTGAAACCAATACAGATGTTTAGAGTGGCGAAATAAAGGGTAAATATATAACCCCCACACGATAAGCAAAAAGTAAGGAATAAATGGAAAAATAGAAAGAGGGAATGAATGATGTCATTAGAATTAATACTACAGTTTTTAATGTTAAGTATAGGCTTTATAGCGGTAGCGGCACTATTTCTCAACGTTGATAAAAAGCGTACACAAAAGCGTTTAGAATTAGAACTTGCTGAATATGAACAATCGCATCAAGTATCAAAATACGAGAAGAACAAATAAGATGGAGACTCTGAAACGAGTTTTCATCTTTTTTTGTATCTTGCTTAATGGAAAGATAGAAAGTTACCGGGTATTTGAACTCTTAGAAGTTTGATAATTACGGATAGTGGTATGAAAAGGTTAGATAACCAATTTAGCAACGGTACAATAGAACGCAAAGGAGATTATTCGTTATGACACTTCAAACAGATCACTATTTTGCTAAAAATTATGAACAGTCACGTGAGACATTTCGCAATCATCTTGATAAAATCCAAAAGAAATGGCCTTCGGCAACCTTATCAACAAAGTCAATTGGGAAAGAAGAAGATAATACAATCGATATGATTTCCTCTGAAGCCCTTACATCAAACGATCGTGTCTTATTCTTTACTTCAGGTGAACACGGGATAGAAGGGTATGCTGGAGCAGCGGTTATCCATATGTTCGCAGAAGAATATCTTGATCAAATCGATCCTTCAACGACTGGGATTTGCCTGATTCATGCCCTTAATCCGTGGGGAATGCGTCATTTCCGACGGGTTACGGAAAATAATGTTGATCTCAACAGAAATTACTTTTATGACGAAAATTCTATTCGTAGAGACGTGAATAAAAATTATGCTAAGGAAAGCGACTTGTTTCTTCCAGATGGTAAAATCACTGACTTACAAGCAGAGAAGCACAAGCTATATGCACAGTTGATTAAAGGTCTCGCAAAGGAAGGGTACGCAGGATTAAAAAAGGCAAAGGGAATGGGACAATTTGAATTTGAGCGCGGTGTCTATTACGGAGGTTCAACAGCTGAAGAATCAGCTCTTTTCTTGAAGGATATACAAGAAAAGTTGTTAGGAACTTATCCTGGTGTTGTCCACATGGATTGGCATACAGCTCTCGGACCAACAAATGAAATAACGATGGTGATCTCAGAGAATGATGGAAGAGACGTGAAGGAGTTACAAGAAGCGTACAATCTTAACAACGTCGAAAAGTATACTCCTGAAAAAGTTAAAGGGGATTCTACGAATCATTTCTACAAATTAAAAGAAGAAGCATTTCCAGAAACATATCTTCTGTCGGCATTGTTTGAGTTCGGAACGTTTGGGACAGATAAACAGGCTGAAATTCGCGAATTTACGACGATTATTTTGGAAAACCATTTGTATTTTGAAGGGGCAGAATCAGTTGATGATATTCAATGGATTCTAGGAGAATTCGAAGCGATGTTTTACCCGGATGATTCCGAATGGAGAGAATCAGTTGTCAATGAGGCACGCCATGGAATAGAGGGAGTTTTAAAGAAAGAAGAGATTCTAAGTTAGAAATAAAAGGAGGGAGCGAATCATTCGCTCCCTCCTTTTTGTTATTACCCAATCGAACTTCGAACTTCATTCACTTGACCATCAATTGAAAGAGGCTGGTCTTCTCTTTGTTCAATCTTAATATTTGTGATAACACGATCTGTACCTTTTCCTAGAGCACTTGTATGAATGTCTCTTGCTAATTCAAAGAGTTCATCGACGTTTCCTTCAAAGACAGTAGAGGTTGGTCCAATATGGTAAGTGAATCCTTCTTTCTCAGCTAACTTTACAGCTTCTGTTACAAAATGATTCATGCTCGTTTGACTTGTCCCTACAGGTGTTACACTGATTTCTAATAGTGCCATAATTAATCCTCTCCTTCTCTTATGGTCATAGTAGTCTATTGACGTATTTTCTCTAATCCAAACGTTAATAGAAGGATACGATGTAAAAAGAATTAATGAAACTTCCTTTATTTTCAAAAAAACGAAACGAAAGAGACCCCTCATTCGTATAAATAGAAAAGAGCTCGGGAGGAATGCTGCATGATGAACTTGTTTCTTATGTTGGTAGTTATTGTTGCATCTTTAACTGGCTTCAATTGGTTAATGGGCTATCGGAAAAATCATATCCAGATTGACCTGGATGAACGCTATATCGACTACAATGAATACGTAAGGGCACTTAAGAATGAACTGAGTGCGCAAGGAAAAGATGTGGAGTACCTGGGGAATCGTAAGTTTAAGATCGATGGTAAGAAGTATCTGTTTATTGAACGAAACGTCACCATGGGGGGAGTCCCACTTCAGCGCACTATCTTGAAGCCAGCCCCTAATTCATAACAAGCACATCAATTGCTATAATAAGTTGAAGCTACTATGCTTATCCTATTCTTAAATAAGCATTGGAGGTAGTAAACTTATGGAACAAATTGCGGTTACGGCGATTTTAAAGCCTAAAACAGGTAAAGAAGAGAATGTCTTAAGTGTTCTTCAAGAAGTTCTGAAAGGTTCAAGGAATGAAGAAGGTAATATTCAATATGACGTTCATCAATCTATAGAAGATACAACATTTGTGATCTATGAAGTGTGGGAAAATCAACAGGCGATTGAAACGCACATTAACTCAGAGCATTATGAGAAGTATCGCAAGGATATCGGTGACCTTATTGATAGCCGAGAAGTTTATAAAATGAAAAAGCTTTAAAGTCATTTCCGTTTCATTTCCGCGGAAATAACTGAGATATCGGGGATATAGTTTGTTTTTCGTGGGAATAATGACGAAAATCGCTGAATGAGCCAAAAATAATAGCATTAGAAAAGCACCTCGGATTCGGGATCCGAGGTGCTTTTCTAATAAATTAACGTCCTTCTTTTGCAAACCGTGCGATACGTTCTTCGATTTCATCACGTACTCGCTGGAAGAAAGCCCATTTTTCTTCTTCTGTGCCTTCTGCTTTAGCTGGGTCATCAAATCCCCAATGTTCACGCTTTACATGCGCTGGTGTTCTCGGGCATTTATCATTCGCATCTCCACAAAGCGTAACTACAAGATCCGCATTGTTTAAAAGATCCATATCAATCATGTCGGAAGTTTGGGCGGAAATCTCAATATCGGACTCTTTCATTGCTTTAACAGCATTAGGGTTGAGGCCATGGGCTTCAATCCCCGCAGAATAAACATCGTATTCATCACCTAAGTGTTTTTTACCGAATCCTTCAGCCATTTGGCTTCTGCATGAATTACCTGTACATAAGAAATAAATTGATTTTTTGTTAGACATATATTGTTCTCCTTTTTAAATTAAAATTTAGATGATTAGTAGCCAGAAGTAAAGGCCAAGTAATGTAATGAGTAGAGTTGGTACTGTTAAAATAACACCAATTTTAAAGTAGTATCCCCACGATATTTTGACGCCCTTTTGGGAGAGAACGTGGAGCCATAATAGTGTTGCAAGAGACCCAATTGGCGTAATCTTTGGACCTAAATCAGATCCAATAATATTCGCGTAAATAAGGGCTTCGCGCATTGTACCGGTCGTTGAAGTCGCTTCGATCGCTAGTGCATCAATCATAACAGTTGGCATGTTATTCATAATTGAGGACAGGATTGCAGCGATGAAGCCCATCGAAACGGTTCCTACGAGCAAACCTTGATCTGCTACTGATTGGATGACATTTGCAAGAATATCTGTTAGTCCCTGGTTACGAAGGCCATAAACGACCACATACATTCCGATTGAGAAGAAAACAATCGCCCATGGGGCCCCTTTGATGACGTTCATCGTTTCAACCGCTTTACTGCGTCTCGCCATTAGTAGAAAGAAGATCGCGACGATTCCTGCGATAATCGATACAGGAACTCCGATAAATTCACTGGAGAAATAACCGACAAGTAGAATCGCAAGGACAAACCAGGAGAGCCTAAACATTTTGCTGTCTTTAATCGCTTCATGTGGAACGCGAAGCTGGTTAACGTCGTAATTTCCAGGAATGTCTTTTCGGAAGAACAGATAAAGGACAAGGATACTTGCGCCTAAGGAAAATAAGTTTGGAACAATCATACGTGATGCATACTCAACGAATCCGATATCAAAGAAGTCAGCGGAAACGATGTTCACAAGATTACTCACAACAAGTGGAAGTGAGGTTGTATCGGCAATAAACCCACTTGCCATGATGAATGGGAAAATCATTTTTTCCTTAAAGTTCAAGTTCCGTACCATCGCAAGAACAATTGGCGTGAGAATAAGGGCAGCTCCGTCATTTGCAAATAAAGCGGCAACGACTGCTCCGAGTAACGAAACGTAAATGAACATGCGAAGTCCGTTTCCTTTGGCGATCCGTGCCATGTGAAGCGCCGCCCATTCAAAGAATCCAATCTCATCAAGAATAAGAGAGATGAGAATGATGGCAATAAAAGCAAAGGTAGCATTCCATACAATCCCAGTTACGGTGATGACATCTTGAAAATCTACCACACCGACTAATAAAGCAAGCAATGCGCCGCCACACGCAGACCAGCCAATACCCAGGTTCTTAGGTTGCCAAATAACGAGTACTAACGTAAGTATGAAAATAAGAATAGCGAGTGTGACTGTCAATCTAATACCTCCATTAATCGCAACAAATGCGTAGTCCTTTTTTTTCTAGTTCGTAAAGTTTATCCTTTTGGTCAGGAATGAAGGTTAAAATACTCTGAATCACTAAAAAGGCTTCATGATCTGCATTTAATGAATAGAATACCCATTGGCCCTTTTTGCGTTCTTTCACTAAACCAGAGTCTCTCAATTTTCTTAGGTGCTGACTGATAGAAGGTTGGCTCATTTGCAATACTTCTACAAACTCACAGACGCAGCATTCACCATCTTTTAAAAGGCCCACTATCGTTAAACGCGTTTTATCGCCAAGTAATTTAAGGACAGAAGCAGCCTGATCGATTTCAATCATAGTGTTCTCCATTTCTTCACCTCCACAAATCATTATATAAGCATATACTTATATAATCAAGCAGATTTAAAATGTTGAGAAATTTAGAAAACGGAGCAAGAGTCATTGGTAAACGTTGCTTCGAAATTCTTGTTCGATTAGCATTCTTTCTTGTAGGCAACTGCCTTATGCTTAACAATATGGTTAGAAAAGTAACGATAAAACTAAACGAATGCCCATCCATTCAAAAGGGAGTTGCATAGTATGAAGTAATCCAAGATGGAAAGGAGGTCATACTCCATGGGATACGGTTACGGCAGTGGGTTTGCTCTAATTGTAGTGCTGTTTATTCTCCTTATCATCGTAGGTGCAGCTTTTGTTGGAGGAGGCTACTAATTCTCGGAACATAAGCTGTATTCAGCAGGGAATTCCTGTTGAAGGAGCACGGGTTGAATAATAAATGCGCAAGAAGGCTGATTACCTTTAAATCAGCCTTTTCTTGTATAGAAAGATTGAACAAGCTCCTTCAATCTGTTGTCTTTTTTGGGAGTATGGATTTTGGGTATAGCTTGTTACCTAGTGAACCGTATGTCTCACTCGTTCTGGGATCAATTAAATTTGTTTGTTCATGATAAACTCGAGGCGTATGCCAGAGAGTGATTAGGGCTCTTGTCATTGGCATCTCGTGGTATCGTTCTGGCCACATTGTTTTAATATGCTCTTTCACAAGTGGATAATATTTCGGATTCATCCCTGGAAACAGATGATGCTCTGTGTGATACGAGAAGTTGAAATGTAGGATGTCCACTATTTTTGGTACTGTAACGGTGAGACTGTTCGCAAGCGGATCATTGATAGGTGTTAATGGATTTAATCTGTGATTTGTTGAGATATAAGCCATTACGATAAAGTTTGCGATGAGAAGTGGAATGAAATAAGCAAATATCCAATTCCTTATCCCGATCACGAAGATAAGACTGATCCATGTTACCCAGGGCAAAATCATTTGTAGAAAAACGTCACGTTGCTTTTTTGGCGCAAATTCTTTTACATAAGTAAAAAACATTTTAATCGAATGGGCGGTAAATTGAACCGTTAATGAAATAAAAGCAAAGAACGAACGGATAAATAACGGGAGTCCGTAAATCCATTTGAACATTTTCATTCTCGAAATACGTTCTAGGGTTGGCCATGCATCTGGATCATTAGCATCATGCTGAGTATGTACATGGTGATTTAGGTTGTGCCATTTTCTCCAAAGTTTTGGGCCAGTACTTAATGGCCAAAACGCAATCGCGCCTAGAATATCACGTAGCAAGGCATTTCTTACAACTGTTCCATGTAGAATTTCATGGCCAAGAAAACCAAGTCCGGCAAAGCAAGCGCCTATCATAAATGAAAAGACAAGTGCTATGAGGGTAGGTAAAGGATTGGAGGCAATGATTAAGAAACAGGTCAATGTGATGACGAGATATGTAAATCCCCCGAAGAGTCGTACTGGAACAGGCTTAAAAGCTTCAGGTGGAAGGTGTTTCTTAATCCGAGCAGCATACCAGCTGAATGAGTGTAGATCGTTCATCATAATCTCCTTTCGAAATGCGAGAATGCTATAGAGCAACTGTTATTTAAGTGAAGAAATAAGCATATAAGTCAATCATGTACCTGAGTAAGAAGAAATATTCAAATGAAAATCAGGAAATGTATTGATTTCAAATAAGCGTTACGATAGAATTAGAAAAAATAACTAGGCAATGAAGAAGAAGAGTAGTCTTGAGCGGCACTTTAGAGAGCTGGTGGTAGGTGAAAACCAGTGTGCGCAACAGATGAATGGGCTTCTGAGCTACCGAACTGAACAGTAAAGTAGGATTCGGCGGAACGTCTTACCGATACAAGAGACACCTTATTGAAATAGGTTTCATTCTGTAAGGGGTAAGCGCGTTTACGTTTGTAAACGAATAAAGGTGGCACCACGGGTCTCTCGTCCTTTTTAGAGGATGAGGGGCTTTTTGTGTTGTCTAAAATGATGGAGGGACATATGAAAAAGACGATCTTAACAGGTATTAAGCCGACTGGAAGAGTTCATTTAGGCAATTACATTGGAGCGATTAAACCAGCTTTAAAACAAGCGAAGAATGAGGAACTTGACCCTGTTTATTTTGTCGCAGATTACCACGGATTGACGAAAATTCGAGATCAGCAGCAGATGGAAGAATTATCGTACGGGATTGCAGCTACGTGGCTTGCACTTGGACTTGATCCAACAAAGGTGATTCTCTATCGTCAATCGGATGTACCAGAAATCTTTGAATTATCGTGGATTTTGGCTTGTTTTAGCCCTAAAGGATTAATGAATCGGGCGCATGCCTACAAAGCAATTGTGGAGAAAAATCGTGAGGGAGATCGCGAAGAGGATGAAGGGGTGAATATGGGGTTATTCACTTATCCCATTTTAATGGCGTCTGATATTCTAATGTTTCAAACCGATTTCGTCCCTGTAGGCAAAGACCAGATTCAGCATGTGGAAATCGCAAGGGATATAGCCGCTGCTTTTAATTTTCAATTTGGAGAAACGTTCACGTTGCCAAGCTATATTGTCGATAAAAACACGTCCGTACTTCCTGGGCTTGATGGTAGGAAAATGAGTAAAAGCTATCACAATACGATTTCATTGTTTGAAGAGCCAGATAAGCTTAAAAAGTTAGTTAATCGTATTACAACGGATTCTTCTGACCCAACAGAACCAAAGGATCCGGATACATCAACGGTATTTGCACTTTATAAAGAATTTGCTAGTGATGCCGAAACGATTGAAATGAGGAAAAAATTCAAAGAAGGGATCGGATGGGGAGAAGCGAAAAAAGAACTTTTTCATGTTATGGATGATTTCTTAGCTGAACCTCGAGAGAAGTACCGTTACTATATGGCTCATAGAGATAAGCTTGACCAAATTCTTGAAGAGGGAGCAAGGAAAGCAAGAGCTAAAGCGCAGCCGTTCTTGAAAGATGTGAAAAGGAAGCTAGGCATTCGACGATAGCAAGCAAGCTAGAAAACTTAACGTATTGTTCCTATATGCCGATAAAGATCATATATAGATTTCTTATGATAACTTCGGAGGCACAACACTATGATTGAAATGATAGGAGAATATAATTGGTGGATCGTCTTACTGTCAGTAGTCATCGCGGTCTTTGCTTCATATAGTGCGCTAGATCTCGCAGGTAGAGTTTCTTATTCGAAAGGGATTCGCAAATGGGTATGGGTCATTGGTGGGGCTGGCGCAATGGGAGTTGGAATATGGTCGATGCACTTTATCGGCATGCTTGCTTTTTCAATGTCGATGCCAATGACCTATGATGTTCCCCTTGTTGCTCTATCTATTTGCGCGTCTTTCTTTGGATCTTTCATTGCTCTTGTCGCAGTTGGAGGGAAGGAGCTAACGATTAAAAGGTTAGTTGTTGGAACGATCTTTATGTCTGGGGCTATTATCGCTATGCATTATATAGGTATGGAAGCGATGGAAAATGTTAAGATCGTTTACAATGATTGGTTGCTCGTTCTTTCAACACTTATCGCTATGTGTGCTTCATTTACAGCGCTAAAACTAGCCTTTACCCTTTCTAGATCCCAAAAATACCGTCACTTAATTTTACTAAAGATAGGCAGTGCGGGAATTATGGGAATTGCTATTGCGGGGATGCATTACGTTGGACTTGAAGCTGCGACCTTCTATATGTCTAAAGTACATCATCAACCAGTTATAGAAGGATTAGACACGTCCGCTCTTTCCATTGCTATTGCCGTCGGTACGTTGTGCGTTCAAACGATTTTGATTTTTGGTGTTGTGACTGAACGGAAATTGATTAAGCAGTCAATTGAGATGAAGGGTAATGACTATCGTTTACGATCACTGCTTACATATAGCATTGATGCGATCCTCACTTTGACAGTAGATGGAAAAATCCGTTCGCTCAATCCGGCAGGTGAAAAACTATTCCGTGTGAAAAAAGATGAATTAAGTCATGTAAATCCAATGGATTTTTTCGAAAGTGAAGAATTAGAGAGAGTGAGTCACTATTTTCTTTCGGTGCATGACACAAGGCAGGCTGTCAGTTTCAATACGAAGGTCTTTACGTTTGACGGAGGGGTAAACGATTTAAATGTGACGTTCGTTCCCATTTATTTAAATGATCGTCTTGATCGGATCTATGCTATTACAAAAGATATAACGAAGCAAAGAGCAGCAGAGCAAAAAACCCATCAAATGGCTTATTTTGATGCCTTAACGTCATTACCAAATCGTCGCTCATTTGTTGAATACCTAGAAAACTGCCTTAGGAAAGTAGATGAACCAGCAGATCTTGCTGTTATGATGCTCGATCTTGATCGTTTTAAAGTTATTAATGATGCTCTTGGTCATAACACAGGTGATCTTTTTCTATGCGCAGTTTCCGTGCGTCTGCAAGAATGCGTGGACCCATTTGGTTTTCTCGCACGCCTTGGAGGGGATGAATTTGTGATTGTCCTCGACGGATTTAAGCACATTTATCCTGATGAGCTTGCGAATCAAATTATTGAAGCATTTGAGAAGCCATTTCAGGTTAGTAGCCACGAGCTGTCCACTTCGGTAAGTATTGGCATAGCAGCAGCACCTGGTGACGGAACAAACGTTGAATCATTGATGAAGCATGCCGATATTGCGATGTATTCTGCAAAAGGACGTAATCGCAAGAAATATCAATTCTACTCGACATCCATGGGACAAAAAAGTGAATTGAGATTAATAGAAGAAAGTTCGCTTCGAGCGGGACTTATCAACAAAGAATTTATTCTACATTATCAACCTCAGGTGAAATGCACTGATGGTTCACTGTCAGGAGTTGAAGCCCTCGTTCGCTGGAAAGCAGGAAAGGAAGAACTCCGCTACCCAGGCAATTTCATTTCACTAGCGGAAGAGACAGGTCTTATCGTTGAACTCGGCCGTCAAGTGCTTGATATGGCTTGTGAACAGGCGAAGAAATGGTGTGAGAGCGGTTATCCTCTTCGTGTTTCAGTGAATCTTTCTGCTAAGCAATTTCAGAGTGATGAACTAATTACAACGATTAAAGAAACGCTAACCAAGTATTCTCTTGATCCAACATTGTTAGAGCTTGAGGTGACAGAGAGTATGACAATGGAAAACTCTACTCGCTCATCGTGGATGATTACTTCTCTTAGAGAACTCGGGGTGAGTATTTCTATTGATGACTTTGGTACAGGTCATAGTTCGTTAAGCTATCTCAAAGACTTTTCGATCAATCAGGTGAAAATTGATAAATCCTTTATTGATGAGTTAACACAAAATGTGAAGTCCGACCAAATTACGAGTGCGATTATTGCCATGAGCAAGCAATTAAAACTACACGTTATTGCAGAAGGGGTAGAAACGATTGAACAAGCTGATTTTCTATCATCAAAAGGGTGTGATAGTATTCAAGGCTATTACTACAGCAAGCCGGTTCCACCTCAACAAATTGAAGATACCTATTTGAACTTGGAACCATCACCAGCTTAATCGTTTTATTTTAGCTAATGCTGTGGATTCTCGATTCTTGGCTCAGGCGATTGGTTTTCAATTCTTTTGATACGGGCTTTATAATAATGAAGAGTCATTCGAACATGGCCAAAATGTATGCAGCAGGATGTTTACAAAGATAGAATAAGTTTCTTATTCAAGAAATTCAACATAAAAAACAAAGACTACCAACTGGCAGTCTTTGTTTTTTATTTTTTAATTAAGCTGTATCCGATCCAATGCAAAGCCTGTTGAAGATTTGATTTTACAACAATTTGGTCAAAGTCACTTGAGGCTTGAACCGCTTTTATAGCGAGATCCGGACGAATACCTGTTACGATCATTTGAACTCCGACAAGTTTAAGAGACTCTCCTATTTTAAGAAGATTGGTCGCACTTTGGCTGTGAATATTAACAAGTCCTGATAAATCGAAAATGAGATAATCAAGGTTGTTCTTTGCACTTTCAGCGAGAGCACGTTCCATTAATCGTTCTGTTCGAATTTCATTAACGTCTCCAATGATCGGAAGAATGGCTACTTCTTCTGAAATGGGAACAATAGGCACAGATAGTGATTCGATCTCAGTATTTGCCCTTTCTAATTCAAGGACATTTCCAAGAAGGTTAGCCATCGCTTTAAATAAATCAACGTGATCTTGATTGTAGTGAAATGGTTTAAGATCAAGTCCACATAAAGTACCGTAGTTATCACCGTTACGATAATAAATAGGTACACCAATTAATGAGCCACCACCGAGATTTTTGGTAACTTCCATATTTTTTGTTGAATCATGGGCTGCCAAATCATCAATAATAAGGGGTTCACGACCGCCTTTTACGATGAATTGTCAGTAGGAATCGCGATATAATGTTTCAAAACCTGACTCCAGGATAATTTCATCACGATTGAATGAAGAAATAATATCTACATCTGTCTTATCGTTTTTGGCTACAAAAAATGTATTTACGCCTACGAATTTACTAATAACCTCTAAGACATCTTGAGATGCATCTTCAATGGAAGTATAGGTAGGGATATTAGAATGAATCATATCATACACCTCGTTTCTAATTCATCTAAACAAATCTTATATTTCTATACTATCTTATCATTAAGCTGATAGATAGAAAAATCACTATGAAATATTATTGGAAGTCGAATGATTACTAACGGTGGAGGAGTAAGAAGAGAAGTTATGAAATAAATTTTCATTCATTTCACAATTTCTGGATTAGATTTTGATGATTAGGGTATCAGTAAAATTGGGACATTGAAACTGCAGAAAAGACACTACCCTAAATAGATAGATAAAAGTGTGGATTGTCTCATTCTCCTTTTTAAATGTTTCGATCAATAATGGTAAAGCGTTTAGTTTTCTAGTAGGATAGGGATTTTTACATAGAAAATATCAGTACGAGAGGTGAGTTAATGAAAAATGCTACATTAGTTTTTTGGTATAGTCTCTTTGTATGTTTGCTCGTTGTTTTGTGGGGAGCGATTTGTCCTGAGCATTTACAGGAGGTAACATCTACCGCAACTACTTACATATCTAGTCGATTTGGATGGTACTATCTTCTGATTGTTGTGGCTATTCTAATCTTCTGTATTTATTTGATTTTCTCTAGATTTAAAGACATTAAGCTTGGTGGAAAAGACGACAAGCCAGAGTTCAGCTTGCCAACTTGGTTTGCTATGTTGTTTAGTGCAGGAATGGGAATGGGCATGGTGTTTTGGACAACCGCAGAACCAATTTCTCACGCCTTCAAAAGCAGCCCGAGTGGTGAATTAGGAACAGAACGAGCTATTGAGGAATCTCTACAGTTTTCTTTTTTTCACTGGGGTGTACACGCATGGGCTGTCTACGCGCTCGTTGCTCTCGTGCTAGCTTATTTTAAGTTTCATAAAGGATATCCTGGATTGATTAGCGCTACGTTAACCCCTTTGTTTGGAGAAAAGAGGATGCAGGGGACGCTAGGGTATATGATCGATACTCTTGCTGTTGTCGCAACAGTAGTAGGCGTTGCAGCTACACTAGGATTCGGATCTGCCCAAATTAATCAGGGTCTTAAATTCTTGTTTAACACACCAGCAAACTTCTCTGTACAGTTGCTTATTCTCGTTATTTCAACAGCACTATTTATTGCCTCTGCATGGTCGGGATTAAAAAGAGGAATCAAATATTTGAGTAACATTAATATGATACTTGGATTTGCGCTTATGATTCTCCTCCTTATTGTAGGGCCAACGCTCTACATTATGAACATGTTTACGGGCTCCTTAGGCGGTTATATCTCAAACTTTTTCGATATGAGTTTTCACATTGAGCCGATCAACAATGATCAACGTTCTTGGGTCGATAGCTGGACGATTTTCTACTGGGCATGGTGGATTTCTTGGTCTCCATTTGTGGGGATATTTATTGCAAGAATTTCAAGAGGTCGAACGATAAAAGAGTTTATGCTTGGGGTTTTATTTGTTCCATCTATTGTCTGTTTTATTTTCTTTGCGGTGTTTGGAGTCTCAGCGCTCGATCTTCAGCAGAGTGGAATTGCAACGATTTCGGATTATTCGATTGAGACGGCAACATTTGCGGTTTTACAAGAGTATCCTCTTGGCACGCTAATGTCCTTTATCACGATTTTCGTGATTGCCATTTTCTTTATTACATCAGCTGATTCAGCAACGTTTGTATTAGGAATGCTCAGTACGACGGGTTCATTAAACCCATCCGCGATGATTAAGATTGTCTGGGGTTTAACTCTTTCCAGTATGGCTGCCATTATTGTGTACTTCGGTGGAACACAAGGATTGCAAAACATGCTTATTCTTGCGGCATTGCCATTTTCCATCGTCGTTCTCCTCATGGGGTATTCCTTCTTTAAGGCAGCAAGCAAGGAAGTATTATCAAAGAGAAAACGAGAAAAGATGCAACAAAAAGCAGTGTAATTGGATGAAGAGCTGTGTACCTGATGAGGGTGCACAGCTTTTTTTTGCAGGGATCAAGTCATTGGATCGGGAATTAGGAACACAGTAAGTCAGATTGTTCGTATAGAAAGGAAGAGGGAAACGTGAAGCAAATTATAGCCATGGGAGGCGGCGGTTTTTCGATGGAACAGGATAACCCACTCTTAGATGCATACATTCTTAATCAAGCAAAGTGTACGAAACCTAAGATATGTTTTATACCAACAGCAAGCGGTGATGCGGAAGGATACATAGCGAAATTCTATGCCTTCTTTGAAAATCAGCTCTGTATTCCTTCTCATTTGTCTCTATTTAATCCGCGTGCAAATATTGAAAATTTTCTATTAAATCAAGACATAATATACGTTGGTGGTGGAAATACCAAAAACCTAATGGTGCTCTGGAAAGAATGGGGCTTAGATCATATATTGAAGAAAGCCTGGGAGCAAGGCGTCATTTTAGCTGGAATTAGTGCAGGGGCAATCTGTTGGTTTGAGGAAGGACTCACGGATTCCTATGGAGATAAGCTCGAGTTACTTAAGTGTCTTGGGTTTTTAAAGGGGAGTTGCTGTCCTCACTATGATGGAGAAGAAGAACGTAAACCAGCCTATCATCAAATGATTAATAATGCGCAAATGCAACCAGGAATCGCCCTTGATGATGGAGTAGCCGCTCATTTTATTGACCAATCGCTTAAAGTAGCTGTCAGTTCAAGAAAAGAAGCGAGTGCATATAAGGTTAATAAAAATGAGTCAACTGAAGAAAAGATTAAAACCATATACCTTGGTGCAGACGGACAATGATAAAACAAGGAAATGATTCTCAGAAAAGCCCCATCTCTTTGCGTGAGATGGGGCTTTTCTGAATTCTTTTTTTACAGTCGGGAGCTTAACCCTCCAACATTCCTAAAGACTTTAATGCACCTTCTAGGTTCTGCTTGATTGTAAGAGATTGCAAATCAAGTCCAAGTGATACTACACCTATAGCGACATCAGAACTTACACCTGTCACAATAATTTCAACACCCATCACTTCAAGAGAATCAACGATTTTAAAGAGATGCTGGGTCATCATCGTATCAAGTGTGGCTACGCCTGATAAATCAAGAATCAGAGAGCGGATTTTCTTCGCACTTGATTCCATTAACGTGCGTTCAAGAATGAGATTCGCGCGTTTTTCATCTATTTCACCAATGATCGGGCAAATGGCTACTTTAGAAGAGATTTTAATGATTGGGACAGTTAGTGCATCGTCTTGAATATACTGTTTCTGAAGGCTACGAGTTTTCTTATCAAGGTAGCTTTCGGTAAAAAGGTTAATGGAATGATCAATCAAGGGATCTATTAATTTCGATATAGTAATAACGTCAGACACTGTTAAAGAAAATGTATGTTGGTGATCTTCCATATAAGTCAGTAACGACTTTTTCATCGCTGTAATGCTCATTAAGATCGTATCTAAATAAGCAGGGAAGTTTTCTTCCTCTTCAAATCTTTGGAGATCTTCAGAGGGATAAGAAATTTCTCCTGCTTCAATGGACTCACCTAGTGAAACTAGAATTTGTTCAGTGAAAGTATATGACTCACCTGGTAGGCTCTGTACTTGAGTGTTCATATCAATTAAATGTCTAGTGTTGGCTGTGATATCATCTATGTTTTGTAGAATAGATTGTCCTAGGCGATGGATAGAGTGAGAAAATTGTTCGGACATAGAAACTCCCTTCTAGCATTACGGTCTACTTGTGGTAAAATAAATTTAATATATGCTTATCTTACTACAATGCACTGTTTTGTGAAGAAGTATATTACTATATACCTGGAGGTGCAGCTTAAATTTGAACAGGTCTGTAGAAGATATGAAAACGACGCTTGATGTTGTCTGTGGGAAGTGGAAAGCCGTTTTGCTGCTAGAATTAGTGGAGAAGCCTCTTAGATTTAGTGAGATCAAAAAGGTGATTCCGCGCATACCTCATCAAACGCTTATTAAACATTTGAAAGAGCTTGAAATGGATGGGCTACTTAATCGTAAAGAATCAAAAGATGTCCCTCCCAAGGTAGAGTACTCTTTGACACCATATGGGTATGAGCTTGAACCACTGCTTCACGAAATGGAGAAGTGGGGAAAGACCCATCGCACTCGTTCAGAAGAAACGATTGCAAACTAAAAGGAGCGTGCAGATGCACGCTCCTTTTTGGATATTACGGTTTATCTTGATTCTCTTAATGGAATATCGGGATTTTTATCCTGGAACCATCTTAGAGCAAAGTCGTTTTGGAACAGAAGAACCGGGCGCTTTAGCTGATCGTAGACAAGCATATTACGAATGCTATCTACCTTGTCTTCCGGATTATCTGTTTCAATCCAACGTGCATGCTGGTGAGGCATTGTATCGAATTGAATATCAACATTGTACTCACCTTTCATGCGGTATTCAAAAATCTCAAATTGGAGACGTCCGACAACGCCAATAACAATTTCGTCCCAGTGTGCGGTCCGATAAACTTGAATGGCACCTTCTTCAGAAAGTTGCTGTACACCTTTGTAGAAGTGCTTTTGCTTCATCGCTTTTTGTGCCCGTACTTTCGCGAAATGCTCAGGTGGGAATGTTGGTAAAGCTCCGAACGAATAAACGTTTTTAGAGCCTACGAGCGTGTCGCCAATTTGATATGTTCCTGAATCATATAGACCGACAATATCTCCAGGGTACGCTTTTTCAACATTACCTCGGGAGGAGGCAAAGAAAAGTTGGCCTTGAGAGAGCTTCAAACTTTTACCTGTGCGCTCAAGCCATGCTTCCATTCCTTTTTCAAAAGTACCCGATACAATTCGTAAAAAGGCAACGCGGTCACGGTGAGCAGGGTTCATGTTCGCCTGGATTTTAAAGATAAAGCCTGAGAATGTTTCTTCATCGGGCTTTACTTCGCCTTCAGAGCTCTCACGAGGAGCTGGGGAAGGAGCAAGATCCAGAAAGTGATTTAAGAATGTTGGAACGCCGAAGCTTGAAATCGCACTTCCGAAGAAGACTGGTGTCTGCTTCCCTGATTGCAATGCCTCTTCACTATAAGTTGCGCCTGCTTCATCAAGTAGCATGACGTCTTCTTGAAGTTGATTAACAAGATCTTCGCCAGCTTTTTCTTTAAGAACGGGATCATCTAAATCTGAGATTTGGATCGCCTGTTTATTGTCGCCTTCTGTATCGTAGAATTCAACGGCTTTCTGATGACGATCGTAAACGCCCTGGAACGATTGACCAATACCGATTGGCCAGTTCATAGGGTAAGATTCGATGCCAAGAACTTCTTCAATTTCTTCAAGTAGCTCTAAAGGCTCACGGCCCTGACGATCCATTTTGTTTATGAACGTGAAAATTGGAATACCATGCTCACTAACAACTTTAAAAAGTTTCTTAGTTTGAGACTCAACACCTTTTGCAGCATCGATAATCATTACAACGCTGTCAACGGCTAGAAGCGTACGATACGTATCTTCACTGAAGTCTTCGTGTCCTGGTGTATCCAGAATATTAATCGTGTGTCCCTTATAGTTAAAGTTCATAACACTCGATGTAACAGATATACCACGCTGTTTCTCGATTTCCATCCAGTCAGACGTCGCGTACTTGGATGATTTTCGTGATTTAACTGTTCCTGTTGAACGGATCTGACCGCCAAGGAACAAAAGTTTTTCAGTCAAAGTCGTTTTACCAGCATCGGGGTGAGAGATGATCGCAAAGGTCCGTCTCTTCTTTATTTCTTCTTGTAATTCTTTATGGTTACTCATTATGTCAATTAGTCCTTTCAATATCACTTCTTATGTAATATAACATATTCTTACGGTTGTTCCTATCGCGTGAAGGGTACGAAAATAGTGAGAAAGGATTCGATGAAAATAGATCGAAATGAATAGCGAAAGGGGAATGAGCGATATGAGTGGATTTGAAGGATTTTTAGATGATTTCCTATCAAGCTGGCGGAACTCTTCGTTAGATGAAATAAAGTATAAAATAAGCGATACGTATCAGGCGAGAGAAATCTCAAGCCAATCTGAGCTATATGATTTTGGGTATGAGGAGTCGATTCAAGGCTGGGATCAAGCTTTTTCGGCTTTTCAAAAAGACAGAACGAAGTGGGTACTAAAGAAGCTCGCTGTCACTCCAATTCGACGAAATGAAATGCTTGCGATTATTTTTGCTTCTATTGAGGTAGATGGCAAACAAAGTGAAACTGGGAGTGTCTTTTTTGATACTTTTCGAAAAGGGGTACAAGGGAATTGGAAGCTTGTGAGAAGTTACATTGAAGCTGGGGTTCCGATTGAACACATCGCAGCGTTTCAGACGGAAGAAAAATAGTTAATACATTTGAAGCTCCTGATAAACGGATCCGTTTATCAGGAGCTTTTTTGTGTAGAGAGCTTGTTATGACTCATTAGGCACTTGCAGGTACCTATATTACACCAAAGTGCGTACTTACATAAAGACTTGGAAGGTTGCATAATCAGTTGTACAGCCGAGAGAGAAGACGTCTTTCTACTCGGCACTTAAAAAATATCAAGGAGGAATTCGCTTTATGAGTTCTCAAACACATACAATGTCACATTCGAAAGAAAAATCCAGTGGTACTCTTGCCCTTTTAGCGCTCGCGATTAGTGCATTTGGAATTGGAACAACCGAATTTGTTCCTGTTGGCCTTCTTTCTTCTATAGCAGATGACTTATCGATTTCGATTACACTTGCTGGCTTATTGATTTCAGGTTACGCCATTGGAGTAGCAATTGGTGCTCCCGTTCTAACTGCTTTAACTGGAAAAATAAATCGGAAGACACTCCTCATGTCATTAATGGTCGTTTTTATCATTGGTAACCTTGTAGCGGGAATATCCACATCCTTCGGTTTACTACTCGTTGCACGGTTTATTACAGCATTTTCACACGGGATTTTCTTCTCAATCGGTTCAACGATTGCAGCAGATCTCGTTCCAGAAAATAAACGGGCAAGTGCGATTGCCTTTATGTTTACAGGATTAACCGTTGCAACCGTGACTGGCGTTCCGCTTGGTACATTTATTGGCCAAGCCTTTGGGTGGAGAGCAACGTTCCTTGGTGTCGCTCTTCTTGGTGTGATTGGGATTATCGCAAGTGCGATTCTCGTACCGAAGGATTTAAAAGAAGCACCGCCAGCGAAATTTAGTGAACAGGTGAAGATCTTAACGAATGGAAAATTACTCTTAGCATTTGCGATTACAGCACTAGGTTACGGTGGTACGTTCGTTGCCTTTACGTATTTAGCTCCGCTACTTGAAGATGTAACAGGACTTAGCGCGAAATTTGTTAGTGTGATTTTACTAGTTTATGGTGTTGCCGTAGCGATTGGAAATGTCATTGGTGGGAAAGCGTCGGATAAGAACCCATTAAAAGCACTGTTTTGGATGTTCGTGATGCAAGCAATCATTCTCTTTATCATGACATTTGCCCTTCCATTTAAAGTGGCTGGAATAATTTCGATTTTCTTCATGGGTTTGTTTGCCTTTATGAATGTTCCTGGTTTGCAAGTACTTGTAGTGAATCTTGCTGAAAAATATGTACCATCTGCCGTTAACGTGGCATCCGCGCTTAATATCGCTGCGTTTAACGTTGGTATAGCGATTGGCTCATTTGTAGGTGGCATCATCGTTGATTCCATTGGTCTGATTCACACTCCGTGGATTGGCGGCATTATGGTTGTCGGAGCGGTTGCGCTTACGGGATGGCTACGAGCTATGGAGAGAAAAGCATAGGAGAATGATGTAGAAAGTTCTTTAGTATTCAAACCTATCTATTTAGCGTCTAAAAAATTTAAGTCAATCTTCATCCAATTTCCGCATTTCGTATTACATTAGTTTGCTAGTGAAGGAACAATTGAATGATTGCTGAACAAAGCGATCCCTACCACGAATATAGTGGTAGGGATCGTTTATTCATTCATACTGACTTAAGCCTTTTTTAAACGCAGCAAGATGATTTTTTGAGGCATCACCAAGCCTTGTCATAACGGTTTTGACATCCTGCGGCAGGTCGGGTAGATCCGCTAATTTCTCATACATGGCTATGTTGTCAACTTCTCCTTGAACGCCAGATTCGAACGCTTTTTTAACGTTTTGGGGGTGGTTGTATACTGGCTAGCATTATTTTCGGGCGCGGTTATGTTATACCTTGTAAATAAGGGGAGAAGAGCTGTAATGTGCCTTTGCTCAGCCATTTTAATTTGAGAGAAAGGTCTTATGTCACCGAATTCTTTGATGATAGCATCATATCTTGCCTGTGCCAGATACTCATCCTGAATCGCATACGTTAAGGCTTCCTTCAATGTAATGGAAGAGTCTTGTAGTGCTCCTTTTGCACCGTAGTCTTCTGGAAGAGCTTCTGCATTCGCTTCAATAAGATTGAAGTTGAAGAAAATGAAGCTGATGATCGCAATAATCGCTACTTTTTTCAATTTGCTCACCTTGCCTTTTTGTTGATTAACCTTCCTACAAAAGAGGAGTTTTATGTAATTTTTAATTGGTGAAGTCATTTTGTTTGATTTCCCTTAAAGAACAGCATATGATCTTAACTGTAAAGTGTTAAATTACAGTAGGAGGAACAGTCGTGAGCAAACGTATATTAATGGTTGTTACAACCGCAGATACAATGAAAGAAGGACATAAGACAGGTCTCTGGTTATCAGAGTTTGGGGAAGCGTATATCGAATTTGAAAAGCTTGGCTATCAAATCACAGTAGCTAGTCCGCTAGGCGGAAAAGCGCCTGTTGATGATCGCAGTCTTGAAGGTGGAGAAACGCCTCAAGAAATTCTCGATACTGCCAAATACCTTGAAGATACAGTGAAGCTCGAGAAAATCGTTGGCGCGTCTACTTTTGATGCGATCTTTATGCCTGGTGGGCACGGAACAATGTTTGACCTTCCAGAAAACGATAAGCTTCAGCACCTGATTCGTGAGTTCTATGAATCAAACAAAATTGTTGCTTCTGTCTGCCATGGTCCCGCTGGACTCGTTGGCGTAACTCTTTCAGATGGTACGCCACTTGTTTCAGGTAAAACGATTACGGCGTTTACAGACGATGAAGAAAGAGAAACAACGCTTGATCAATTCATGCCTTTCTTACTGGAAACTCGTCTTCGCGAACTTGGTGCTGACTTTGTTACAGAAGATAACTGGTCAGATCACATGCAAGTAGATGGTAATTTAATTACCGGTCAAAATCCGCAATCAACCACTAGCGTTGCGAAAGAAGTAGTCGAGAAACTTAGCTAATGAAACGAGATGGAAATGACCGATTTGAGATCCCTAGAAGATAGATAACATAAACGAAAAGGACTCCGAGCTCGGAGTCCTTTTCGTTTATGTTTTTTTACTCTTTGTCTTTTTTCTTACCGAAAACCTTTTTAGTAGCACCTTTAAATACATTAGAGGCCGTATCAACTGACTTACCAACGACTTTGTTCCCTGTTTTACTCACATTTTTAACAAAGTCTGTTGAAGCGTCAGCGGCTTTCCCTACAAGACCGCCTTCTCCGCTAACTGACTTGACAATATCGTTCGCTGTGTCAGCGGATTTATTCACAAGATCACTTGCGGTTTTTGATGTCTTCTTCACAATATTATCTTCTTTCGTTGAATTTCTCTCAGACATCTCAATCCTCTCCTTTGCGAATTTTGATACAACACTATGCTATGAACGGAATGGGATAAATATGATTTTCAAGTAAAACGTCATTTGAATTTGGAATTTTCTCCATCTAACTGCGAAAAGAGGAGGTGTTTGATAGGAAGAAGTGGAAGGATTATTGAACGACCATATCTATAAGGGAGTGAAAAGATATATGAATCATCAGTTGGATTTACGAGGTTTATTAAAAGGGATTGCCATATGGGAAGTGGTATTGTTTCTTTCGGCTATTTTGTTGTTTTCTTATCTGCCTGATGATCGACTGATCGACATCTTTATTAACGTATTTATTTTCTTTGGTTGTACAATTGGTCTGTTTACGATATCAAGGTATGTTCAGCGGTTTGTGAAGAGAGGATAATAAATTACTAAAAAGGAGGATGCGCATAGTGCACATCCTTCTTTTTAGTAGTCTATTCGATTCTTATGCTTTTCCCAGCTTTGAAAAGGTTCGTTCTTCTCATCCATTTCAATATGGTGAAACGGAATGGTTCTTTGTTCAGGTTTTTTCTCAATTTCGTTATAAATCACGGCATCATCAAAACCAGCGTCAGCAGCTTCATTTCTCGATGCAGCAAAATATACACGGTCTGGGCGAGACCAGTAGATTGCTCCAAGGCACATCGGGCAGGGCTCGCAGCTTGCGTAAACAACACAGCCTTCAAGCTGATGCGTCCCGAGTTTTTGACAGGCGTTTCGTATTGCGACAACTTCTGCATGGGCAGTAGGATCATGATCCGTTGTCACTTGATTGAATCCTTCGCCTATAACAACGCCATTTTTGACGACGATTGCACCAAATGGCCCGCCGTTATGTTCAGTTACGCTTATAGATGCTAGCTGGATTGCATGTGTTAACCAATCTTTCTCCGTCATTTCATCACACTCCTGTACACTAATAATTAGACATATTCCACAGCATTCCCTATCTGATCAAATAAATTTCCATACAGGAGATTGGAATGTTAAGGCGAAGTGTTTTCTTAACGACTAAAGAGCGAGGGGGGGAATTTTTGATTAATGTTATAACAAAATAAGGAGGGAATGAGAATGGAGCTATTAATCCTTGGTGGAACACGTTTTATTGGAAGATATGTAACAGAGAGAGCTTTAGAGAATGGACATACGGTTACGCTATTTAATAGAGGGACTAATAAGCAGCAATTTTCAGAGGTTGAAACGATTATCGGAGATCGTGATGGAGATTTATCCAGTCTAGCGGGAAGAAAGTGGGATGCCGTAATTGATACGTCAGGGTTTATTCCGAGAACAGTGAATAAATCGACGAAGCTTTTACAGGATAGGGTTAACCATTATACATATATATCGAGTGTTTCAGCTTATCAAGATTTCGGAGAAAAGCCATGTACAGAAAGTTCGCCTCTTCAGGAAATCTCAGATACGGAAGCGGAACGTATCACGGCAGGAACAGCTGGACCGATTTACAACGAGCATTATGGTGCACTAAAAGCGAAGTGTGAAGCTGTTGCAGAAAAGAATTTGAGTGGCCGGGTTCTTCATATTCGACCTGGACTCGTCGTAGGGCCGTATGATTATTCAGATCGCTTTACTTACTGGGTTAAGCGAATTCACGAGGGTGGTGAAGTTCTAGCGCCAGGAAACCCTGAGCGTCCGGTACAATTCATAGATGTGCGAGACCTTGCTGATTGGTTATTGCGAATGACGGAACAAAGGGTCGCGGGCGCGTACAATGTGACCGGGAGAGAAAGAATGAATACAATGGGGGAAGTGCTTGCGTCATGTAAAAAGGTGAGCGGAAGTAATGCGGTTTTTCGTTGGGTAAACGAAGAGTTTCTTCTTGAAAATGAAATAGCGCCGTGGACTGAATTACCGCTCTGGCTTCCTGAATCAATGAGCGCAGCTGAGACGAATATTGATCGGGCGCTTCGTGAGGGACTGAGCCTTCGTCCTCTTGAAGAAACGATTCACGATGTTTTAAACTGGCTACCCATTCGAAATGATGAGAACCCATTCAAAGCTGGACTTACAAGAGAGAAGGAGAAAGCCCTTTTACGTATGGCAGAATCACGATGAGTTTTCCCCTCCGAAAATGAGGCGATCTTAACCGAGTGAGTTAAAAGGACAGAGCCTGGCGGCGATCCGTCAGGTTTTTGTTGTTATGCTAGAATAATCTATTGTATGTAGTTGAACGATGTGAGGGAAGAATACTCGGTTTCATCAACGAAACAGAAGGAGGTCAAGATGATATCATTTCTTCTTACTTTAAAGAGGATGTTGTCAGCATTATGGAAAGCGATAAAGGATAAAGAATTTCAAGTTCTTTTCTTTCTTACAACGATTACACTCGTCTCAGGAACAATTTTCTATCACACTGTCGAAAGCTGGTCCGTGTTAGATTCGCTTTACTTTAGTGTTGTTACGCTAACAACTGTAGGGTTTGGGGATTTTAGTCCACAAACCGATTTTGGGAAAATTTTCACGATCATTTATTTATTCACAGGAGTTGGTCTAATTCTTGGATTTATTAATAAGCTTGCTTTACATATGGGGAGAAGTAAAAGGAAACAAGATTTATAGATAGTGATGATAAAGGGAGGGCTCAACTGGAAATGAAGTTGGGCTTTTTTTATCATTCATTAGGACGCACTCAATGCGGAGTTTGATTCCTTGCGTTATAACGAATACAAGCATATAATACAAAACGTAATGTTTACGATTTGTAAAAAGCGAGCTATTGGTATAGGTTGTGGATAATTGCTCTATGCACGGTGCCAAAACGAATAGCATAAATTAGAATAGATGAAGGGATGAATTAGGTTGGCTAAGAAATCGAAAGTAGTAAAAGAACAAAAGCGGCAGGAGCTCGTCATGAAGTATGCTGAGCTACGAAATGAATTGAAGGCAAAAGGAGATTTTGAAGCGTTACGAAAGCTCCCACGTGATTCATCACCAACACGCTTGAATAATCGGTGTGAAGTAACTGGTCGTCCGAAGGGGTATTTAAGGAAATTTAAAATGTCTAGAATTGCGTTTCGTGAATATGCTCATAAGGGGCAGATTCCTGGGGTGAAGAAGTCAAGCTGGTAAAAGGGTAGGGGAAGATATGGAGTGCAATGAACATTTGTTGAAGATGCTCGTTCGTGATATCGTGGCGAAGCTCCCTGAGAAGGAGAAAGCCCTCTATCAGTTCATCGATGAACTGGAAGTTAGGTTAATACAATCAGCGGCTACACCGGATCAATACCTTAACCTTCTGAAAAAGTATTCCCCATATCATGAAGCAGCTAATGAGTTTGGTATCTCAGCTTATAAGGCGAGAACAATGATGCATCGGATTGAATGGAAGATTGCCGCAAGATTGGATGAAAAGCTTCAGCGTATGAAATGGTTGGAGCAACCTTCAAGTGGAAAAAGAGTCATAAAAGGTTATCTCACGTTCTAAATGAAGAGAGGCAGCTCGCAATCGAGCCGCCTCTCTTTTTCATTAGGAACTACAGTGATTTGAAGTAGGTACAAACCGTTTCAATTCCTTTTGTGAAATTATCAATGTGAAAATGTTCATTTGGAGCATGCAAGTTTTCTGATGGTAAGCCGAAGCCCATAAGGACGACGGGTGCTTCGAGAACGCGAGCGAACACTTCTACGATTGGTATTGATCCCCCTTCTTTAGGGAAGAGAGCGCGCTCGCCGTATACTTTTTCATAAGCATCGGCCGCTTTTTGAATCATAGGATCATTCGAATCAAGCGAGACTGGGCGTGCTTGAATAAATTGATTAACGGTCATCGTAGTACCTGCAGGTTGATGCTCGAGCAGGTGTTTTTCAATTAATTCGTAGATGTGCTGAGGATCCTGCTTCCCAACGAGACGACAGCTAATTTTACCAGTTGCTTCTGATGGAACAATCGTCTTAATTCCATCACCCTGGTAGCCACCTGAAATGCCGTTCAATTCGAGCGTCGGGCGAATGCCTGTCCGTTCCTTGAAGGAGAATCCTTTCTCACCAAATAAGGAAGTTAGTCCGAGCTCTTGCTTCATCGCTTCATCATCAGATGGAATACGAGCAATCTCTTCTCTTAATTCTTCTGTTAGTTCTGGTACCCCTTCGTAAAATCCTTCAACAGCAATGGATCCATCTTCGCTATGAAGACTATCGAGTAGCCGAACAAGGGAATGAACCGCGTTTGGAACGCCGCCACCATAAACTCCTGAATGCAAATCAGTATTCGCTGTTTTCACCTTCACCTCCATCGCAAGGGCGCCGCGTAGAGACGTACAAATGGCAGGTAATCCTTCTTTAATAAAAGAAGTATCTGAAATCACAACCGCGTCAGCAGCGAGCTTATCAGTGTTTTCTTCAATAAAAGGTCCAAGATGTGGACTTGCGATTTCTTCCTCACCTTCTATACAGAACTTCACATTGACGGGTAGCTTGTTATCTTCTTGCATCAGCAGTTCCACCGCTTTGATATGAATAAACAGCTGCCCTTTATCATCCGTTGCACCGCGGGCATAGATCTTATTATCACGAATAACGGGTTCAAATGGCGGTGTTTCCCAAAGTTCGAGTGGGTCAGCAGGCTGTACATCATAATGGCCATAGATAAGAATTGTCGGTTGATCTTCCGCATAAAGCCAGTCGGCGTAAACGATCGGATGGCCGTCTGTTTCAATGACTTCAATGTTTTCCATGCCAGCTTTTTCTAAAGAATTTGCGACCCACTCAGCCCCTTTTTGAACGTCTGACTTATGGGTGGGAACGGCTGAAATACTTTGGATTTTTAGAAATTCTTCTAGCTCGTTAAGAAACGCATTTTTATGTTGTTCGATGGCTTTTTGCATATAGGTTTTCCTCCTCTATTATGTTGTCCTTATTATAGTCGAGTGTGGCTTATTTTTACATTGAAGCGTATTATAATGATGGATAAAAAAGGTAAACTGATAACAGTGCCTTGAATTTAAGATTAAAATTATTACATTCACATTAATCAGTTGTCATATTGAGTGAGTCTAAATACCTCCATGTGGAATCGATTCCTGATACGAAAGAACTATTTATTTTCGGTTTGGAAACCTTTTCAATACACGATTGCAAACCGCTTTCTTTTCTGTGAGAGTAGGGTTTACGTATCAAAAGTTGTGTATGAAATGTGACTTTTCGAGCTTGTTGACGTGTTCACATATTTTCCATACAGTTATGGCGAACGAAACAATCAACTAAAATTTTGAGGAGTGTGGCAGATGGGGAACGTGAAAAAGTCTTCTGTTTTTAAGGGGATTGCACTATCGACAATTATGCTAGTAAGTGGATTTGCAGGTACACCATTAACAACGAATGCAGCTGAAAATGAAGCTGAAACAGCTGTATGGTCACGTCAAGATGCGCAGGATTATGACTTATCAAAAGATAACACTGCACCTAACATTGACAATGTAGATGAAGTCGCTCCAGACTATTGGGTTTGGGATACATGGCCGCTACGTAACCGTGATGGATCAATTGCTCAGATAAACGGTTACCAGGTTGTTTTTGCACTTACAGCATCTAGAGAATATACATGGGGAGGCCGACATGACGAAGCTCAAATTCGCTACTTCTACTCGAAGAACGGGAAAGATTGGAAGATGGGCGGACTTGCTTATGATTCAGAAGATGCACTAGGTGCTCGCCAATGGGCAGGATCAGCTATGATGGATGACGATGGAAAGGTACACCTTTTCTATACAGCAACTGGACGTAAAGGCGAAGAACAAACAACATTTGAACAGCGTCTTGCGAAAACAACGTTTGATATCGAAGCAGATAAGAAATCAAAATCTGTTGAACTAAGCAACTTTGGCGAACACGAAATTCTTGCTGAAGCAGACGGCGAGTATTACGAAACGCAAGAACAAAAAACAGGTAATATCATTTATTCATTCCGTGACCCATGGTTCTTCCAGGACCCTAAGACAGGAAAAGAATACTTAATCTTTGAAGGTAATACAGCTGGAGATGACAAGTCACTTGATCCAGAAAACATTGGCGATGCTGATTTCCGTTCTTCTCACGATGTACCAGCTGGCGCTGAAGATTACAACGGGAACGTTGGGATTGCTGAAGCACAGAATGAAGATCTAACAGACTTTGAATTGCTTCCACCACTACTTGAAGCAAACGGTGTTAACCAGCAGCTTGAACGTCCTCACCTTCTTGTTAAAGGCGGAGACTACTACCTCTTCACAATCACACATAAATTTACGTTTGCTCCTGGATTAACTGGTCCTGATGGTCTTTATGGCTTTACGAATGATTCTCTTCGAGGAGACTACGAGCCGCTTAACGGCAACGGTCTTGTTGTAGCAAACCCTGAAGATGATCCTTTCATGACATACTCTCATGCAGTTATGCCGAACGGTACAGTTATTAGCTTTGTAAATGAGTATCGTGATGAAAATGGTGAGCTTCAATATGGCGGTACATTTGCACCAACGCTTAAACTTTCGATCCATGGTAACGAAACAAAAGTAAACGGCGCACTTAAGCCAGGGCAAATCATGCCATCACACTAAAACTGGGAAACCAGACTAAAGGAGACTTACAAACATGAATAAGTTTTCAAAAACAGTAGCGACTTCCGTACTCGGATTCGCTACCCTGTTTTCAAGCTTTGCTCCGGCAACAGGCTTTGCGGCTGAGAGCGAAACGTCGAACTGGACAAGAGAAGATGCAGCAAAGATTGTGCAAAACAAGGATAATACAGCACCTGAAATTAATACAAAAGATCTTGAGCAGATTGCGCCAGATTATCATATCTGGGATACGTGGCCTCTTCGAAAAAAGGATGGCTCCATCGCAACTGTGAACGGATATAAAGTGATCTTCTCACTGACAGCACCAAGTGATGTATTGCCTGGTAAGCGTCATGATATCGCTGAAATTCGCTACTTCGTTTCAAAGAACGGGAAAGATTGGAAGCTTGGCGGTACCGTTTTTAATGAAGAGCAGGCACTAGGTTCCCGTCAATGGGCGGGTTCAGCTATGATTGAAGATGGCGAGATTAATTTCTTCTATACGGCAACAGGTCGCAAAGGCGAAGAACAGCTAACTTATGAGCAGCGTCTCGTAAAGGCTTCTGCTGATGTGGATGCTTCAAATAAGGGAATCGAATTCAATAACTGGTCTGATCATGAAGTGATTCTTGAGCCAGATGGCGAATACTACCAGACAATGGAACAAAGTAAGCAGGGCGACATCGCTTATGCATTCCGTGATCCATGGTTCTTCGAAGATCCTAAAACAGGCGAAGATTACATTTTGTTTGAAGGAAATTCCGGAGGCACTCCTGCAGAGCGCTCGGTTGAACAAGAACACATTGGTTCTGAAGACTTCGCTACTGTAGACGAAGTACCAGAAGTATCAAAGCTCTTTAATGGTAGCATTGGTATCGCAAAAGCAGAGAACGATGACTACACTGAGTTTGAAATCATGCCTCCGTTGATGGAAGCGAACAGCCTAAATCAGGAACTTGAGCGTCCGCATATCGTGACAAAAGGGAATAAGTATTACCTTTTCACTGATACGCACAAGAACAAATTCGCTCCTGGAACGAATGGTCCAGATGGTCTCTATGGCTTCGTATCAAACTCTCTAACAGCAGACTATGAACCTCTTAACGGTAGTGGTCTTGTTGTAGCGAATCCAGAGAATGAACCATATCAAACGTATTCTTGGATGGTAATGCCGAATGGCACAGTGGTTAGCTTTGCTAACTTCTATGACCTAAATGGCTTAACGATCGATGAACTTGGAGCGCAATCAGAGGAGTACCAATTTGACCACTTTGGTGGCACACTAGCACCATCTCTTAAACTTTCCATTCATAATGATGAAACGAAGATTGTGAAAGAAATGGATGCTGGCGTATTTAAATAATCTTTTATGGTAACTGTCGGGGGACACACTTCGGCAGTTACTTTTTTATTCAGAGATACCCTATTCGTAAATTCGATGGACAGGAGAGCTTGATACGATGAGAAAATGGTTGCTAGCTGTCGGAGCTATCTTAGTAATCGGCACAATTATACTCATAATGAACTGGAATGAAAACAATGAATCTTCCAGGCAAGACGAAGTAAAAGAAGCGGGAATCCTAGAAGACTACAATCAATCGTATCGACCCCAATTTCACTATACGCCTATGCAAAACTGGATGAATGATCCAAATGGAATGGTCTTTTTTGAAGGACAATACCATTTATTTTATCAACATAATCCTTCTGGAAATGAATTTGGCAACATGGGCTGGGGGCATGCGGTTAGTAACGATTTGTATCATTGGGAAGAGAAGCCAATGGCGCTAGAGGCGGATGATCAGGGAATGATTTTCTCGGGTGGTGCGGTCTATGACGAGAACAATACGAGCGGTCTTTTTAAAGAAGGAAAGGGGGGTCTCGTAGCGTTCTATACAATCGCTGGTGAAGAACAAACCCAGGCGCTTGCTTATAGTGAAGATGGTGGCGAAACATGGAAAAAGTACGGTGGTAACCCAATACTTCCGAATCCAGGAATCAAAGATTTTCGAGATCCAAAAGTGATCTGGCACGAGGAGTCTGAAAAGTGGATCATGCTTCTCGCTGCTGGAGATAAAGTTATCTTTTACGGTTCGGATAATTTGATTGATTGGCAGCAGTTTAGTGAATTTGGTGTCGATCAGGGAGCGCAGGGTGGCGTTTGGGAAACGCCAGAGTTATTTAAACTACCTGTCGATGAGGATTCGGAGAATGAAAAATGGGTGCTACAGGTGGATATGAATCCAGGCAGCATCGCCGGCGGATCCGGTGGACAGTATTTTATCGGTGATTTTGATGGAGAGACGTTCACGAGAGAAGGCGCAAAAGAAGACATTAACTGGGTCGATTATGGAACTGATTTCTATGCGGCTCAAGCCTTCAGCAATCATGAAGGTAATCCGATTTGGATGGCGTGGATGAGCAATTGGATGTATGCGACTGATTTGCCAACGGATCCGTGGAAAGGGGCGATGTCTTTACCACGTCAGGTTTCTTTGAAAGAAGTGAACGGAGAAACGCGTCTTATCCAAGAGCCTGCGGGTGAGATTGAGTCAAATCGTTCTAAGAAGTTAGTGGATTTATCGGATAAAGAAGTGGAAGGTCGAATGCCGCTTGATGATTTTAAAGCAGATACGTATGAGGTGATCGCTGAATTTGATTTAGACACGTCAGGTGAATTCGGTTTCCGCGTTCGAAAGGGAGATGAAGAGGAAACGATTGTAGGTTACGACTCCAAGAATAATCTCGCGTTTGTTGATCGGCAAAATAGTGGCGATACAGGATTTCATGAACAGTTTCCTGGTGTGTATCGAGCTCCGCTTGAACCAACGGAAGATGGCAAAGTGAAGCTCCATCTTTTTGTTGATCGCTCTTCCGTTGAATTGTTTGCGAACGATGGAAAGCGTGTTATGACAAATCGGATCTTCCCATCTGAGGAAAGTGATGGTTTTGAGATCTATGCGATGAATGGCAAAGTGACACTTGATTCTTTAGAAGTGTATAAGCTTGATTCTTCGTGGAAAACGGGTGGGGAAGAGTAAAGGTTTTATGTTGAGAGCGGTCATCTGCGATAAAGATGGCCGCTTTTTCGTATTGGAGACTTCTTGTTGAGAGGTGAATCTCGTTATTTCCGCGAATTCTGGAATATATCCGCGATATTTTATTTTATTCCGCGAAAAACGTGATTTTTCCGCGATATTCTTAATTATTCCGCGAAATGCTCGATAATCGAAAATAAATAGGTCCATAGAAGGGGTTTCCTTTTCTTGGATTGGGGTACAAATAGCTATCTTGTAAATAATGGGGGATGTATGGAAATGGAATCATCATTTTCAAATTCAGAACAGCAAAAGTTTGTCAGTACTCTTCAGTCATTCAAGGAAAACCGTCAGAATCCAGTTGTGTTAGAAGAACTATTATCAGACGCTGCCGTTCTCATTGACCAGAATAATCTCGAATCCCTTTATCAACTCGCTAGTGACTATGATAAGGCGGGCGTTTTTGAAGGTGGACCATGGGAAGAACCTCGTAAATTACAACCGCCTCTTGTAGGGGGATCTTTTAAAATAGACGGAAACTATTCGATCTTTGAAGTACTAAGTGAGCTTCGTATGCTTGCGATTGCGAAAGAGGAATATACTCATCCAGATGTTTCGAGCGAACAGGCTCGCACTTTTCTAAACAAAGTCATGGCGCTAAATCTCCAAATGATTTTCCCAGCTGAGACGGAGGAAGCAAGAATCAATCAAGGTCAAGAACAAAAGAGGGGCATGAACCTTTTTCAATTTTTAGCTGAAAAGATGTCGCTCGGGTCGCTGTCGGCTACGTTTGTGGATGAAATTGATCGACTAACCGCACAGCGCCCGATCATGGTAAAGCGAATTAAAGAAATGATCGGTTACGCTGAAAATCTCTTGTCTTCAGAGGACTTAAGCACAGAAGGACGCGCGAGCATTCAGCGCTATCTCGATAGCGCGCATGCCCCGACGGAACTGAGTCAATCCTATCCGGACTTCATGGACTATCGCGATCAATTCAATGCGTTATCTGAAATGGAGAAAGAGTTAGAAGCGGAACGGTTCGCTGATGTCATGCGTGATACAGGTCTCGTTTCTCCCATTCACGCACAGCTTGCTCGTACCCTTGCTGAGGAGGACGCTTCTCATCTACTCGTTCTCACGCTTGGATTAACTGAAAAAGGTGAAGCTAATTTAAATGAGCATTTTTCTTTAGTAAAAGAGCTCATTTTACTATCAATCTATCCTGTCACAGCTCAGTCCCTCTATGGACTTGCGCGCATGCTTGAGCGTGGGGTTTTATCCTCTCCTCCGGTAATCCCAGGGCTTGAAAGGATCATTGAAATCGATATGCTAGCAGAAGTAGAAAAGGATTTAATGGCTTCACGGAATCACCCTGATGATGTGACGCCTGTAGGGATTTTACTTTCAGGTCTACTGAGTGTGCTAGGGCAACCGCTTGGCATTGGTCAGGGGATGAATCCTACATGTCAATCTGCGCGAGGAATCAGCCTTTGGTCACAGCACGACCCTGGATTCCTTCTAGAACTTGTCGCAAGAGCGTGTCGTGATGGTGAGGTTGATATTTCGTTTGAAGGGGCTGAAATCAATTCTTCTCTCATCTTAGGAGGTTTAGCTCCGGATCTTCATAAAGAGCTTGATGCCGTTTCCCTTATACTCGTTCCGCATCTTGATCGCGTTTACGATGAAATGATGAAGCGCAGTGCCTTTCGTGGGGAAGATGGTCATAAATTTGTGAATCCAGAATTTTACGGTCAGTGGATATCTAAAGAGTTTTCTTCTGTTATCAATCCAGTTACTGGTGCTGTGTCAGATTATGAGCAGTTTGCAAGGCTTTTTTACGCGACGCATCATCCAGACTACAACGCAGGCCATCAGCTCATTTATCCAAACCCGGTCGGAATTTTCGTTACGACGGCTAATGCGGACTTACTCGGATTGCATGCCATTTCGATCCAGCGTATTGCTGCGGATTCATCAGGAGAAATGAGAGTTTATTTCTATAATCCGAACAATGATAGCGGTCAAGATTGGGGGCAGGGCATTAAGTCAACGGTTCGGAATCACGGCGAAGAGGAAGGGGAAGCTAGCCTTCCATTTGATCAATTCCTTTCACGTGTTTATGCCTATCACTATAATCCAAACGAGATGGGCGATTTAGCGGTCGTTCCAGATGAGTTGATTGATCGGGTGACAACTCTCGCAAAAGAAAGCTGGGGACAGAAATACCAGTGGGCAGATTTAACGAATCCGTTTTTAATTTAAAAGGTTGATGGGTTCCCTTCTTCTTCATAGAAGGTGGACCCTTTTCTTATTAAGGGGTAGAGTAGAGAGAATAGGTGATTCACTAATTAGGAGGTACATAATATGGAAGCAAAACTAGTGATTGATGCACGCGCGATACTTGGAGAAGGTCCTTGCTGGGATGATCAAAGCCAGCTTCTCTATTGGGTGGATATTGAAGGGAAGAAGGTTCACGCCTACAATCCAATGACCGCAGGCAATATTGAGACGCAACAGGAGCAAATGGTTGGCACAATTGCTCCGCGAGAATCAGGCGGACTTGTGATGGCGATGGCCGGTGGCTTTTATGCGATGAACCTTTCTACGGAGAGCGTGGAAGCAATCACCGATCCAGAAAGCCATTTACCAGATAACCGATTTAATGATGGCAAGTGTGATCCGGCAGGCAGGTTTTGGGCAGGTACGATGCACTTAGAAGGATTAAAAGGAGAAGGAGCGCTTTATTGCCTTGATGAAAACCTTGAAGTGACGAAGAAAGTCGATCATGTTAGTACATCAAATGGTTTGGCATGGTCACCTGATACGCGCTACATGTACTTTATTGATACACCAACGAAAAAAGTTGTCCGCTATGATTATGATTTTTCTACCGGTGATATTCGTAACCCCGTTGAGGTGATCACTATTCCAGACGGAGAAGGGATGCCGGATGGGATGACGAGCGATGAAGAAGGAAATCTGTGGATTGCCCACTGGGGTGGATCTAAGGTAACGAGATGGAATCCTGATACTGGTGAGCGACTGCTAGAAGTAAGCGTCCCTGCATTGAACGTAACATCATGCGTATTTGGTGGAAAAGAGCGGAACGAGCTCTACATTACTACTGCTAGAACGAATACGAGTGAAGAAGAGCTAAAGCAGTTTCCGTATGCAGGCGGAGTGTTTCGAGTGAAAACAAATGTGATAGGCAGTCGAACCTACTCGTTTAAAGGTTAGTCCTTTTCCCTTCCTTCTTGTTTAAAAGTCTTCTATAATAGTAGGAAAATAATAGAAAATGAATGGAAAAAGAAGGGGAGGCTGAGTGTGAAACTAAAATCACTCATCGCAATGGGGCTTTTTTTATTGCTGCTTGCGGGTTGTTCGGATCAACCATCAGCGGTTGATGCGTTCGATACATATGTTAAGGACTGGAATAAACAAGAATTTAGCAGCATGTATAAGAAGTTATCACCTGCTATGCAAAAGGAAATATCAGAAGAAGACTTTGTTGATCGCTACAAATCTATTTATGGCGATGTAGAAGTCGAGGATTTGAAAGTTACTTTTAAGAAACCGGAAGAAGAGCCTGAGCCAAATGATGAAGGAGAAGTGACGTTTCCTTTTTCAGTGTCGATGCAGACGCTAGCTGGCGAAGTTTCGTTTGATAACGAAGCAACGCTAGTCCTGACTGAAGGAGACGACGCTGATTCTTACAGTGTGAACTGGAATCCTTCGTTTATTTTTAAAGAATTGAAGGAAGGCGATGAGGTCGCCATTCGTTCTTCAGTTCCGGTTCGTGGTGAATTGACCGATCGGAATGGAGAGGGCTTAGCGATCAATGGTACGGTTAAGCAAATTGGCGTTGTGCCGCAGGCCATTGAATCCAATCAAGAAAAGATTGTGAATGAGCTTAGTGATGCTTTGAAGGTGAGCGTAGCGGATATTGAGAAAGAGCTTAATCAGGGGTGGGTGCAGTCTGATCCAACACAATTCGTTCCGCTAAAAAGCGTGATGGAATCAGAGGAAGAGTTACTTGCTGAAGCAAGTGAGATTACAGGCGTTCAGATAAACAATACGACTGAAAGAATCTATCCTTTTGGTGAAAGTGCTGCACATTTAACAGGCTATATTCGTCAGATGCAGAAAGAAGATCTAGAGAAGTATGCAGGAAAAGGGTATTCCAGCTATGAAAGCATTGGAAAGGCTGGCCTCGAGCAAGTGTATGAAGACGAGCTTCATGGTGTAACGGGCTGGTCGATTGAAGTAAAGGGTGCGGATCCTGAGAAAGTGATTGCCAGTAAGGAAAAGGTTGATGGCGAGAACATTCAAGTTACGATCGATGGCACTGTCCAACAGAAGTTGTTTGAAGAGCTTGGAAAAGATCCGGGAACTGCGGTAGCGCTCCATCCAACAACAGGTGAGACGCTTGCATTAACAAGCTCCCCTTCTTATAACCCAAATGATTTTACACTTGGATTCGATGAAGGCGAGTATGCGAAGTTAGCGGATAATAAGGATCTTCCTTTTTCAGCGAAGTTTAACAAAACGTATTCACCAGGCTCGACGATTAAGCCACTTACTGCTTCGATCGCACTACGAGATGGGGATTTAGATCCGAATGCAGTTGAGAAAATTGATGGTTTGAAGTGGCAGCCAGACTCAAGCTGGGGTGGATATAAAGTGACGCGCGTGAAGCCTGCAGATCCGGAAGTAAACCTTGCAGAAGCGCTTATGCATTCGGACAATATTTATTTTGCACGTAAAGCGCTGGATCTTGGCGCAGATAAGTTCCAGAAAGGATTGGAGTCGTTCCAGGTTGGTCAGGAAGTTGAGTTTCCTTTCCCAACTGAAAACTCTTCGATCTCGAACGGTGGGCTCGATGATAATGACATTCTTTTAGCTGACTCTGCCTATGGACAGGGGGAGCTACAGATTTCCCCTTATCAGTTAGCGATGACCTATACGACGTTTGCGAATGATGGCGTGATGCTGAAACCGACGCTTCGAACGGGAGAAGATGAGTCAGCGGAGGAGTATGAAGTGATTTCCCCTGAAATCGCCTCGATTGTGAGCGATGATCTTGGGAAGGTGGTTTCTGATCCTGAGGGTACCGCTTATGATCCAGTGGTTAAAGGCATTTCGCTCGCTGGTAAGACAGGAACGGCTGAGTTAAAAGCGGCAGGCGAAGAAGAAGGCCCAGAAAATGGACTGTTTGTCGCGTATAATACGGATCAAAAGGACTTACTGATCGCAATGATGGTCGAAGGCGCCTCAAGTCACGATATTACAGGCAAAGTGAAAGACGTTTTCGCTGAAATGCAGTGATGTTGGGTGGCCATTGGCTGGCTGATCGCGGTTTATTGGCCAAATTCCTGATATATTGGCTAAACTGAGATTTTATTGGCCAAAACGCGAATATATTGTCCAAAATTCACTTTTATTGCCCAAACACACTAAAGCCTCGATTCTCACGTAGAATCGAGGCTTTTTTCTGGAAAAGTAAGGAATCTTAAAAGGAATTCTCGGCACTCTCATGGAAATTAATAAGTATAAGCTAGATTCAATTGAAAGGAGGGTGTCGAACGATGCAGCATAATGATCTTTGTATGATTGATCGATTAGAAGGGTTCACGCCTGAGGTTAGTAGATTGGTTTCAATGATGAATTACGCTAGATATACGACGGAAGAGACGATAAAAGGATTAACTACCGAACAGCTCGATTTTCACCTTGATGAAAAGAGCAATTCAATCGGCATGCTGCTACAGCACATGGCTTCGGTTGAAAAGGCGTTTCAAATTATGACATTTCAAGAGCGAGAGTTAAATGACGAGGAATGGGAGGAGTTTGGGACAGGGATTGAGCTTGGAGAAAAGGCAAGATCAGTCATTCGCGGGCGCGATCTGGATGATTATTGGAGTGAGCTCAGTCTTGTGCGTGCTCATACGCTGGATCACCTGCGGAAGAAGGAAGACAAATGGCTAGAAAAAGTCACACCGTTTGGTTGGGATGAAAAGGCTAACCATTATTTCAAATGGTTTCACGTGATGGAAGATGAAATTAGTCATCGCGGGCAAATACTCTTAATTAAAAGAAGAATAAAGAGTTAGAGGTGAAACAAAGTGCATAATGGAACACTGATGACAATACGAGACAAAGCATTATATGTAGAAGTGCATGGTTCAAAAAATAACCCGCCTCTTCTTTATCTACACGGAGGACCAGGAGAGAGCTGCTTTGATTTCTCTTACCAACAGACGGATCGACTGAAAGAGAATTTCAGAGTGATTGCGATTGATCAGCGTGGCGTTTGCCGTTCAGAAGCGGTGAATGATGATGAAGAATTTGGCTTGATGGATCTAATCGAAGACTGCGAAGCGATCAGGAAACAGTTTGAATTAGAATCGTGGTCAGTGCTCGGTCATTCGTTTGGTGGCTATCTTGGTGTACTCTATGCCAGTCTTTATCCTGAATCAATTGATCATTTACTGCTTGAATGTCCGACGTTTGATTTTACGTTAACATCGAGAAGCTTGTTGAAAAAAACGAGTGCGCTCTTAGACAAATATGGGGAGCATCAGAAAGCAACAGAGAGCTTAGAAATTGCCAAGGATTCTGATATTAAGAATCGAGAGCTAGCAGAGCTTTATGGAACATACAGTGATTATCTTGAAGAGAACCGAATGGAAATATACATTTACAATACAAACGAGCCTACAGACTATAGCTATTATAGTGAGGCGAAATGGGATGAGCTTTACGACAAATCAGAAGTGCACTATAACTTGTTAAGAGAAGAAGGAAAGATCTTTCATTCACTCATTCCACATCTATCAAAGCTTACGATGCCAACTCTCTTATTAACAGGAGAGCATGATCCCGTGACATCCGAAGAACAGATCGATGCTTTCAAGAAGTACGTTGAAAATGGGGCAATCTATCATTTTGCAAACAGCGGCCATACCCCCCATGATGAAGAAGCCGATCACTTTGCACACGTTGTAACCCAATACATAGGTGATAAAAGAGGAGAATAGACGCATGTTTACATATCAAATCAATGACGATCTTTACCTAAGAATGTATACGATAGACGATGCCGAAGCGCTTTATCATTTAATCGATGAATCAAGAGATTACTTGAAAGAATGGTTAGCGTGGGTTGATTATAATACAGATATTGAATCTTCTCGTGATTTTATACAACGGACATTACAAGGCGTGAGTGAAACAGGAGGATATCCGAAAACGCTCGGCATGTTTTATAAAGGTGAGCTTGCTGGTACGGTTGGGTTTAATGAAGTGAATCGAACACATAAGTACGCGACGATTGGATACTGGCTGAGCGAAAAGTTTCAGAAGAAAGGTATCGTAACGGAGGCGTGTCGTGGAATGATTAATCTAGGATTTAACGAAATCGGGCTCAACCGGATAGAGATTCGTGCTGCCTCAGGAAATAAGAAAAGCCAGGCGGTTCCAGAACGACTAGGTTTTACGAAAGAAGCAGTGGTACGGGAGGCGGAGCTCGTTAATGGACAGTTCTATGATCACATTGTGTACGGAATGCTAGCGAGAGAGTGGTTAACAAAAGAAAAAGAAGCATAAAAAATCTCCAGGGGATAACATCCTCTGGAGGAATTAAGGTAGATCAACTTTCCTTATTAAATACTCTAGTTCTTCCATTGTGCATTCATAGAGCTGTTTATCTTTTAATTTATAAATTCCACGGTCTAATAGACGTTGAATGAAGGACTGTTTTTGTTTAGGGTCTTGCTCGGATGATATGAGATGTGACATGTTTCATTCCTCCTGTTAAGTATATCCAGGTAATATGTTCCACTTTGGGTCCAAGCTCAAACCTTAAAGAGCACATTTTCAAAAAAGGATAAAGCGCTTTCGTGACGAATGCTAGATGATAACGATTAGGAGGGATACGATATGGCGAAGTATGACGTACTACTAGGGGCAGAGCCTTTTTACTTTGCTGGGAATCACATCGGTGTGCTTGTTCTCCATGGTTTTACAGGTTCGACGCAAAGCATGCGTTATCTTGGGGAGCAATTGGCTTCAGAAGGGTATACGGTTCGTGGTCCGAGATTGAAAGGTCACGGTACTCACTATGAAGACATGGAGCAGAGTACATATGAAGAATGGATCCAGTCTGTTGAAGAAGGCTATCAATGGTTAAACGAACGATGTGAGGAAATCTTTATTACAGGCCTGTCGATGGGCGGCACGCTAACGCTTTATTTAGCTGAAAAACATCCTGAAGTGAAAGGGATCATGCCGATTAATGCTGCGATTGATTTACCAGGTCTTGAACAAATGAGAGGAAAAACAGAGCCGCGTTTCCTTGATGCAATTGGATCAGATATTAAAGCGGAAGGTGTCGATGAGCTGGCATACGAGAAAACGCCTACGAAGTCGATTCAAGAGATTCTTGATTTAACAGAAATTACACGAAAAGGCCTTGAAACAATATCGGTGCCGGCCTTAATTTTTAAATCACTAGAAGATCATGTCGTGCCGCCAGAGAATTCGACGATGATTTATAATGAAATAGCTTCATCGAGTAAAGAGGTGATCGAACTAAAAGATAGCTATCACGTAGCGACGCTCGATCATGATAAAGAGCTAATTGCAGAGAAGTGTAAAGCATTTGTGAAAGCTCTTCTATAAAGGAGGTTTTAAGATGGAAGTCAGACAGCTAACAGCGGATGACGCTGAAGCTTATTGGGAACTTCGGTTAGAAGCGTTAAAGAAAAATCCAGAAGCATTTGCCTCAAGCTATGAAGAGGCGATTCAAAAAGATGATCCGATTAAAAGTACAGCGAGAAACATGGAATCAGGTGCCACTTTTGGCGCTTTTGATCAAGAGACATTAATTGGTGTCATCACTTTTGTCAGAGGCAGCGGCATCAAGGTTTGTCATAAAGCTGATTTATTTGCTGTTTACGTGACGCCAGAATATCGTGGCAAAGGGGCAGGGAGAGCTCTTTTATCCCGGGTGATGGATTATGCGAAAAGTCAGGATGCTCTTATTAAATTAAGCGTTTCGGTCGTTTCTACGAATGAACGGGCGAAGCATCTGTACAAAAGCTACGGCTTTAAAACCGTTTACATTGAAGAGAAGGCCCTTTATGTTCAGGGAAGGTTTCTAAACGAAGAACATATGGTGCAATACTTTTAAGAACTAGCAGACGTCACGATGACGTCTGCTTTGTTGTGAAATCTTCATTATAAAGAGCAACGCTGTAGGGAAAGAGCTCAGCTGTCATCATTCCATCTCGAACAGCGGGATCACTTTTCATAAGCGCTTCTGCTTCTTTTTCAGAAGAAACCTGAATGACAACAATTCCAAAAGAAGAAGGGTCGTTGTTTAACGTTCTGCCAGCCATAATGAGCATATTATTCTTCAACAGCTGCTGAAGGGCATGGAAGTGCTCTGATACAATACTGTTCTCTTTGTCAGTCCAGTTGCTTTCTTCTAGTAGTTCGGGAATGAGCGTTAGCTTGTATAGAAATTGTTTCATTTGTAACCTCCATAACTGGCAAATCAGAGGCACAAGGCTCTTCTGATTAAAAAGTCACCATATATAGTTTGTTTCTCCATTAAAGAAAGAAATCCTCTATTTTGGGGAAGGTTGTGCTCGCAATTACTAGAAATATGAACAGAAAAATAGCTAGAAACGCTTCATAGCTTAAATTTTTTAAGTCGAACCACTGTTTCCTCTTTCAGAGCAGTGGTTTTTTGGTGCTTCGGTAACGAAATAAAGCAAAAAAGTGCATAACTTTCTGTTTTTTTTACCGTTGAAACGCTTACAGAACGCAGTATAGAATATTAACCAGACATTAAAACGCATACATAACTGTGCGGATCACTTTGATTCCGCTTACAAAAAGGAGAGGCAGCAATGAGTTTATTTACAGTCGGTTCATTTCTATTTTTTACTGGTATGGTAGCCGTGATCTCCTACCTAGTAACGAGAAAGGAAGATTTAGCAACACAGGATGGATATTTTCTAGGAGGAAGAAGTCTAGGCGCATGGGTCATTGCAGGTTCATTGATGCTGACGAATCTTTCAACTGAACAATTAATAGGTTTGAATGCTCAAGGGTATTCAGACACTATTGCGGTTATGGGGTGGGAAGTTGGTTCAGCCATCTCACTTGTGATCGTGGCTTTCTTCTTATTGCCACGGTATCTTAAAGGTGGTATTACGACGATTCCAGATTTCCTAGAGGAACGGTATGATTTTGGGACTAAGCAAATTGTTACCATTCTCTTTCTTTTTGGATATGTTTTCAATTTGCTCCCACCTATTCTTTATTCAGGGGCGGTGGCGCTAAATGGACTTTTCAATATTCCGGAAGTTTTAGGTCTTGGTCGAATGGCAAGTCTTTATGTAACCGTTTTTGCAATCGGAATTATTGGTGCGATTTATGCGATCTTCGGTGGTCTTAAAGCCGTTGCTGTATCAGATACGATTAATGGTATTGGTCTTTTAATCGGTGGGTTAATGATCCCAATTATCGGATTGTATGTACTGGGTGATGGATCAATACTCGGAGGATTTAGCACAATAGTTGAGGACTCTCCTGAGAAGTTAAATTCGGTAGGCGATAAAAACAGTCCTGTTCCGTTTGGAACGATGTTTACGGGGATGCTTCTTGTTAATCTATTTTACTGGGGCACGGCTCAGCACATTATGCAGCGAGCGATTGCAGCTAAGAATTTGAAGGAAGGTCAGAAGGGCGTCTTGATTGCTGCCTTCTTAAAACTACTTGGACCTGTGTTTCTTATTTTACCAGGAATTATTGCCTTTAATATGTTTGGACCGGGTCTTGAACCAACGGATGCTTATCCGATGCTAGTGAATGAAGTATTACCAAAGCCGCTTGTTGGCTTCTTTGCAGCAGTGTTGTTCGGTGCAATTTTATCATCTTTTAACTCGGCTCTAAATTCATCGGTGACGCTCATTGCTCTTAACATTTATAAACCTTATTTTAATCCGAAAGCGCCGGACAATGTAGTTGTACGAAAAGGAAAATTCGTTGGAATTATTCTCGCTATTTTTGCAATGTGTATCGCTCCAATGATTGATAAAGTTCCTCAAGGGTTCTTTCAATATTTACAAATCGTAAACGGTTTCTATAACGTGCCGATCTTTACGATTCTCATTGTTGGGTATTTAACGAAACGTGTCCCTTCGATCGCAGCGAAGGTTTCTCTGTTTGTTTTCATATCGGTCTATGCGACAACTCAACTTATTTGGGATACAGGAATTCACTTCTTGCATATTCTTGGTATTTTGTTTGTGGCTTGTACGATTCTGATGCTCGTGATTGGAAAAATTGCGCCACGTGATAAGGACTTTGTACTTGAAGAGAATGCGCAGGTAGAAATGTCTCCATGGAAGCTTCTGTATCCTGTAGGTATTGCAGCGACAGTAGCGATGATTATTATTTATACGTTGCTTTCACCAATTGGCATCATTTCGTAATGTTCCATTGGATTTCCATTTGATATAATAGGAACAATGTCAAATGGAATGAAGGATGATGTGGGATGAGTAAGGCGAATGAGCCAATCGAATCGCTATATCACAGCGTTTACGAATCATTAGAAAAGCTACAAAAGGAAGTAACTGAGCAAGAAGAAAAGCTGGATCTTGTGGACCCAGCTGATATAGAGAAGCTTGATCGCACACAGTTTGCACTGCAATTGTCGAAGGATGTTCTGGAAAATTTCGTAGCTTCAGGGAAAAGCATGACCATTAATTATGACAAACGCTCGATTACAATTGAAGTAGCAAAATAGAACAGGACCGCGCTTAGGCGGTCCTGTTTTTCATTTCTGTAACGAGACATTTGTGTTCGTTCGGTATTTTCCTGGTGAAGTGCCTGTCACTTTTTTGAACACTTTATTAAAGTAATTGGCATTTTTGTATCCAATGAGAATAGCGATATCCTCTGAAGAATATTTGGTATTCAATAGGAGCTCTTTTGCTTTTTTGATGCGAATATCTGTTAAATACTGTATAGGCGTTTGGTTCGTATATTCCTTGAACTGCCTAGTGAAATGATAACGAGACATGCCGGATGAAGCCGCCATTTCATCTGGGCCGATTTCTTCACTATAATGATTCATTGCATACATCGAAGATTCCACGATTGCCTCAGGCCACTCAGACAGCCGTTTTTCTAGGTTTGAACAGTACGTATAAAGCATCATTGTGAATTGATAAGCCTTACCGGAAGCTTGATGAGCATTAGAAATCTGTCGGTTTGAAGCCATTCTTAATAGATTAAGTAAGTAGTGAACCGGCTCTGAATTTGGTTGGAAATGGATGATGTGTCCGATTTCATTTTGAATTTCATCCCAATACTTTTTCACGACATCTCCGTAGAGTGTAAGGTATATAAACTCCCAGCGATCACTATCTTCAGGTAAATAGTAGCGGTAATCACCTGGAATATTTACGATAAATCCCTGACCAGGTGTTAATTCATGACTATGTCCATCAATGTCGATGCAGCCCTTACCAGAGATCGTATATTGAAATATGTATTTTCCTGTATCGCGTCGATTTGTCCCGTCCCAATCGTAGAGAGAAGTGGTTTGTTCATCCCATCCGAGTGACCAGATTTGGGCGATGTTCTGAAGTGTAGGATCTGAAAAACGATAGCCGTAAGATCCGTATTGTAATGATTTATCTTCCATATGATCCCTCCTTAACAAGCAAAATAGTACCATTTATATAACGAGAACGTACAGGTGAATCATACTCTAAATAGCATTTTAGCTTATATAGGAAAATAAGTCTAAGCAATAAAAGGCATTATTTTTAAATTTATTTACCATTGATCAGATATAGGGATTTTTTTAAACTAGATGTGGATACGAAAACGAGGATGTGAAAACGTTTTCGATTAGAAGACGGAGGTAAGTATATGCCAGTAATGATTAATGATCAAACACTTCAGTTTCACTTACAAGGAAAAGAAGTCAGCTATGTATTTCATGTTATGAAAAATGGGCAGCTCGGACAGCTGTATTTTGGGAAAAAAATCCGAAATCGATCAGATTTCAGCCATTTATCTAAACGAGAATCTAGAGTGACATCCTCTTACATTTACGATGATGACTCAACCTTTTCACTAGATTTAATAAAACAGGAATATCCAGGGTATGGAACGTCAGACTATCGAGAGCCTGCTTTTCAAATCGAACATCCAGATGGAAGTCGTATTTCAGATTTCACCTATCAATCATATGAACTAATAAAAGGAAAACCTCGTTTATCAGGTTTACCCGCTACATATGTTGAGGACGATGGGGAGGCAGATACGTTAGTGATTCATATGTACGATAAAGTGACGAATCTGTCTCTTTCCTTGATGTACTCTGTCTACCATGGAAGAAATGTCATCACTCGCTCTGCGTTGTTTACAAATCATGGAGAAGAGACTCACGTAATCAAACGAGCACATAGTGCCTCAGTTGATTTTCCAGATGCGGACTATGAAATGATTCAGCTATCAGGTTCGTGGTCGAGAGAGCGTCATATGTCCGAACGGAAGCTTAGCCCAGGTATTCAAAGCATTCAAAGTACTCGTGGAACTAGTAGTGCACAGCACAATCCGTTTCTTGCATTAAAAAGACCAATGACAACGGAACATACTGGAGAAGTCTACGGATTTAGCTTCGTCTATAGTGGGAACTTCCAGGCGCAGGTCGAGGTAGATCATTACGAGACGGCAAGAATGACAATGGGGATTAATCCATTTGATTTCTCATGGACGTTAGGAAGTGGCACTAGTTTTCAAACACCTGAAGTGGTGATGGCTTATTCCAAACATGGGTTAAATGAACTTAGTCAAACCTATCATGATCTCTATCAATCTCGTCTTGCACGTGGGAAGTGGCGGGATGCGGAACGTCCTGTTTTACTAAACAATTGGGAAGCGACGTATTTCGATTTCGATGAGAATAAACTACTTAGCATTGCTGAAAAAGCGAAGGAAACAGGGGTCGAACTGTTTGTATTAGATGATGGATGGTTTGGTAAGCGAAATGACGATCGGACCTCTCTTGGTGATTGGTTTGTGGATTCTAAGAAGCTTCCTGAAGGATTATCAAATCTTGCTTCAAAGATGAATGATATGGGGCTACTGTTCGGACTCTGGTTTGAACCTGAAATGGTATCAAAAGAAAGTGAACTCTATCAGAAACATCCAGATTGGGTCATTCAAGTGCCGGGACGCATAAAGTCTATTGGGCGGCACCAGCTTGTACTTGATTTTGCGAATCAGGAAGTGGTGGATTACATCTATGAACAGATGGCTACGATTTTAAATGAAGCGAACATTGACTATGTGAAGTGGGATATGAATCGCTACATGACGGAGATCGGTTCGCTATCGCTTCTGAAAAATCAGCAGGCGGAAGTACCACACCGCTATATTTTAGGTGTTTATGAGCTGTATGAACGTTTAATCGAAGCTTTTCCACACGTCCTGTTTGAATCATGTGCAAGCGGCGGGGCAAGATTTGATCCCGGTATGCTTTATTACGCCCCACAGGCGTGGACGAGTGATGACACAGATGCAATGGAGCGACTTAGCATTCAATATGGAACATCGTTGGTTTATCCGCTGAGCAGTATGGGAGCGCATGTATCAGCTGTGCCGAATCATCAGGTGAAACGAATTACGTCGCTTGAGACAAGAGCGAATGTCGCTTACTTTGGCGCGTTTGGGTATGAGCTCGATGTGACGAAGATGAATAAAGATGAGTTGAAGGAAATGACGGAGCAAATCCGCTGGTATAAAGAGAATCGCCAACTCCTTCAATACGGAGCATTCTATCGGTTAAGAAGTCCGTTTGAACAGAAAGGAAATGTCACTAGTTGGATGAGTGTATCAAGCGATCAAACGAAAGCTATCGTTGGTTATTATCAAGTACTTGCGGAGCCTAACCCCTCATTTAAACGCTTGTATTTGAAGGGGCTTGCTGCAGAGAAAGAATATGAAGTAAGCGGCTATGAAGGAACTTACTTTGGGGATGAATTAATGAACGCTGGAATTCAATTATCAAGCGGTTATGATGGATCACAAACAGGTGGTTTGGAAGAATCAGGAGATTTTTCTTCTCACGTATTTGTATTAGTCGAGACGGATCAGAATAATAGAGGTGGAGAAGTATGAAGAAACTTGAACAGGAATTTATTGAACAATTCGGAGAGGAAGGAGAGAGAGCTCTCTATTTTGCTCCTGGGAGAGTGAATTTAATTGGCGAGCATACGGATTATAACGGGGGACACGTCTTTCCATGTGCCTTAAGCGTTGGTACGTATGCCGTTGCAAGAAAACGTGAGGATCAGAAGGTCAGGTTTTATTCCATGAACTTTCCAAGTCATGGAATCATAGAATCTTCATTGGACTCGCTCGTTTATAACGACGAGGATGATTGGGCGAATTATCCGAAGGGAGTCATCGCTCTTTTTCAACAGGACTATTCGATTCCGCATGGCATCGATATTGCCTATTACGGCAATATACCAAATGGAGCCGGTCTATCATCTTCTGCATCAATCGAGCTAGCCACGTCTGTCGTACTGAGGGATCTTTTTCAGGTTCCAATTGAAATGGTTGAAATGGTAAAGCTTTCTCAAAAAGCAGAGAATGAGTTTGTTGGAGTCAATTGTGGAATTATGGATCAGTTTGCAATTGGTATGGGGAAAAAGGATCATGCAGTTCTTCTGAATTGTGACACGCTTACGTATAAGCACACCCCGATCCGTCTAGAAGATCATTCATTGGTTATTGCGAATACGAATAAGCGTAGAGGACTAGCCGATTCCAAATACAATGAACGCCGATTGCAGTGTGAACAGGCTCTCAAAGCTTTGCAAGAAGAGCTTGACGTTAACTCGCTAGGTGATGTGACAGAAGAGCAATTCCAAGCTTATAAGCACTTGATTCTAGATACTAAAACTCGTAAGCGTGCGCGTCATGCGGTTTATGAGAATCGTCGCACGATGAAAGCTGTTGATTTTCTGAACGAAGGCGATGTTGAGGCGTTTGGAAAGCTCATGAATGAATCGCATGTCTCATTACGTGATGATTACGAAGTAACAGGGAATGAATTAGATGCGATGGTGGAAGCTTCTTGGAAGGAAGGGGTCGTTGGGTCACGAATGACAGGCGCTGGTTTTGGAGGCTGTACGATCAGTATTGTGGAGAAGGAAAAGGTCGAGGCCTTCATTAAAAACGTTGGTGAAAGCTACAAACATCAAACGGATCTTGAAGGAGACTTCTATGTTGTTGAAATCGGTGACGGCGCTCACAAGGTGGTGGAAGGAATATGAGCCATCAAAAGAGACCGAATATTTATTTAGAGATTGAGCGTCTTCTACAATACGGTTTGCAAAAACAGCTGATCGAAAGTATGGATGCCGATTACGCTCGAAACGCTCTTCTACACCTTTTTGAATTAAATGGAATTGAATCGTTTCCGCATCCACACGAAGAGCAGCTCGACACACCAACATCTATCCTTGAGAACATGCTTGATTATGCGGTGATGACAGGTTTAATAAAAGAAGACACCGTTACCGAGCGTGATCTGTTCGATCCTAAAATTATGAATACAATCGTTCCACGACCGTCAGAGACCATACGTCAATTTTATGAAGATTACATGTACAGTCCAATTAAAGCGACAGATACTTTCTATCAGCTTTCGAAGGATTCGCAATACATTCGAACGAACAGAATTGCGAAGAATGTGCATTGGTATAGTAAAACAGAGTATGGTGACCTTGAAATCACGATAAACTTATCAAAGCCTGAGAAAGATCCTAAAGCGATCGCAGCAGCAAAAGCCAATCCATCTTCAGCCTATCCGAAATGCTTGCTTTGCAAAGAAAATGTCGGGTATGCCGGAAGACTTGATCATCCAGCGCGCGATCAGCATCGAATTATTCCAGTGAACCTTGAGGGAGAAAATTGGTACATGCAGTATTCTCCTTACGTTTATTACAATGAGCATGCAATCGTTTTATCTGAGTACCATCGTCCGATGACGATCTCTAAAGAAAGCTTTGATCGCTTGCTTCATTTTACTGAGCAGTTCCCTCATTACTTTATCGGTTCCAATGCGGACCTTCCGATTGTCGGTGGATCGATCTTAAGTCACGATCATTTCCAAGGAGGGCATCATGAATTCCCAATGGCGAAAGCGGAGATTCAGGAAAAAGTTCACATTAACGGCTATCGGGATTTGACGATCGGGATTGTAAACTGGCCGATGTCCGTGCTTCGCTTGCGAGGAAAGAATCGGAAGCGTCTAACGGAGTTAGCGAATAAGATTCTAACGTCGTGGAGAGGGTATACTGATCATGATGTCAATTTAGTACATGAAACAGATGGAGAACCCCATAGTACGATCACCCCAATCGCAAGAATGCGCGGAGATCAATTCGAGCTAGATCTTGTGTTACGAAATAATCGAACGAGCGCGAAACATCCAATGGGGATTTTTCATCCACATGAAGAAGTGCATCATATTAAGAAAGAAAACATTGGATTGATTGAAGTCATGGGTCTTGCGGTTCTGCCCGGGCGTCTTATAGAAGAAATGGAAAAGCTCGCTTCTTATATAGAAGATCGTCTTCTTGATCGCGCATTTCATGATGAAGTGGTAGCGAAGCATGTACCTTGGGCAAAAAAGGTGATGAAGAAACATGGATCTCTATCGAAGGATCAGTTACGTGACACGCTTAGACATGAAATTGGTGTCACCTTCTCGACTGTTCTAGAACATGCGGGAGTATTTAAACAAGATGAAGCAGGTCAGCAAGCGTTTAGACGTTTCATAAACCAGGTGACTAACTAAATAGATCAAAAAAGTCGTTACCAAAAGGTAGCGGCCTTTTTGTAGTTCGAACCCCATCATTCCTTCGTTTCTGGTGTCTCAACGTTATGTTGTATATAATGAAACCTGAAACGAATGAGCTATTTTACGCTAAGGCATCCATAGATTTACGACGTTTGAAGGGAGGAGCCAAATGGATGAATTACTTTATCTAGGTGTTTTCCTCATCTATACCATTGCTATTCTTATCTTTGGTAAACATGGATTCGATAAAACGGATGAGCTGAAAGGGTATTTTCTAGCGGGAAGAAATCTGCCTTTGTTTCCGAGTATTGCGTCCTTCTGCGCAACTTGGTTTAGTGCAGCATCGCTTCTTGGTCTACCAGGTTTGATTTATGAAGGGGGTATGTCCGTTATTTGGACAACGGCTATTGCCTGGTTGCTTGGATTAATCGGCTTGTTTTTTATTTCAACTAAACTCTATACATATAACGTTGTAACGGTTCCAGAGTTTTTCTTAGTACGCTATGATTCAAAGCTACTGCAAATTTGGGTTGGGATTATTCTTGGTGTTAGTTATCTCTTATACGTAGTCATCCAAATCCGAGGCTTCGGTATTGTGGTTAGTCAAATGCTTGAAGTGCCTTATACGGTAAGTGTGTTTTTGATCTATATTTTCGTTCTCTACACGACGTTTGGAGGGCTTCACTCTGTTGCACGCACGGATATTTTTCATTTCTGTTTAATCCTGTTTGGAACGATGCTAGGAGCTCTATTTATTGTGAGCGAAATAGGAGGGCTATCTGAATTGATGACTGGCCTATCAGCCATTGCGGATCGAAGCGATGATTCTTATTTGGCTCTGTTTCCTGAGGGAGGCTTATCGTTCTGGGCGTTAGTTAGTGCGTTCTTATCACTCGGAATTGGTGTTGCGGCAAATCCTCAATATGCTGTGCGGATTCTTTCGTCTCGATCGAAAGAAGTGGCGTTAAAGATGGTTATCACGAGTACGGTCTTTTTAGTTCTTATCTATTTTTCTATTTTTGTAATAGGTATAGGCTCAAGAGTATTGGATCCTAACGTTTCGTTTAGTAGTACAGATGAAATTTATCCTTTTATAATTACGTATTTACTCCAAACGCCTTTGAAGGGGATTCTGCTTATTAGCGTTGTCGCTGCTGCTATTTCTACGGCTAATTCTCAGCTCCTTATTATGGCGACGAGCTTTGTGTATGATATTACGCTTCCGATCCGCAAGAAAAAAGCAATTGATCTAAAGGTGATCTCTTGGACGCGCTGGATGATTTTTATATTCGCGACGTTTTCGCTCATTATCGCATTCACTCCGCCGGAGGGAATCGTACCATTTAGCGGACATATATGGGGGATCATTGCTGTTTCGTTGTTTTTCCCTTTATATGGGGGGCTGTACACGAAAGTGGCGAAACGAAATGCCCTTCGTTCATCTTTCAGAGGCTTAATCACCTATCTTATTGCCTTTCTTCTTATTCCGCAGGAGGTTCAGTCTACTTATCATCCCGTTCTCCCGTCCCTTGCGATAGCAGGACTTTTCTTCTTTTGGAAAGGGGGTAGATCTTCCTAATGCGTCATTCTATTGAACGTAAAATATTAGTCCCTTTCTTAATTATCGTTCTGCTACCGATCTTTATCATTGGTGCTGTCTCGATGTGGTCGAGCTATCAGTCTGAGAAACAATTAAAACAGGCAACAGCTCAAGAGCAGTTGATTAGTCTTAATCGCTATGCGGATAAGCTCAATGAACGTGTTCAGAACGGAGATATGAGTGAAGAAGATGCGAAGTCATTAATCAAAATCATGATTAATGAAACGAAAGGTTTGTATGTAGAAGAAGAAGATGGCACCCTATCTTCAGAGGGGGAAGTCGTTCAACCGAATGAAATAGATTGGTACAATGGAAAAGCTAGGTCCAATTTATGGACAGAAAACACCGTGCTAACAGAGCAGCTAGAGCAGTGGAACTGGACACTTTATCATCCGCTGACATTCTCTTTCTATTCCGGATCACTCCCGAATATTCAAAAATATACGCTGTTAATTAGCATTTTTACAGGTGTCATTGCCGTTCAGTTTACGATTATTCTTTCTTATCACCTTTCAAAACCAATCAAAAACCTTGCTGCTTTTTGCAAAAGGATTGCTCTTGGTGAGAGAGAGGACGATCTTCATATGAAAGAGAATCGTAAAGATGAAATTGGCGTGCTTTCAACCTCTTTAAAAGAAATGGTGCAAACACTTGATGAAAGAAATGTCCAAATTGAGAAAATAAAGAAGTTGAATGAAACGATTTTGGATAGTGTTCACGTAGGCATCGTTCTTGTAATAGAAGGAGCTAGCTCTGTCTACAATGAAGCGGCTCAGACGATGATGAAGGAAGACCCTCTTCTAAGAGAGCGGTTTGAGAAATTAACGATTCACGAAACGAAAAAAAGAAGTGAAGAAATGTGGAATCATAAACGACATGAAGAGAAAGTGTTCTATGCGGTGAGTTATAAAGTCTTAAACACAACAGAAAAGCAGCGGTCCATTATTACATTTGAAGACATTACACATAGAAGAAAATTAGAGCAGCGCGTGGAGCGAATGTCTCGCCTTGCTTCATTAGGTGAAATGGCATCCAGAATTGCTCATGAAATTCGGAATCCACTAGCTGGCATTAAAACGACGACAGAGCTATTAACACGAAGACTTGAGTTGTCAGAAGATCAGCTTGCGTTGACAGAGAACATGATGTTGGACATTGATCGTGTGAATAAAATCATTACAAATATTCTCCAATTCTCAAGGCCAATGGACACGAATCCTTCTGTCATTCATGTAGATGATACGTTTCATTCACTTGTCTTACTCATGCAGACAGTGGCAAGCGAAAAGAATGTCACGCTAGAGATTGAACGAAACGAAGATGAAATCATCGTAGACCGCGATCATCTTCGTCAAATTCTATTGAATTTAATTCTAAATGGGATCAACGCTATGCCTGATGGCGGCAAACTGACGCTTTCAAGTTACCGAAGCGGAGCGAATGTAACGATGACGGTGTCCGATAATGGCGTAGGTATGGAAGATTCTGTGATGGAGAAGATCTTTGATCCATTCTTTACAACACGTTCTGAAGGAACAGGGCTTGGTCTGTCGATCGTCCATCAGCTAGTCGTTCAGAATAACGGGGAAATGGATGTAAGAAGTACCCTTGGAAAAGGCACGACGTTCTTTATCACATTTCCAACGAGGAAGGGGGAGGTTTAGATGGCTGTGAAAGTAGGGATTATTGACGACGAAACAACGCTTCGTCTTACACTCCAGATGTTTCTTGAAGATGAAGGTTATGAAGTGCGAGTCGCCTCAACGCTTGAAGATGGCTGGAAGCTAGTGGATGAATTTAGTCCTCAAGTGCTGCTATTAGATATTCGTTTACCTGATGGGAATGGTCTTGATTCCCTCCACAAGTGGAAAGAGCATTACCCCGAAATGGCTGTGATGATGTTGACGGCGTATGGTGATGCAAAGACGGCCGTTCGTGCGATCAAAGAAGGAGCTTTTGATTATTTAACAAAACCTTTTGAACTCGAAGAATTGAAAATCACCCTGGAAAAATGGATGAAGCAGCACCATCTTGAAAAAGAAGTGGAGCGCTATAGAGGAGAGGAGAGAAGAACCAAACTCGTTCGAATGATCGGCGAAAGTGACCAAATGAACGAGTTGAAAGACAAAATTTCTCTTATTGCAGAGAGCAATGATACGACTGTACTCGTTAGAGGAGAGACGGGAACAGGGAAGGAGCTAGTGGCAAGAAGCATCCATCAACAAAGCCATCGACATGAAGGACCTTTTGTTGCAGTGAACTGTGCGAGTATACCTTCAGATCTCATTGAAATGGAACTTTTCGGTCGAGAAAAAAATAGTGCACCAGATCAATCTCAACCGAAGATCGGGTTAATGGAATGGGCAGATGGCGGAACACTATTTCTTGATGAAATCGGTGATTTATCACTCGATATTCAGGTAAAGCTTCTGCGCTTTTTAGAAGATAAGAAGATTAAGCGAATTGGCAGTGTGCACGATATTGAAATGGACGTGCGTGTGATTGCTGCAACGAACCGTTCCCTTGAAAAGATGATACAGGAGAAGGAGTTCAGGTCAGATCTTTATTATCGATTGAACGTCGTACCGGTGAAGCTACCTCCCTTACGTGAACGAGAGAATGATATCGTCATGCTAACAGATTATTTCCTAAATGAATTTTGTCAGCAAATGAGGAAAGAAACGCCAATGCTCCGAGCGGATGCGAAAAAGCGACTGTTGAACTATGATTGGCCAGGGAATGTAAGAGAGCTCAAAAATACGATCGAGCGCATTGCCATTTTACACCGAGAAGATGAGCTTGCCGCTCCTCATTTTGATTTCTTAAACCCAGTTGAAGGACAAGCAGAAGGATCGAAATCAATTGAAGAGGTCGTCTTCGATAAGGAATTTTCATTAGAAGATCATATTGAATCAATCGAAAAGAAATATATTGAGAAAGCGATTCAAGATGCGAAGTGGAATATTACGCAGGCAAGTAAGCTACTAGGCATCAGTCGGTATGCTCTGCAGCGTCGAATTGATAAATACGATATAACATGAGCGAAATCGCCCGATGTGGGCGGTTTTTTTGTGCGGAATCTTATAAAATTATCTGAAAATTACGTGATATCGTAGAGATAAGAGAAAAAACGCATCGATTCATGTAACGGATGAATCATATAAAAAAGGGGGAATTTGATGGCTTCGAAAAATAAAGACCCATTATCAATAGAGAATGGCCCAACGAAAAGTAAATGGGGTGTCATTCTTGGTGCTGCTTTCTTAATGGGCTCGTCAGCTATTGGACCAGGTTTTCTAACCCAGACGGCTGTCTTTACGGAACAGCTTCTTGCGAGTTTCGGGTTTGTTATTCTTATATCCATTATTCTAGACATTGGGGTTCAAGCAAATATTTGGAGAATCATCGCTGTTTCTAAGAAAAAAGGACAGGACATCGCAAATATGGTTGTTCCTGGACTTGGCTATTTCCTTGCCTTCGCCGTAGCGCTTGGTGGACTTGCCTTTAATATCGGTAACGTCGGTGGTGCTGGACTTGGAATGAATGTTCTATTTGGCATTGATCCACGTATCGGTGCAGCCATTACAGGTGTGATTACGATTGGGATTTTCCTATCGAAGGAAGCTGGCGTTGCGATGGATAAAATCGCACGAATCCTCGGTGGGCTTATGATTTTACTAACATTGTACGTAGCGTTCCAAAGTAATCCACCGGTCGGAGATGCGATTACACATACATTTGCGCCAGACAAAATTGATGTGTTTGCGATTATTACATTAGTCGGTGGAACAGTTGGCGGATACATTACGTTTGCAGGGGGACATCGCCTGCTTGATGCGGGGATTTCAGGTAAAGAAAACCTCCACCAGGTGACGAAAAGTTCCGTTTCAGGAATTTTAATTGCGTCGATCATGCGCGTCTTTCTATTTCTTGCGGTGTTAGGTGTTGTTGCAACAGGATTTAAACTAGATCCAGCCAACCCGCCTGCGTCTGTGTTCCAACAAGCAGCAGGGGCCATTGGTTATAAAATGTTTGGTATCGTTCTTTGGGCAGCAGGGATTACGTCAGTCGTTGGCGCGGCTTATACATCTGTATCGTTTCTAAGAACGCTATCGAAGAAAGTGGATCGTCATCATTCAGGAGTAACGATTGGATTTATTGCCGTATCGACGATCATTTTCACCTTCATCGGAAAGCCGGTTCTGTTACTGATCCTTGCTGGAGCTTTTAACGGATTGATTTTACCTGTTGCTCTTGGAACACTCCTTGTAGCCGCTTATAAGAAATCGATCGTAGGGGATTACAAACATCCGCTATGGCTAACGATCTTTGGTGGGTTCGTCTTTCTTATTACAGCCTACTTAGCCATCGTTACGCTTATTGATAAAGTGCCACAGCTTTTTTCTTAATTGTTAGGAGGAACATGTGTGAAACTTGATTATTTTCCGCTTGGTGATACGGGCATTCAGCTTGTATTTGGCACCGAGATATCAGAAGAAACGAATCAGAAAATAAGAATGTTTGCAGACGAACTTGCGCAGCACCCTATTAATGGAGTGGAAGAATGGGTGCCAGCTTATACAACGTTAACGATCTATTATCTTCCAAGCAAAATTTCTTACAGTACACTGAAAGAAAAGCTTGAGGAAATGAACGAACAACAACATGGAAGAGAAGCAGAATCTGCTTCTCTTGTTTATATCATCCCAACCTATTATGGGGATGAAGTAGGATCCGATTTAGAGTTTGTAGCGGAGCATAACGGATTAAGTAAAGAAGAAGTGATCTCAATTCACGCTGATAAAGATTACCTCATTTACATGATGGGCTTTGTACCTGGATTTCCTTATCTAGGAGGAATGTCTGAAGAAATCGCAACGCCAAGACGTGAAAATCCACGTGCTGAAATAGAGCCTGGATCTGTTGGTATTGCTGGAGCTCAAACGGGCGTCTATCCGCTAGAATCACCAGGTGGCTGGCAGCTTATTGGACAAACGCCGGTTAAGCTGTATGACCCGACAAGTGAGTCACCGATCTTATTAGAATCAGGTCATTACTTACGTTTTGTTTCTGTTAGTAAAACAGAATTTCTAGAAATCAAAGAAGCGATTAAGCGTGGAGACTATGTTGTTGAAACCGAAGAGAAGAAGGTGGGATATCATGAAGTCAGTTGATTTAAATAGTGATTTAGGAGAAAGCTTTGGGGCGTACAAAATCGGTAATGATGAGAATGTTCTTCCTTTTATTTCATCAGCCAATATCGCGTGCGGTTATCATGCGGGAGATCATAATGTCATGATGAAAACAGTCGAGTTAGCCAAGTCTCTAGGGGTATCCATTGGTGCACATCCGGGATTTCCTGATCTTGGAGGGTTTGGCAGGCGAGATATGAACATGTCACCTGATGAGGTATATAACCTCGTCGCATATCAAGTTGGTGCCATTCAGGGTGTTGCGAATGTCCATCAAGCCACTGTTTATCATGTGAAGCCTCACGGTGCGCTTTATAACAAAGCATCGAAAGACTCTGCTGTTGCCAAAGCGATTGCAAACGCTATCTATGCCGTTAACCCGAACCTCGTTTTATACGGATTAGCAGGAAGCGAATTAGTGAAGGCAGGAAGAGCATGCGGGTTAACCGTTGCGGAAGAAGTTTTCGCTGATCGTACGTATCAACAAGATGGTACGTTGACTCCAAGAACGGAGCCGAATGCGATGATTCATGATGCGGACGAAGCTGTGGAACGAGTCATTCGCATGATAACGGAAGGGAAAGTAACCGCCGTCAATGGCAGCGATATTAGCATTCAAGCTGATACGATTTGCGTGCACGGAGATGAGCCTGAGGCGCTGCTTTTTGTTCAAAAATTGAGAGAACGTATCGAGGGAAATGGAATAGAGATCAAGCGTGTTGGAGTGAATGCCAGTGTCTAACTCACTATTTAAAGTAAAAAAATCAGGTCTTTTATCCACCATTCAGGACGAGGGGAGAAAAGGGTATCAGCAGTATGGCATTGTTGTATCAGGAGCCATGGATCCTTTTTCAATGAATATCGCTAATTTTCTTGTTGGTAACAAAGGGAATGAAGCGGTTCTTGAAGTAACAGTTATGGGACCTGTATTAGAAATATTAAATCAGGCTGTTATAGCGATCTGTGGCGGTAACCTTTCCCCAAAAGTGAACGGTGAAGAGGTTCAAATGTGGAAGAGCTTCGAAGTAAAAGAAGGAGATCGGCTTGAATTTGGGCAGCCGCTTTCAGGAGCAAGGTCATATATCAGCGTAGCAGGCGGCTACGATGTTCCATTCGTTATGGGCAGTAAATCAACCTACTTAAAAGCAGGGATTGGCGGTATTGAAGGACGAGCTCTTGAAAAAGGTGACGTGCTTTGTCGTGCGGAAGAAATCAAGGGAGTTAGCGGACGTGCCCTTCACCATGAAGAAATTCCTGACTACCATAAAGAGCTCGATATACGCGTTGTCATGGGACCTCATGCTTTTACTGAAAAAGGGACCGATACCTTTCTATCTACCCCTTATGAAGTGACGCCGCAATCAGATCGAATGGGCTTTCGTTTGAAAGGTGAGAAAATCGAGCACGCGGGCTCGGCCGATATTATTTCTGAAGCGATTCCGCTTGGCGGGATTCAGGTGCCTGCTAGTGGCGATCCAATCATTCTTATGTCTGATCGTCAGACAACCGGCGGTTATACACGAATCGCCACTGTTATCTCAAGTGACATTCCATATCTTGCTCAAGCGATGCCAGGTAGCACGATTCGTTTTCGTGAAGTAACTGTAGAAGAAGCGCAAGAAGCTTATGAAGAGAATGATCGTTTTATGCGTACGTTAGGTAAAGTGTCTAACCCCCGTCGATAAAGGAGAATACAACATGTTAAGTTCAAAAGAAATTATTGAAATGATTAAATATGTGGATGGTTCAACTGTAGATGAGGTTCATTATGAACATGATAGCTTCGTAGTAAAAGTGAAAAACCAGAATCCTTACGGAGAAGGACAAGTTAAAAGAGAAGAGGAGTCTGCTCCTGTCACGCCGACGGCCGTAGAGGAGCGAGGTCAGGGTAATGTTATCCCGAGTCCAGACGAGGAAGAGATCTCAGAAAGCACTCATACTGTTACTTCACCAATGGTAGGGATGTTCTACTCCTCACCTTCACCTGATGAACCCGCCTTTATTCAAGTAGGGGATACTGTTCAGGAAGAAACCGTTGTTTGTGTACTAGAAGCGATGAAGATGTTCAATGACGTGCAAGCAGATGTGAATGGAGAAATCATCGAAATTCTTGTCGAGAATGGTGACCTTGTTGAATTTGGTCAACCGCTATTCTTAGTAAAGCCAGAATAGGAGGGATCAGATGGGTATTCAGAAAGTACTAATCGCAAATCGAGGCGAGATCGCTGTTCGCATTATTCGCGCCTGCCACGAGCTAAATCTTACTGCTGTAGCGGTATATTCAGATGCGGATCGGGACGCGCTTCATGTTCAATTAGCAGATGAGAGCTACTGTATTGGACCAACATCATCAAGTGAAAGCTACTTAAATGTTGGGAATATCATGACGGTTGCCGTAAATAGCGGCGTAGATGCTATTCATCCGGGATATGGTTTTCTTGCAGAAAATGCTAGTTTTGCAGAGATCTGCGAAGACTGTGACATTGCGTTTATTGGCCCTAGTAAAGAGGCCATCAATCGCATGGGAACGAAAGATGTTGCACGAGCAACGATGGAAGACGCGGGCGTTCCAGTTGTTCCTGGCTCGGACGGCATTATTGAAACGAAAGAAGAAGCGCTTGAGCTTGCGAATGAAATGGGCTACCCCATTATTATTAAAGCAACAGCAGGCGGTGGGGGCAAAGGAATTCGCGTCGTACATGAGGAAGAAGAACTGATTAAAGCGATTAACATGACACAGCAGGAAGCCGAGAAAGCGTTTGGTAATCCGGGTGTCTATATTGAAAAGTTCATTGAGGATTTTCGCCATATCGAAATTCAAATTATCGCGGATTTGTATGGTAATGTGATTCATCTCGGTGAGCGAGACTGCTCGATTCAAAGACGTATGCAGAAGCTCGTTGAAGAAACGCCATCACCAGCTTTAGATCAATCGATTCGTGAAGCGATGGGAGATGCAGCTGTTCGGGCAGCTAAAGCTGTGAACTACGCTGGGGCAGGAACGGTCGAGTTTATTTATGACGTTAATGGAAACTACTATTTTATGGAGATGAACACTAGAATTCAAGTGGAGCATCCCGTAACAGAGATGGTCACTGGCGTTGATTTGATTAAAGAACAAATTAAAGTGGCCGATGGAGAAAGACTCTCCCTCACACAGGATGAAGTGATTTTGAAGGGATGGTCAATCGAATGCCGGATCAATGCGGAAGATCCTGAGAACGGTTTTATGCCATCACCTGGGAAAGTAGAAACGTATTTACCTCCAGGCGGTTTTGGCGTGAGAGTTGATTCAGCCGTTTATCCAGGCTACATGATTCCTCCGTTCTATGATTCGATGGTAGCGAAGCTTATTACATACGGCGCTACTCGTGAGGAAGCGATGCAGCGTATGAAGCGAGCACTCAGTGAATTTATGATCAAAGGTGTGAAAACAACGATTCCCTTTCATCAAAAATTACTAAGGCATGAGAAGTTCGTTGAAGGTGATTTTAATACAAAGTTTCTTGAGATCTATAAAGAGCTATAAAGGAGATGACGTGTTGGAAACCCCTCATACACAGCGACAGCAGTATCATGAGAATCTAGATAGTGGAACGACCTCAGGTAAATGTGATGGCTACTTACAGGCAAATATGATTACGCTTCCGGCTGAGTATGCATTCGAGTTTCTTCTATTTTGTCAGCGCAACCCAAAGCCATGCCCTGTTGTGGATGTTCTTGAAGCAGGTCAGGTTACACCTCGTATTGCTGATGCCGACATTCGAACAGATCTGCCCAAGTATCGCATTTATAAAAATGGCGAGCTAGAAAGGGAAGCACTTGATCTAAAAGACGTCTGGCAAGATGATTTCGTTACGTTTCTGCTTGGATGCAGCTTTACGTTTGAACGAGCGCTCGTTGAAAAAGAGATCAGCTTGTTGCATCAGGAAATGAACCGCGTTGTTCCGATGTATCAAACGACGATTCCTTGCGAAGACGCGGGTCGCTTTAAAGGGGAGATGGTTGTAAGCATGAGAGCGATTAAGAAAGAAGAGCTCGATGAAACGATACGCATCACATCGAAGTTTCCGCTTGCGCACGGAGCGCCGATTCATGTGGGCCATCCATCAGAAATAGGCATTGAAAACATAGAGAAACCGGATTACGGGGAATTTACCCCTTTTGACGAAGAAGAGCGAATCCCAGTTTTCTGGGCGTGTGGCGTTACACCTCAATATGTTGGGTTAAACGTGAAGCCTGAGATTATGATCACGCATGCGCCAGGACACATGCTCATTACCGATCAAAAAGAATAGTTGGCAGTATTTTGATGAAAAAAGTTCGGTTCGATAGCACAGTAAATAAGTTGTGCTAACGATCGAACTTTTTTAGATTGTCTTCGTTATGAGAGATTAGGTCATTTAGATCATATGATAAAATAAAAGAGATCGATTGAACGTTTCGCCAAAAGTGGGAGGGGTGTGAATCATGACAATTGTTAGCTTCTTACTTATTGGTTGGATCTTAAGCTGGTTTAAATTTGAACAGCTGTTTATTCAAGCTTTTCAAGAGCTTTTTAATAAAACGATTACGAAAGCAAGCTACTACTTTATTTTTTTCTGTATCGGATTGATCGGAGATATTGTGCTGCTATTGAATGGGAGTTTTCTTGAAATGATGTAGTTTTAGATAAAGGGGAAAGCACGAAATGGTGAGAAGATCAATTGGGGACGTAGCTGGGTTATACAATCTATTAATAGCACTCGGAGCAATTTCGACAGGCGTTTATATGTTAGCTGGCATGGGGCTTTTTTTTAGTTATCCACCGGAATGGCAGGGGATTCTTCCTTTTTAAAATTGAGGAGTGCTCGCCCTTATTACGATCGTATTGTTTGGGTATGGCAATGTTCCAGCATGGATAATCAGCTTTACTAGGAAGCATAGTAAATCCTATCCCTTCTCTCTTCTTATGGGAGCGGCACTGCTTTTCTGTATCGTGTTGCAAGTGATTATGCTCGGGGAATGGTACTTAGCCTCTATTGAGCTATTGCTTCTAAATCTGATCGGAAAGATGCTAGGTTCTTTTGTCTTTCGATTTTCAAAAGAATAAATCTTAGTAAAAAGTCACTTCCAAAATAGGAATGGCTTTTTTTACTTTATAACATTACGAATGACAAAATAACGTAAAAGTGAAAAAATGGAAAGAGGAGGTGTTAACTATAATGACAAAAGCTAATCGGCTTTCTGTTGTGATGTTTTGTCTCATATTGATCAGTATAGGAACAGTGATGATCTTTATTTATTGGCGAGATGACTACGCGTATTCAAGCGAAATTGTGCTCTGGTGTTTAGGTGTCTTTTTTCTTTCTATTTTGTACTTTGTAGTTTTAACTATTTGGAAAATGAGACTGCTAAACAAGTACGAATTAAAAGAGAGGGCAGGCACATTTCTCAAATGGTTTGCGGGTCTAAGCGTTATGAATCTATTGTTCTCATATTTTACTTCATCGGAGATAACCGGATATGAATTTTTCACCTCATTTGGACTAGCGATGGGCATCGCATTTAGTGATGTGATGTTTCTCAAAAAAGAAATCTTATTAAAAAACATTTGAAAAAGGAGAATACATAATGAATGTTGCCCTAAAATGGCGAAAAAGAGCAGTTCAGATAGCATTATTGTCATTATGATATCCTGCTTATTCCCCCAAATGGTATAGCAGCGATTTTAACGAAGTGTACTTCCCTAGAATAAAAAAGATGCCCCGAAAAATTAACGTGAAACTCTGGGGGCATCATGTGTTTCAATTTTCTTTTTTTTGGATTTCAAAACCGAACGGCTTCCTGTGAATCTTATTCTTTTCCTTCAGTAGAGTACTCTGCTAGCACTATAGCGATTTCGTCTTCAATGTCCTTGATGTCATCTTCTTCAACAAATTGATTCAGTAAAATGGAAAAGACGAGGCCGCTCCCTTGTTCCATATATCCTGAAAGGGAAGAGACGCCGGTTAATGATCCGGTTTTGGCATGGACGATTTGTTCTGCAGCTGTGTCTCTCATGCGATATCGTAGCGTACCGCCCTCAGATCGATCTGAATCGCCTGCAATTGGAAGAGAACGATAAAAGGGGTCAAACCAGCTTTCGGTTTGGACGTTAAATAGAAATTTGGAAAGCTGATTTGGTTTAACTAATGTAACGTGAGAGATACCTGAACCGTCTCGCAGACGCATATCGTCGGTGTGAAGGCCTTGCTTTTGAAGAAAGTCTGTCACTACTTCCAATCCAGCTTCCCAACTGCCTTCATCTTTCTTCACTTTCCCCATCTCTTTCACTAATATTTCAGCATGACCGTTATTGCTTAGCTTCATAAATGGAATAAGAAGCTCCGATAATGGCATGGATTTCTTTTCAATGAGAAGAGTCGCATCTTCAGGTGTTTTGCTTTGTTGAATGTCACCCTTGAATTTAATTCCAGCTTCTTTTAGTGATTGGTTCATTAAGCTCAGTGCATATTGCGGGGGATCCCATACCGCAATCCATTCACGCTTACGTGAGGCATCTTCAGAAATTTCACCTTCTACTAAAATTGTATTCGATCCATGTTCTCGTGAAATAGTTAATTCGGCATCCTTGTCCGCCTTGACTGTTATGGTACGGTTTTCAACTGTTAGGACATCGGAAGAAGGTGAAAGTTGAACATCAGCTTGATCGCCAGGTTGTTTTCCAGGATAAACTTCAACAATGATCGTACCCGCGTCGTAATCTTCGTTTGGTGAAGCTGTTAATGCTGAAACTTTGGCACCATAATAGTTGTCTTCATCCGACCAAACCATATCCTGTGAGAGAGCTTCTTCGTCATACCAGCTGTTATCGCCTATGAGATCACCTTGTATCTTATGTACACCTTTTTCTTTTAAAGATTGTGCAAGTTCATCAAAGTCTTCTTTAAGAAGGGTAGGGTCTCCTTTTCCTTTTAGATAAATGTTTCCTTTAAGGTTATTTTTTTTGAGTTCTCCATCAGTGAGCAGTTCAGTGCTAAACCGGTAGTCTGGACCAAGTGTTTCAAGTGCAGCTCCGACGGTGAATAATTTCATATTAGAGGCAGGAGTGAGCCGGGTTTCGCCATAGTTCTCATAGATTAACTCACCTGTATTAGCCGCTCGGACGCTTATCCCTGCGATTGCGCCATCTAGAAGTTTATTTGATAGGATATCATCTAACTGTGTTGAGAGAGTACTGTTTGTTTTGTCTGCACTTGCATCTTGATGAGAAGTGAGAGGGGGAAGATAAGGAGGAATAGCAGCGATATGATTAAGCAACTTTTCAGTGTTTGTTTCAATTCATCATCTCCTCGTTGTTTAGTATGATCAAATATGGTTTCAACTAAAATACATTGTAGAAGGAACTCTACTTAATTTTGTTCACCTCCGTTTAATTAACTAAATGGTCGTTACAATTTAAACCTTTCGTGTAACACATTCAAATCCCCTTTCATTTCAACAAAGTTGAATCTTTTTACACATGCCCTAGCTGAGAAAAATAGTGAAATAAGCCTATAATCATGAAAACACAAAAAAGCAGCTGCATATTAGCAACTGCCCCCACTTCATTAATATACTTTATCTCCATTAAAAATGGAGTTCTTCACTACGACATAATCTACCGTACGAATTGATTCTAGCTTGTCTCCGCCTGAATAAGAAATCGCCGATTGAAGATCCTGCTCCATCTCTGTAAGCGTGTCTTGAAGATCTCCTTTATGCTCAACGAACATTTTCTTACCTTCAACGTTTTTCTTCTCGCCTTTTTGAAATTCAGAGGCAGAACCGAAGTATTCTTTGTATAGCTTGCCATCTCGTTCGAACGTTTCACCAGGTGATTCTTCGTGTCCTGCAAAGAGAGAACCGATCATCACCATCGAAGCACCAAAACGAACGGATTTAGCGATATCGCCATGCGTACGAATACCGCCATCTGCAATGATTGGTTTTGTTGCTGCTTTTGCACACCAGCGTAGAGCTGCGAGCTGCCAGCCACCAGTACCAAATCCGGTTTTAATCTTCGTAATGCACACCTTACCAGGTCCGATGCCGACTTTCGTAGCGTCAGCACCTGCGTGCTCTAACTCTCTGACAGCTTCAGGCGTGCCAACATTTCCAGCAATCACAAAGCTTTCTGGGAGGTGCTTCTTAATATGACCGATCATTTCAATGACCGCATTTGAATGCCCGTGGGCGATATCAATCGTAATGTAGTCAGGTGCTAGGCCCTGCTCTTTAAGCTGTTCAATAAACGTGTATTCTTCCTCTTTGACGCCCACGCTAATAGAGGTGATGAGCTCACGAGCGTTCATATCACGAATAAAAGCGATACGCTTTTCCGGTTCAAAACGGTGCATCACATAGAAATATCCTTTTTCAGCCAGAGTAACGGCAATTGTTTCATCAATAATCGTCTGCATGTTTGCAGGTACGACCGGTAATTTAAATGTATGCTTGCCAAGCTTAATGGAAGTATCACATTCTGATCGACTGTTTACGACACACTTAGCGGGAATTAGTTGAATATCTTCATAATCGAATACGTTTTCCATGAGATTCACTCCTAAAAACGAATAATACGTTTTAATTTAATTTAAATGTTCGTCCATTTGATAATTTACAGGAATTCATTGTAATTGTCAAAGATTTTCTTGAAATCCTTTACATATGAGGAGGAAAAGAAAGGGATTCGAACGAAGAATATGGAAAATTAGAAGAGGAATCAAAAGAAATACGTCTAGTGGAACAGTATAGTAAAAAGTGTTTTCTAGAAAGAGTGAGCATAAAAAGGAGTTGGTCTTATGATACGAGTTGGCAGTATTTTTATACCCGTCACGGATCTTGAAAAATCAGTGAAATGGTATGAAAAGCATCTAGGTATTCATAAAATTCAAGAGTGGGGAGAAGGATTGGCTGAAGGTGTCGGCTTCTATTTTCCAAATGATTCGACTCAGCTTGCGTTAGTGCAAGTGGAGAACGTTCAGCCAACTGAATTTCACATCAAAGCAGAACGTCGGAATAGCTATTTCAATTTTCTTGTTGATGATATTGAAGCTTTTTATGAGAAGCTCAATAAGAGCGGTGTTAAAACCAATGAGCTTGAACAATTCGGGGGCATGACATGTTTTGATTTCTTTGACCTCGATGATAATTCTTTTAGCGTAGTTAGTGAAGTGGTAGATTCCCCGTTTCATGCTGATCAAGTCAAAAAGATGCAGGGTATGAAACGATGAAGGAAAATGAAAAAAAGTTGCCCTGAGTGTGGCGAAAAAGAAACGAGAACAGGAGAATTTACTGGGTACGGCTCATTATTTAAGAAAAAAGGATTTGCGAAAAGTTCCCCTGTTGATGCTTCTTTCTGTGTTAATTGCGGTACAATCCTTTCTCTTAAGGTGAGGAACCCAAAGAAGTTTATTTAGTAAAGCTTTTAAGGAGGAGTAAAGATGGCGACTGATTTGTGGATGAACCTTCCTGTGCAAAATGTAGAAAAGTCGAAAGCTTTTTTTACAAAGATCGGATTTCCCGCTCAGACCATTGGAGACGGCGTTCAAGTAGCGATCGGTGATCAAGGAACGAAGGTTATGCTGTTTCCTGCTTCAAAATTTGAAACGTTTACCCATCACAGAGTAGCGGATTCTATGAAAGCGACGGAAGTGCTTTTTTCAATTGGAGCGGAAGATCGAGAAGAAGTAGATGCAATGATAAAGAACGTGGAAAAGGCAGGGGGAGCAATCTATGCCAAACCCGGCTTAACAGATGGATGGCTCTATGGAGCAGGGTTCATTGATTTAGATGGTCATCGATGGAATGTGTTGTATATGGACATGGAGAAAATGCCGTAATTAAATGTGCGGGCTTTAAAGGTAACTCTCATCACAGTAGAGTTACCTTTTTGGTTAATTATTGAAACTTCTAAGTAGTTTCCATCGTAAATAAAGTAGGGTAAAAGAATATCAGTAAGGAGAATAAGATGTACTTTAAACAGACGAAATGGTTGTCGATCATACTCGTTTTTCTGTTAGTGACTGGATGCTCCAGTGGAAATGCGTCGTCGGATAAACAGAGTGTGAAAACGATTGGTGGAATCGATCAGGTGGAATTGCTGAAATTTAGCGGGACATATGTTGGGGACAATTCAGCTGTTCTAGCCATTCTAGCGCAACTTCCGGGAAGCGGAACAGTTAATAAATTTGATTTATCTGATCAAAAGATAAGCGTGACATATGACGAGGAGCGAGCAAGTTCTGAATTAGACTTCAATTCTACCTGGTTTGATGGAGCAAACAGCGCTCAGAGGATTTTCCATTATAACGCGATTTACTTAACGATCTTAGTGCCGAACGCCAAAGAATATGAATTTCGAGTGCAAGATGAGAGCTTCCGTATAACGAGAGATGAAATGGTAGCCACATTAACGAGCAAATTTGGTGAATTTCCAAGCGAGGAGCAGCTTATGGAGGAAACATTCGCCGAGGAATATGTGAAAAAGCATGAAGAAGAATTAGGGAAAATGGCAAATCATTATGAGGACTATTTTAATTGATTAGTGATGTAAAAGTAGGTGTTAAATAAATGAAGAAAGTTCGTTACATTTTGGTCCTTCCGCTAGCATTTATCCTATTGATAATTGGATTGGCGTCTTATAATAACAACCGAGCTATGGATATGGCGGTTGAAGGATGTAAAGAAGTAGGAGGAAAAGTCAATTTAGAAAAAGATCTTTTGGGCATAAATTGGCGTTTTTCTTGTGAGAAATAAAAGAAATAAGGGAGAAGAGATCATGCCAACTTGTCAGACTTGTGGCTATACATGGAAATGGAAGGAAGCATTAAGATTAATTTATCGCGCAAAGGCCAGGTGTCCAAACTGTGACGCAAACCAATATCTATCTGCAAAATCGAGAAAACGATCGAGTTATACATCAATGCTAGTCGTTATTCCTCTTGCGATTACTTCAATTTATAGGCTTTCGTTATGGTTCTATTTGAGTTTTTCATTTGCTTTACTAGTACTCATTCTTCTTCTTTCTCCTTTGTATTACCAGTTAAGTAACGAAGAGGAACCACTTTGGTGAATGAGAGGAAGTCAATTGGATTTTCATCAGTTGATGATGCTGCTCACGAAGGTAGATGGAATGTAGTAGGTATAAAAAGGGCATTTAAGAGAGGGTACATATATTAATCAATAAAGGATTAGTAGGTTGTTGTAGTCTTCAAGATAAGGGCAGGATTGTTGAATAAGGTTTTTGTGTAATCAAAGAGATTTAGACTTTTTTCTGAAAAATTACCTTGTGGAAATATTTAGAATTTGACACAATTGATAATATATAAATTGTAAGTTTGAAGGGTGATTTTTATTTCAAGAACAGCTGATTACACAATACAAGGATTCTTATATCAATTTCACAAAACATTATTGGAAATTCAAAGCAAGCCATCTGAGGCGTTTGTTTCAATAGAAGGTATTATTGAAGATGTAGAGGTAGCCACTGCTGGTAGAACAGAAGCAATCCAATGCAAGTATCATGAATCTATTGAAAAGTTCACGCTATCTCAGGTATATAAACCCATTATTCAGATGTTGGAACACTGGTATAATTCTGGAAATAAAGATAATGGCGTAACATACATACTTTATGCGTATTTTCCTCAAATGGTTGAGGAGAAAATAAACTTAACAACAGAAAATATTGAGGAAATATTATCTACTAAAAATGAGAAATTATCCATTAAAGCAGCTAACCTAAAAGGAAAAGTAAACATTAAAGAATTCTTAGAGAATTTTAAGTTTGAATTTGGTTATTCGATGGACGATATAAAAAAAGAAATTATCACGAACTTCATAGACTTAGGATTTAAAGAAGATTATGTCGATAATTTAATATATCCAAATGCGGTGAATTTCATTGCAGAAACTAGTACACTCCATTCTGAAAAAGAAAGAACGATAAATATTGGGGAATTCTTAAAACATTTACAAAAAATAAAAAATACAGCATTGTCAAAATGGACTCTATCCTTAAGGAATTTCCGATCAATTTTACAAACTAGAAAAAAACAACTTAATGTAAATTTGCAACAAAATTCTAGACTAAGATACTTTATTATCAATGAAGAATTCATAGAGGATTTTGATCAAAATATTGTAACTTTCATTAAGGAATATGTAGATAAATATCACTTTAAAATTGTACATGATAGAACACCGTTATTTTGCCTAGATTGTTCAGAACATAAATTTAATGAAATTTTAGTAAGGCTACGTCAGAAAAATGTAAAAGCAAACCATGGCTTGGTTGCATCTGATTGTTTTGATGAAGCATATTTCTTTGGAGACCCTATCATTAACTATAAAAAGAGCCAAATCATTAGTAGAGAATTTGAAATACGAATGTTACATATTAAACGGCATGAAATCTTGAATAGATATAAAGCTGATGATCTATTTATCCTATCAGATAATGATTATTTGCTTGATAGTAATGATGTTAACTATGAAAAAATTGAGCTTCGTGATTTTAATGCAATAAAATTTGTATTAGGAATGAGGGATACTTATGAGTAATGAAGTATTAGGTATTGTTATTGACAGTTCTCCGCTTGATATAGTAATAGAAGTTCAGGATGTTAGAACTTTCGAAAAGAATAAAAGCTTTCTACAGGTCGGCCAATATATTAAAATCCTCGATGGTAATTCAAAGCATATAATAAGTTCTATTTCAAATGTAAAGGCGATACACCAACTAGATAAAGATAATAATCCCTATTTCAGATTTAACATACATACTCAACCTGTGGGTGTGTTAAATAATGATGGAGACTTTAAAAGAGGGAATATGACATTACCAGTACCTACTGAACCAGCATATATAGTTTCCGAATCTGACATGTATAAAATTTTCAATGGCAATGGGAGTTATAACTTTCAGTTTGGTAAACTTATACAAAATAATGAAATCAATTTAATGATAGATGGTAATAAATTTTTCAGTAAACATGTTGGGGTTGTTGGATCCACAGGATCGGGTAAGTCAAGCACTGTTGCAAAGTTACTCCAAAAGAGCGTTGGGATTGAAGATAACATGAATACTAACAAAGAAGATCAAAAAAACAGCCATATAATTATTTTCGACATCCATTCTGAATATGCATCAGCTTTTTTTCTAAGGGAGGAAGAAAAATTCAATCTAAATATCTTAGATGTAAATAATATTAAACTACCTTATTGGCTAATGAACTCTGAAGAACTGGAAGACATGTTTATTGAAAGCAATGAATCAAATTCACATAATCAAGTATCACAATTTAGAAGGGCAGTAATATTAAATAAAAATAAATACAACCCGGATTTGAATGATCTAACATACGATACACCAGTATATTTTAGTATGGAAGAAGTGTGTAAATATATTGAAAATCTAAACAACGAAATGATTAGTAAGCTAGAGGGGGAAAATTTGCCCAAACTGACTAATGGAGAATTAATTTCAGATCGGGTTTGTTATTTCGAAGATTTATACGAGTTTGTTCCCCAATCAACTGCAAAAGCTGATAAAGCTTCAGGTGGTCCTTACTATGGTGAATTTAATAGATTTATCTTAAGACTAAAAAATAAAATAGAGGATAAAAGGTTAAGCTTCTTATTTCAATCTCCTCAACAAGAAGACGACAAATTTGAGGATATAATAAAACAATTTATTGGATATTTGGATAAATCTAATATTTCAATTGTTGACTTAAGCGGTATCCCCTTCGAAGTCCTGAGTATTACAGTTAGTCTTATCTCAAGGGTAGTTTTCGATTTTAGTTTTCATTACTCTAAAATTAGACATAATGATCATTTATTAAATGATGTTCCAATAATGATAGTTTGTGAAGAAGCACATATTTATGTGCCCAATAATACAAGTGCTCAGTACAGATCATCGAAAAAATCCATCGAAAGAATCGCTAAAGAAGGAAGAAAATATGGTTTAAGTCTAATGGTAGTAAGTCAAAGACCATCAGAAGTTTCTGAGACAATATTTGCACAATGCAATAATTTCATTGCACTCAGACTTACTAATTATAATGACCAAAATTATATAAGAAGGTTGTTGCCGGACACTTCTAATGGGGTAGCTAACATACTTCCAAATTTATCTTCAGGGGAGTTTATTATGGTAGGTGATGCTGTAATAATACCTTCTGTTGCGAAAGAAGAAATGCCTAACCCTGCCCCAAAATCACAAAGCGTAGACTTTCATAATGAATGGCAAAAAAGTTGGGTCGGAAATTTAGGGTTTGAACACATAATTGAAAGATGGACAGGAGAGTAATACACCGTGGGAAATTAAAATCTCTCCAAAACTGGATGTTAAACTTTTAAATCCAGGGAGAAAATTAAAAAAACAAATGAATTATAACCGTTAATATATCTTTAAACTGAGTTTTCATTTATATCGGAGCGTTTGCTTAATAAAAAGTAAGCGCTTTTTGTTGGTTTAGGCAGGATCGTTAAATAACTGAGTAATAGAAGTATTGAATATGGGAGTGGAGTAAGTAGTGTTGATAAAAACAATTCCAGCGATGTGGGAAACTAAAAGTCTCACAATCCAAGACCTTGATGAAGATGAAATACAAAGTGTTCAAAAGTTATATGAACAAGGGAGTTACATACACCAATGGGACGGCGGTAGCCTAGATTATGAATATGCTTATCGCTGTTTTACTGATGGTGACTTACCTCCTAATGGAACTAAAGACAATTATAAAATCCAGGTAATTAGAGTGAAGGAAACGGATACTATTGTTGGAATACTTACCACCTATCAAGGATATCCGAAGAATGAAACTTTTTATATTAACTATCTATACATTGACAAGGAATATCACAAACAAGGACTAGGGAAAGAAGTCATTAGTGAATTGTTAAGTATTTTAAGAGAGTCTAAATTTGGAGAGGTCCGAGCTAGTGTAGCAATAAAAAATTGGCCAGCTATTAGATTTTGGACTGGACTTGGACTAGATACGATTAATGGATTTTATGGAGATAATGAATATAGAGCTGATCATTACGCTGACATAGAATTAATTAAGGAGTTTTAATTCCACATCTTCAATTAAATCGGAGCAAATACAGAATAACAAAAGGGTCGCTGCTCTTTTTGAATGCAGTAATCCTGTTATAAATAAAAGACAATAAGGAGGCAGCGTGCAAACACCAACTTTTTCATTATACTGGGCACTTATTATTTATGGTGCTCTTTTAGGTTTAATCTATGTTTTCCCAAAGACAAGGCAGCTTTATAAGAAAGCATTTGATTTTAGTGTTCTAAAGAAATTTCCAACGTACCTTCTGATTTTAACAGCATTTCTGACCATATTTTTTGCAAACCTAGTAATCTTCAAGCGTCATTTATCATCAACCTTCAATTTACTTACTAGTAATTATTCACAAACACTTTTTTTAGATACCTTCGAACTAATATCACTTCTTGTTGGTAAGCTTATAATAGCTCCAGTGTTTGAAGAGTTGATGTTCAGAGTACCATTATCTATTTGGATGAATAGACGTTTCTATTTCATCTTCGCACTATTGGGTTCCTCTATAATATTCGGAATGATGCATTCAGAGTATCCGTTATTCGGGGTCATATTAGGAATCGTTTTTGGGAGTGTTTATGGATTAACTAAGTCTATTGTTCCTGGTATACTCGTTCACTTTCTATGGAACTTATTTTCACTCTACTATTTTAATTACATATAGTAGGCAATATAGGAATCAACATTTTAGATGTTCAACTAAATCGGACCGATTATTTAATAATGTAAAGTACGAATGTAGGAGGGTAAAAGTCAATTTGAAAAAGTTTATTTTTCTCTTTGTATTTACGACATTTTTGGTAGGTTGTTCAGAAGAAATAACGGATGGAAAAAATTCTTCAAACTCAAATACAATGCCAAATATAGAACAGAAAGAAGAAGCTAATAAAACCGCAGATTATACCGAGGTATATATTCAAGAGATAAATAAAACTAGTATTATTATATCTCCGTATGCTACTGATCCAGAGGCTTCCTATCCTGTGTATGAAATCTAAATTGATGAGAAAACAAAGATCGAGGGAAAAAGAAACAGTAAAGAAGAACTGCAAGAAGATGATGATATTGAAGTTTGGATAAGGAAAAAAGGAGTAGAGAAATTGAAAGCTGAAAAAGTGTTCGTAAATAAATGATCTTCCGTAATCTCGGAGCAATTCTGCAATAATAAAGTAGAGTAAACAGTGAATATCGATTTTCATTTATTGGACGTAATTCCCACTGCGGAATTACGTCTTTTTTTTAAAACAAGGTTGAGTATGTGGTTGGGTTTTGAAATAATTGGAATTAAGTGTTAAGTTAGCAATCTTGTTATGATGGACTTTTATTTTTATTGGAGGTTATTTTATGCTATTAGCAGCTGGGTTTAATACTGGGGATGTTATATACCAGGTAATTGCATTTCTTCTTTTAGTAGCTATCCCTGTGGGGATTGTGATGCTCATCATTATATTAAAAAAGAGGGCGTCTAGACTAGGTAGAGTGGAAGCGAAGATAGATAGGTTGTTAGAACAGAAATCTGATCGAACATAAAAATCCGATCATTACAAGATAGATTATCATGAGATCGAGTCTTCCACAATCTCGGAGCTTATCTGTGATAAGATAAGCACTTTCAATTTGAAATAAAAGATTGATTTAAGTAAATTATTTTGAAATAATTGGTATTAAATAAAGGTTAATTTAATTGATCAGAGATCAAGGAGGTAATATATGAGTCTGAAAATAAAAGTTTTCTTTCTGATTCTTTTACCACTTTTATTAATAACATTGAGTATTTTGAAGTTTTCAGGAAACCTGAACTCAATAACAGGATTAATAGTAGTCCTACTATGTGCTCTATGCGGGTTAGCGGTTAATAGATCTATTAAAAAACATAAAAACAATAATTAAACTCAAATTGTAATTTTCTTTCTTCGACAATCTCGGAGCTTTACTCTAAAACGATTATGCTCTATTTTTTGCTAGTAACTGGGCAGTGTAATGAAAGGATTGAATTCGACATAATTGAGAGTCTTGGAACTAAAACCAAACTTTTACCTATATGGAATCAGAAGGGATTAATATGACCAAAGATAATAGAAGTAAATTGTTAGTTATATTGGCATTTCCGTTTTTTTTCTCTTTTTTTATTTATGATATAAAGGATATCGAGTTTTGGTATTACAATGGTTTCACATTAGTTCTTTTTTTGACTATATTTAATTTAGTTGCAATCAAAGTTTTTTATCCAAGAGCTTCTTTTGTAATAGGTGTAATAATTTGGACAACTCTGTGTGCACTTTTATATAATGACACTTTCGTGGTCATAGGAATATCTTTATTTTCATTACTTACTATATTGACTTTCGTGTTTATGTATCAACGACCTAAAGGATTGAATAACGAAAACTAATATATCATTTTTATTCTAGTTCCGTAAAATCGGAGCGATTGTTTAGTTTGTGTTCATTCCTTAGTTACATTAAAAAGCTTCTTCTATGAACCAATAGAAGAAGCTTTCACCTTAGAGTATTAAATTTCTGTTTTATAGGGTCTGCCCAGTCAGGTATCTCATCAGTTTCGAAGGTTAATTGGTTATTAGATATTTCTAAAATCAATTCTCCATCTGATTTGCTGTTATCGATAACGACGAGGTTGTTAATGAGTGACAAGTGTTGAAGTAGGTTTTCTTTGGAAGTGATATCTCTTTTCAGGATGTCCTTTGTTGGGATATGATGGCCACCATTCCTCACTCGTAATGCGACTCGCTCAATGTTTTGCGTGACGTGGCTTAATCCAACATAAAACATTGTAATTTCAAATCCTTTTTCCTTGGCTTTGGTCATTTGGTGAATCGCATTTTTTCCAGCGAGCGTCGTTTCAATTGAAAAACTCTTTTCTTCTTCAATGCACTCGTAAATCAGTCTTACGGCTGCTTTACCTGCTGCTAATTGTTTCGTCTCAGGTGATTGTGGATCCAATCTACGCGCAATGGAATCAGGATCAATATTAATGTCTATGCCTAACTTATCAATTAGAAGGTTACGTAGCGTGCTTTTTCCACTCCCATTGTTACCAGCAAAAACATACATCATAGGAGGGAGCTTTGGCTTTGTCATTCAATATCACCATCTGGTTTTTGGTCAAACTTTACAACGGTTCCATCAGGATACTCTTTCACAAGGCCATTTTCTGTATCATAAACGATATAGGTGTTATTTACCTTGGCATCAATTTTTGCACGATCACCAGTCATTTTTGCCCATTTACCCACCCAAGCAAACTTTCTTCCTTGTGATTCACTTTCACGTTCTAACACATAAACCACCACCTTTATTTTGTAATTTAATTATATCAGATGAAATGAATATTTTCATAAGGCTCCACAATAGCTGACTACTGAGGTGCCAGAAATGGAACGACAATCACTTGAGGAAGAAATGTCTTTGAAATAACAGTTATTAAACAATCTCGGAGCGAGATTCTTTAACAAAGAATTGGCTCTCTTTTTTTGTTTAGAGTATTTATATAGAAGGATCAGTTATCAAATAATAGACAGGTTGAAACAAAGTAGGACCTTCTTTCGTAAATGTATTGGAAACGAAATGAAAATATTGAAGTCTGTGTATCAAATCTTAGTGTGAAAAATAGAGGTGGTGAAAGTGTTAAGTTATTTTAAGTTCTTCTTATTCATGATTGTTGGCCTATCAATATGGAATGTGTTGTTCTTATCACATAAGCAGACAGTTGTAAGTATAATTGGCATCTCTTTTTTTGCAACATTTTTTAAATGGTTATATGAGTGGGCTTTTGAAAAATCTTAAAATCAAGATCTTTCTAATCATCATATAGTGGAGCTTATGAAAATGGTTCGAGGTTTCAAAGAAGACTTATTTTAAGTACCGAAGATATCTTGAAGTCTAGTCTTCCATTTAATCGGAGCTTATCATTAATAAGATAGGCTTCTTTTAACTAGAATTAAAGATTGAGTCATGTGGATTCATTTGAAATAATTGGTATTATAAATTCGGCCATATTATTGAAGAAATTCACTTTACCATCGGTAGAATGGTTGCAATTAAAAGTGAAAATTTGTAATGGAGGTATCAAAAGTGAAAGTTGAAGTTCTTATATTTGTAATAAGCATACTGTTAATGCCTTATTTTTTGTTCGAACTCTTTAATGACATTAGTAATCAAGCAGGAATTATATCTTTAATTTCCTCAATTTTTATGTTGATATTGTTAATTTTCTCTGCAAGCCTTATCGTGAGGCATTGGAAAGAGGAAAAAAAGACGACAATGTAATTCTAAAGGAAAATAAAAAGTTATTAAGCTAACGGGGGCCTTTCTGAAAATTTTTTGGGGGAGTGTTTTAGTGAGTAAAAAAACCTTTAACATAATTGGGTGGATTCTGCTTTTGGCAATGGGTGCTTCGTGGATAGGGTTTGGCTATTCAAGTTGGTACTTATTATTAACGCCAATGGCGTATATTTCTTTTTCAGTTAATAATGGCAACATAAAAAAATTAGGAAAGATAAAACAAATGTCCTTATTACAAATAATTCTAAGCTTGTTTGCATTTATTGTGTCAGTGGTTATTGTATTTAGTCTTATCCAATTGGCTAATTACTTGATAAACGATATATTACACTTAACTGGAGGGGTAAGGACTCTCAGTGTGATTATTGCTGTGATTCTTTCATTATACCCTGTTAAGTTTACTTTTGGCAGTGTTGTTTATAAAGTAACAAGTAACTTTAATGCTACAAGATAAGGAGATGTTTGTGAGTCTTGAAGGACAGAGGCTACTCTGCAATCTCGGAGCAAATCTGGAATACATCATGTCATTCTCAAATTAGATAACCTTAAGTTGGAAGGTGGTACTCATTCAATTATTTGAAGCAATGAAATTTGGTAGTGATAAACAGAAAAAAGCTTATATAGCAATTGAAAAACTGGGTATTATGTATGAATTAAGAACCTACCATCCAGTCTTGTGCGGAACCATCCCAATTGGAATTGATGTAGAGGACTCTGATCTAGACATTATTATGGATGTAAATAAACTAGATGAATTCGAAAGTCAGCTAAAAACTCTTTATGGGAATAAAGAAAAATTCAAGGTGAAGCGAACAACCATTAGGTTTAAAGAGGTTGTAAAAGCGAATTTTGTTTTCAATAATTTTGAATTCGAGTTATTCGGGCAAAATGAGCCTGTACATAATCAGAACGCATATCTTCATATGATAATTGAATATAAGTTGATGCAAAAAATTCCTGAACTTAAATCCAAAGTGTTAGGACTCAGAAAACAAGGTCACAAAACTGAACCAGCATTTTGTGAGATCCTCGGAATTACTGAAGATCCATATTATGGTCTCATACGCTATGGAATTGAAGAGGGGATTATATCCAAAATGAATTGAATTACTTTATTCAATAAACTCGGAGTTATCTTTAAATAGGTATTTAGTTTGACTTTCTGAAGAAAAGGTCAGGGGGAATACTGGTGAAAATAATTAGAATAATTTTGGCGACTGTTTTAGTTGCCTTTTGTAGCTATGGCTTGGTAACTGGAACAACTGGAATCATGTTGCCTTATTTATTGCTATTAATGGGTGGAATGTTTCTTCTCATGGGAGTTATTGAATTTCAAAAACGAAAGCCAGTCGCATTCACATCATTTCTTGTTGCTGGATTTAGTTTTTTTGTTGGGATTTATACTATATAAGTAATCTAGCAAAAAACAGAGTGAGATTTTGTGGGAAATCTAACTGATTGCTTCGAAATCAAGTCTTCAAGTAAATCTGAGCTTATCTGTAATAGGTAGGCTCCTTTTAACTGTAAATAAAGATTGAGTTATGGGGAATTTTTTTGAAATGATTAGTATGGAAATTTGTGCGGCATTCTAGAAAACTTGGATTTGAGATAATTTGCGTAGATTTGTTTAATTGTTTGATGTCTGGACCTTAATTTATACTTACTTAAATCCAGATATGGTTTTGAAGGGGAATTAGTCCTGTGTTAGTATAAATGGATTATAGATAGGAGGGATGTTGATGGAAAGTAAATCGGCATGGCTACTGATTGCAATCGGAGCTTCACTATGGGGAGTAATAGGGATTTTCGTAACGTACCTTTATGAGATAGGATTTACGCCGCTTGAAGTCGTAGCAATGCGAGTGTTAACGGCTTCCATCTTCATGGTCCCTTATGTTTTTATAAAGAATCGTCATCTGTTCAAAATAAAGGTGGGGGACTCCGGGTATTTCATAGGTACCGGTATTATTAGTATTGTTCTTTTTAATTGGTGTTTGTTCAGTTCTATGAAAGAGTCTTCTATTTCGATTGCATTCATCTTACTTTATACAGCACCGGCGTTTGTTACGATTCTATCTCGAATTCTCTTCAAAGAATCACTGACCGCTCGCAAGGTCACTGCCCTAATGATTACGTTGATAGGGTGTTCCCTTGTAATTGGAATCTTTTCTAGCTCCACCGCATCCATTTCGCTATATGGATTAATCGTTGGACTAGGATCAGGATTTTTCTATGCCCTTTACAGCATATTCGGAAAAGCAGCACTTTCGAAATATGACTCACTAACCGTTACGGTGTACACGTTTCTTTTCGCTTCATTCGCAATTGTCCCTTTCAGTGGATTAGGTTCGAGAGTTTCTACTTTGACCGATCTAAAAGTGGTAGGACTCGTAATCGGACTTGGCTTTCTTTCTACGATGCTCGCATTCATTTTCTACACGAAAGGTCTTCAATATGTGGAATCAAGCCGTGCCTCGATTATAGCAACGATTGAGCCAGTCGTCGCGTCTGTCATCGGGTTCTTCATTTTCAACGAAACCTTATCGACGTGGCAATATATCGGAATGATCATGGTGATCAGCTCTGTGATCATCGTGCAGGAATCAAAGAACCAAAAAATAAATCGCCCACAGCAATATAACCGTATCGAAGCGTGATTCATTTGACGGTGCCTGTCACGACTCGTTACCAAATGCAGTAAAGCCTATTTGGTGCGTTAGTTGAAAATCTTGAGGATATCTCGAGATCAAGTCTTCAGTAATTTCGGAGCAAGTTTTTAAGAACTAGAAGTACATTTTTTGTGAAATAAGTGTTCAAAATAAAGATTACTGCTGTAAAATAAGGTGTATTATATTGTTGAATAGATTCTCTTGTAAGAGAAGAAAAGTGGTGAGCAAAGTGGGAAGATATCAATTGGATCACAAAAGTAAGGTAGCTGTGACAAAGTTTCATGAGAAACAGCCGTCTGCTAAATTTGATAAAAAGAGTCATCTTGAAAAAATACGTGCGGAGTATTTAAAAAAGAAGCAAAAACAGACAGATAAATAATGTTGTGGAAAACAGAGGGAGATTAAATTCGTCCTATGTTTTTCTTATGACAAGTTATATTTCGATATTTTTTGCAAAGTTGGAGCTTTAATTGAATGAAAAAAAGGGGAACTCCATTCTCATTGGAGTTCCCCTTTTACAATTTAACGGTTTAAGCATGCGTGCCAAGCAAAGCATCGTTTGCTGAAACATAGTCATAACCAAGGTCACGTGCAACGGCTTCGTAAGTAATCGCTCCGTTTGCTACGTTCAATCCTTTTTCAAGTGCCGGGTTGCTTTGGATCGCAGCCGTTACGCCTTTATTTGCGATTTGGATCGCGTAAGGAATCGTTACGTTTGTTAGTGCGATCGTTGATGTTCTTGGAACTGCACCAGGCATGTTCGCTACGGCATAATGAACAACGCCGTGCTTTTCGTAAGTTGGGTTATCGTGCGTAGTAATGTGATCAACTGTTTCAATGATTCCGCCCTGGTCAATCGCAACATCGACAAGAACAGATCCAGGTGTCATGCTTTTCACCATTTCTTCGGTTACAAGCTTCGGAGCTTTTGCTCCTGGAATGAGTACGGCTCCAACAACAAGGTCCGCTTCTTTAACAGCTTGTGCGATGTTGAGTGGATTAGACATAAGCGTATTAATCGCATTTCCGAAAATATCATCAAGCTGACGAAGGCGCTCAGCGCTTAAGTCAAGAATCGTCACATCTGCGCCAAGACCCATCGCGATTTTCGCTGCGTTTGTACCTACAACGCCACCGCCGATAATGGTTACCTTGCCACGCTTCACTCCTGGAACGCCGCCAAGCAAAATGCCTTTTCCGCCTTTAGGCTTTTCAAGAATTTGTGCACCGATTTGAGAAGCCATGCGTCCTGCCACTTCACTCATTGGTGTTAGAAGTGGCAATGTTCCACGATCGACAACTGTTTCGTACGCGATCGCTGTTACGCCGCTATCTTTAAGAGCTTTCGTTAGTTCAGGCTCAGCTGCTAAATGTAGATAAGTGAAGAGAATGAGTCCTTCACGGAAATAAGTATATTCAGAAGGAAGTGGTTCTTTTACTTTCATCACCATTTCTTGATTCCAAACAACGGCTACATCTGTCGCAATTGTGGCGCCAGCTTCTCGATAGTCGATATCCTCGAAACCGCTTCCAATTCCTGCTTCAGTTTCAACTGTTACGTGATGACCAGCCTTTGTTAGTGCGATGACGCCTGCTGGAGTAATCGCTACACGATTTTCATTATTTTTAATTTCCTTTGGAATACCAATATACATCATTTCATCCCCTTAGCCTTAATTAATGATCAATTACCTACGATTATAGACGCCCTATTTGGATTTCACATTGTGTAAATAAAAGAAAATAAAAGGGGGTGTTTGTGTAATTACACAAACACCCTATAATTTCATTTGTTCTATTTTTAAATCGAGATAGATTGTGACTTTTTGGTTAGCGTCTTTTAAATCAAGATTTGCTACATCAGTGATGCGTTTTAACCGATAGTTTAACGTATTCGTATGAACATGGAGAACCTGAGCCGCGGCCTTCACGTTGCTATCGTGCTGCAAATATACTTCTAGCGTTTCAAGTAGCTGTGTGTGATTAATGCCATCGTACTGCTTGAGCTTCTCAATATAATTGTTTTGATAATGCTTGCGCTCTTTATAGAGAAGATCAATAAATTGATAGATCCCAAGATTTTGATAGCTATAAATTGACTTCACTTCACGCTTGAATCGTTCTTTAATGGATAACACATGAAGTGCTTCACGGTAGCTATCTTTAATCGAAAGAGGACTTTGGTAAAGCGTACCAGCTCCGCCTTTTAATGTATCAACACCAAGGCGATTACTAATTTTCTCAACAAACACCTGTACAAATTCTGATAGCTGCTCGGCCGTGTTTTTTTGATCAGTTGGTCGAACGAGCAGAATGAGCTGATTCTGATCCAACGTACTATAGATTAATTCGATTTGGTGAGAAGCCTGAATGTAATAGTTCATATGGCGTTCGAGCGATTGTTGAATTTCATCATTAAACTCAAAGACAACGATCGCCATTTCACCCTTTATCTTAATTTGGTAGGTGGAGGCTTGATCTAGTATATTTGCTTCTTTCGTATAATGTCCCGTAAGCAGTTTCCAGAAAAACTCGCGATGACCTTCTTCTGAATGTCGCTTCTTTATTTCAAGTTTAAGAATTTGATTTTTAACGACTTTAGCCGCTTTTTTTAGAAGCGCTAATTCTTCTTGCTTTACTTCCCAATTAAGTTGAGCCCAAATAAAGCCGAGAAGCTCTTCGTTTTTTCGAACCGATATCGCCACTCTTTGTCCTAGCCCTACTTCTGGGATCGCCGGGATAATAACCGGATCATCACTCTCAAATAGCTGAGGGATAATGCCTTTTTTCCATAGGCTTTTGATCACATCTTCTGGAACTTTTCGTTTCATGATAGTAGCAATACGAGCAGGGTCCACATTTTCATCGTGTGAACTATACGCTAGAATGCGATGATCTGAATCTTCAATCGTGACGGGGCAGCCAAGGTTTTCTCGAATGCAGTCAGCTAAATCTTCTAACGAACGGAATGGCCCCTGAAAAGGGTTATGACGTTCTTGATCGGTATGCATTTTCTACCACTCCTTTCTTATGACTCGTAAACGATGTCCTTACATTCATTACTTCTGATTAAGAGTATACAAGAAAATGAACACCTTTGTGGGATTTCACAAAGAGAAGTTAAGAAATTGTTAGGATTCACAAAGGAAAGTGGGCACGTATCATGGCCGAGGTGAGAAAAAATGACGAAAATAATAACCTATCAACCTATAAGTTCATCATTATTAAACTTTTAAAATAAATAGTATGACATAATTAAATTAATATGTTATTCTAATAATCGAATCTAGTAGGGAGGCGTTGGATAAATGGTGGAGCAAAGTGCGATTCGATGGTTTCATGAAATAAGAAAGGAAGATATTGCTCTTGTCGGTGGTAAGGGAGCAAATCTTGGAGAGCTTACGCAGAGTGGTGTACACGTACCGCCTGGTTTTTGTGTAACAGCTGAAGCGTATGCCACGTTTATCTCTGAACGAGAACTTGATCAGTCGATTCTTCAAAAAATGAAGACGCTTGATTATGAAAATAATGATCAGCTTAATGAGGTGAGTGCTGAGATCAGGGAATGGATCCTACAGACAGATATGCTTGAATCTCTTGAAGTAGAGATCCGAAATGCTTATGCAGCGTTTAGTGAGGATCTTAACGTAACGGACCCTTTCGTTGCCGTTCGAAGCTCGGCAACGGCTGAAGATCTTCCGGAAGCCTCTTTTGCAGGTCAGCAAGATACATATCTTGAGATTTCTGGGATTACAGCACTTCTTTATCACATCAAGAAATGCTGGGCGTCGCTCTGGACATCACGAGCTATTTACTATCGCGAAAAACAGCAGTTCAACCATTTCGATGTCTCTCTTTGTGCGGTCGTACAACTAATGGTGAATAGTGAAAAATCAGGTGTTATTTTTACAGCGAATCCAATTACGGGTGAACGAGAGCAGATGATGATTAATGCGAGCTGGGGACTTGGCGAAGCGGTTGTCTCAGGGATGGTTTCACCAGACGAATACATCGTCGATAAGAGAACGTTTAATTTAATCGAAAAGCACGTAGCCGAAAAGAAAGTGCTTGTCGTAAAGAAAGCCAACGCAATCGGAACGGATACGGTTGCCGTGAAAGAATATTTAAGTGAGAAGCACGTCAATCAACAATGCTTAACGCAAGCTGAAATCGCTCAGCTTTCACGTGACGCTGTTCGAATTGAAGAACTTTATCAAACGCCTCAGGATATTGAGTGGGGCCTTGATTGCCAAACAAATGAACTTTACATTCTGCAAGCTCGTCCAATAACAACACTAAAAGAGGAGGAAACAAAAGTGGTTGAAAAGGTTGAAACGCCAAAGAAGATGCTCGTTCGAGGATTAGCTGCCTCACCTGGTTCTGCAAGCGGAAAGGTTCGTAAAATCAAAGATATTAGTGAAGTTTCTCTTGTAGAAGAAGGCGACATTCTAGTGACCATTATGACGAATCCAGATATGATTCCTGCTATGAAAAAAGCGGCAGCGCTCGTTACAGATGAAGGCGGACGGACGTGTCACGCCGCTATTGTTTCACGTGAATTCGGAATCCCGTGTATTGTTGGATCTTCGATTGCAACAGATGTGTTAATGGATGGAATGGAAGTAACGGTTGATGCGACGCGTGGAGTTGTATATGAAGGAATTCTAAATGACGCTGATCCAGCGAGTAAGAAAGAATCGGCTACTGAAGCGACGAACACCAACGAAGGGTTTAACGAAGCACTTCTTCATCAGCTTGCACCGATTACAGGAACAAAGATTTATATGAATCTCGGTGAGCCTGATCTAATCAATAAATACAAACACTTGCCGTTTGACGGCATTGGGTTAATGCGAACGGAATTTATTTTTTCAAATATCGGTATTCACCCGATGCATTTGCTTAAAACCGGACAAGAAGAGATGTTTATTGAAAAAATGAGCGAAGGAATCACGAAGGTGGCGCAGGATATTTACCCGAAGCCGATGGTTGTCCGTCTAAGCGACTTCCGCTCGAATGAATTTCGTGGCCTCATCGGGGGAGATGAAGTGGAACCAGTTGAAGCAAACCCGATGATCGGCTGGCGAGGTGTTTCACGCTATATTTCTCCTCAGTATGAAGAAGGATTCCGTTTGGAGTGTCGAGCGATTAAAAAAGTTCGTGATGAGTACGGCCTAATCAACGTTTGGACAATGCTTCCATTTGTTCGGACAACGTGGGAAGTGGAGAAAGTGAAGAAGATTATGGCAGAAGAAGGACTAGTTCAAAATCAGGAATTCAAGATTTGGATTATGGCGGAAGTGCCGTCTGTCATTTTTGAAGCGGAGGAATTCGCGCAGCTTGTGGATGGCTTCAGCATCGGAAGCAATGATTTAACACAGCTTATTCTTGGATCGGACCGTGACTCTGGCATTCTGAACAGCATGGGTTATTTCGATGAGCGAAATCCTTCCGTAAAACGAGCGATTAAACAGCTGATCCACGGGGCGCATAAGTATGGTAAAACCGTTTCTATTTGTGGCCAGGGGCCGTCAACTTACCCTGAATTCACAGAGTTTCTCATTCAAGAAGGAATTGATAGCGTAAGCATTAATCCAGATACGGTGGCAGCGACTAGAAGGTCAGTTGCGTCTGTTGAGCAGCGTATGATTTTAAATAAAATAAGAGGCTTGTAAATAAGCATTTACAAGGTGTAGCCGTACTGGTATTATATAACAAAATCAAGTGCGATGATGAGAAGAGTAGATGATGCGACCTTACACAGAGAGCTCCGGTAGCTGAAAAGGAGTGAAGGTAACATGATTGAACCAAACCTCTGAGCTGTACATCGGAACCGAACGTGGGGATGGTGTAACGGGAGCTCCCGTTAACGAGCTATGGTATAAGCAGCTTCTGCCGTACCTGATAAGAGTCATGTGGCGACACATGACTGAACCGGGGTGGCACCGCGATAAGCAATCTCGCCCCCGGGACTATACGTCCTGGGGGTGAGGTTTTTTTATTGGTTAAAAACTTATCGCGATTGGAGCTGACAAGTTATGAAGCGTCTTAGTACTATTCGGAAGAACGATCTATTGTTGCTTACAACAATGGGAGTGTCAAATATCGGAGGATGGGTGTACCATATTGCTCTCAATCTCATCATCTTAAATCAAACAGGGTCAGCACTTGCTGTGACAGGGCTATACTTACTGAAGCCATTCGCAACTTTATTCACAAATCCATGGGCTGGAAGTCTAATTGATCGCGTGAACAAACGTTGGCTTATGATTGGGGTGAATGTCACTCAGGCATTAGTGATGCTTATTCTCCCGCTACTATCAAGCTTATGGATGATTTATGCTCTTGTATTTCTGATCAACATGGGTAGCTCGATTTTTCATCCAACATCAATGACTTACATGACGAAGCTTCTTCCTAAAGAAAGGCGAATCCATTTCAATTCTCTTCGAAGCCTGGTCGATTCAGGTGCATTTGTAATTGGGCCAGCGATTGCTGGTGTGCTATTTATTATCGGAACGCCAACCAATGCCATTTACCTTAATGCAGTTGCATTATTTCTTGCTGGCATGTTGTTTCTCTTGCTACCTGATATAGAAGCTGAAACTAGGATGAACATATCTGGTGTGATTTCATTTCAAATGATTAAAGAAGATTGGCGTGTTGTCTACATGTTTAGTCGAAGCGCTATTTTTGTGATTCTCATTTATTTTCTAGTGAGTGCGGTTGGCGTGATGAGTTGGGGAGTCGATTCACTTGAAGCGAGCTTCGCAACAGAAGTTCTTCATCTGACAAATACCGAATATGGTTTTCTCGTAAGTATCGCTGGAATCGGAGTTCTTTTGGGAGCCATTCTTAATACCGTTATTGCAGAAAAAAGAGATCCCCTGTCGTTAATAGGAGGCGGGGCCATTGTGCTTTCCATTGGGTATCTGATATTTGCTTTATCGTCATCCTTTCAGTTAGCTGCGATCGGCTGCTTTGTTCTTTCCTTTTCTCTTTCGTTCATGAATACTGGCTTTTACACTTTTTATCAAAACAATATTCCCGTTGATGTCATGGGGAGGATTGGTAGTTTGTTCAGCTGGCTTGAGGCGGTTTTTGTTATCGTCGTGATGCTTGGCTGTGGCATCGCTGCAGAACTTATATCTATACGTTTTAGCGTTATAGTAGGTTCAAGTGTGATGCTAACCTTTGCATTACTTCTTTTAGGAGTTGTTTTGAATACGAGGTCGGTGAAAGTACACAGGATGGCTAAATAGTAGCCATCCTTTTCAATCAATTCAGGTGTTAAATAACGATCGAAAGGACAAAAGTCAAGGCAGAACACCTGTCTTGAATGAAAAGTAAATATTGCTTCTATTCTCACTGAGAAAGTTCATGGAATATCCAAAACTGTTTTTTTTGTAAGCATTGTATTCACCTTTAGCGTTTCTCATAATGAAACTATACTGTTGAAGAATGTGATGAGTAGTGAAAGATTCACATATTTTATTCAGGTGTGTTTTCCGATTCCTTTTTCATATAGGAAACAGAGAATCATTCTGCCAGCAGAAATAACTAATGGAGGAACGATAATGAAAAAAATATTGGTTTTAACAATTGCGTGTTTACTCACATTTGGGAATATGACTTACGCCCATACTGGATTGGAAAGTTCTAACCCTGAAGATGGAAGTACAATTACAGAGGAGTTAGACATAGTAACCCTCACTTTCGAAACAGAAATTGAGGAAACAAGCTCTTTTGAATTACAAAATGCGAGTGGTGAAACCGTAGCAGTTGATAACATCACAGTTGAAAACAACACAATGACTGGAACTTTTGATCAGCCAATTGAAAACGGAGAATATGAAGTGCCATGGAAAATTATTGGAGTTGATGGTCATCCAATTGAAGGAACGTTTTCTTTTTCAGTAGACGCACCTGAATCGGAAGTGAAGGAAGATGAGTCATCATCTGAAGAAACAACGAAAGAATTAGAAACTGATGAGACGGAAGAACAAAGGAATAAAGAAGAAGAGACTAAGGCAGATACCGCTGAAGAAGAAAATTCTAGTGGTACAGTAATCGGCATCGTAATTGGTGTCCTGGTTGTTGTGCTTATTGGTAGCGTATTGTTAATGAGGAGGAAAAAATAATCAATGTTTTTCCTAACAGTAATCAGTGAAGCACTGCTTTATATTAGCTTTGCGTTACTGATTGCGGATTATCTTTTCTTATTTATTTCTCACGATAAAAAGCCGGTTATTCATGTTCCTAAAAAAATTCGCCTATTGGCTGCAGGAGGAATTGCGCTTTTTTCCTTCATGCCGATTTTGGATTTACTTCTTTATTTATATGATGACTATGGAATAGGGCAAGCCCTGTCGTCAGTATTATTCACATTTAAAGTAGGCCAGGCTTGGACTTTTACGGTTCTGCTGTCGATTATGTTAAGCCTATTTATTCTCTTCGTTGATGATGGACAGGAGAAGAGATATCCATTCATTGGTATGGTTCTTCTTCTGTTTCTCATTCTAGCACTAGGGTGGGCGAGCCATTCAAGCTCTCTTCATCCAGTTAAGGGTTTCATTATTCATACGATACACTTTACGGGTGTTATTACCTGGGTAGGAGTACTTTTTGTCATAAGCTGGTTTTCAAAAAACGCGGCAAACTGGACGCAATTTCTGAGATGGTTTCATCCAACCGCTATTATCTGTTTCATAGTAGTAGGAATCACAGGGCTATTGTTAATGCAGTTCGTTATTCCAATACAAGATTATCCTGATGCATGGATGGTTTCTTACGGACAAAGCTTATTAATTAAACACTTGCTCATTGTTCCACTACTCGGATATGCCTTTCTGAATGGTGTTATCATGAAGAAAAAGCTTAAAGAGAATAAATCGTTTGATCCAAGACCGTGGACAAAAGTAGAATCCGTTATGGTGTTACTGATTTTTGCCGCTACGGGTGCGATGAGCCACTCTTCACCTCCAAACAATCTGGCTTCTTTCATTCGTCTTGAAGGCGTATCACCGCTGTTTACGCTATTCACAAACGGATTAGTTCGACCTGGTGTCTCTATTGAATTAGTCGTTAACGTGAATACGCTATTGCTTGGCGCTTTAGCCGTAGTGTTTATAGTGGTGATGATTGCTGCATTTATGAAAAAGATGGCACCAATTTTTTCATTTCTAATGAGCGTGTTGTTTATCATATCAGCTTATTTAGCTTTGCTACAAAGCGTTCAAATGATGTAAATACGAACCCCCGAGAG
>NZ_JBITPM010000017.1:0-33593 GCF_050467905.1 Pseudalkalibacillus sp. NRS-1564 | reverse complement strand
CAGTTTTCAAAGATCAATTTGTTTCTTTCGTTGTCGTTTTCAGCGACCCAACTAATATACCATGTTGTTTCGTTTGATGTCAACAACTAATTTGAAATGTTTTATTTAGTGTTACCTGCTTGTTTTAGCGGCAACGTTATTTATAATACACGAAGTGCGAAATGATGTCAATCACTTTTTTTCATGCGTTTGTTGTTGTTTTCTTAACAACGTTCTCTACTTTATCAGTAAAGAATGATATGGTCAATAGTATTTTTCAAATTAATTAAATCAATATGACATAGCTTGCTTAGAGAGACACATTATTATTAGTAGATATTCAAGTCTAATTAATCCCCTTTAATGAAGCTTCTTTTTTAACGGAGATTATGAAGAACTATGTTTAAGGTTAAACAAACGTTTAATTAACCTTTTAACTAACAAAATGAATTTCCTCGCCTCACTCTACTTAAGCAACAGAAAAGTACCCTCTCACTTCGGTTACGAAACTTGATCTCACCTTAATAATGGAACAAACCGAAGAGTATCACTACATAACAAAAAGCAGCCGATTTCTCGACTGCTCCAAAACGAACTATGCTAAAAACACGAAATATGCGATAAATACAAAGAACAAACCATACATGATTGGATGAATATTTTTCCCCTCACCTTTTACGACCATAGTGATCGGGTACATTACAAATCCTAACGCAATCCCTGTTGCAATACTGTATGTTAATGGCATTGCAACAATTGTTAAGAATGCTGGAACCGCAATCTCAAATCGTTTCCACTCAATGTTACCGAGTACGCTCACCATCAGGACACCGACTATAATCAAGACTGGTGCTGTAACTGAAGGTGTGACCACTGCTAGTAACGGAGAGAAGAATAGTGCTAACAAGAAAAATCCTGCTGTTACAACAGATGTAAAACCAGTTCGACCACCTGCCGCTACTCCTGATGAAGATTCAATGTAGGCTGTAGTTGTTGACGTACCAAGTACAGCCCCAAGAACAGTTGCAGATGAATCAGCAAACAATGCTTTCCCTGCTCTTGGAAGTTTGTTGTCTTTCATTATGCCTGCCTGCGTCGCAACAGCTATTAAAGTACCCGCTGTGTCGAAGAAATCGACGAATAAGAACGTGAGAACCACGACAAGCATGTCAATTGTAAACAAATCACCAAGATGACCTAAAGCAACGCCGAAAGTTGGTTCAAGAGTTGGTACGCTACCCACAATCCCGCTTGGAATCGGCACCTGGTTAAAGATCATACCTACGATGGCTGTAATCACCATTCCGTAGAAAATACCGCCCGTTACGTTACGAACCATTAAGATAACAGTAATAATTAATCCGAAGACTGCAAGTAACGTCGGACCGGCGAGAAGATTACCTAGTTGAACAAGTGTAGAATCATTGTTTTGAACAATTCCTGCGCTTTGAAGACCGATAAATGCTATAAAAAGTCCAATCCCGCTCGCTGCCGCGTATTTTAATTCCATCGGAATCGCGTTGATGATCATTTCTCTAACTTTAAAAATGGTAATAATAATAAAGATAATTCCTGAAACAAGTACCCCTGCAAGTGCTGTTTCCCACGGTACGCCCATAACGGTGACAACAGAATAGGTGAAGAACGCATTCAATCCCATTCCTAGCGCCAGAGCGATTGGATATCCCGCTAGAACACCCATAATTAAAGTACCGAGCGCAGCAGCAAGTGCTGTGGCAGTAAAGACAGCTCCTTGATCCATTCCTGCATCGGCCAAAACAGCCGGATTCACAAATAGAATGTAAGCCATTGATAAGAACGTCGTTAATCCAGCAATAGTTTCTTTTCTATATGTTGTATTATGCTCATGAAAACGAAAAAAACGATCCATTTCTTTAAGTCCCCCTTATTCCCCTTCATCCATCTTTCTAACGGTTAGTAACCATTCTTTATTCTTGATTCATTTAGGTTAACTATTCATAAAAAGAAAAAAGCTCCGGGTTCTCTACCCGGAGCGGACTAATAGGAAAAGAGAAGGTTCTCCACGAGTCGCTACATGAGCAAGACGTTTCAATACTTTCTCTATTTCCTTCGTAGTCAGGTTATTTACGGTAACCTGGTAGAGACTTTCGGGCCTTATTCCCGATGTTATACGATGGATGGTCGTTCTATTTATTTACTTTTGTAGTGTATCAGCTTTCTCACAAGCCGTCAATACAAAACACGAACATTTTATCTATTTATTTATATTTCGTTCGTGTTTACTCCCACTCAATTGTAGCGGGCGGCTTAGAAGTAATGTCATACACAACGCGGTTAACGTGATCCACTTCGTTAACAATTCTTGTAGAGATAACTTCAAGGACTTCAAATGGGATACGCGCCCAGTCAGATGTCATGCCATCGATTGATGTTACAGCACGAACACCAATTGTGTAGTCATACGTTCTCGCATCACCCATAACACCAACACTACGGAAATCAGGAAGCGCGGTGAAATATTGCCAGATATCACGATCAAGCCCTGCTTTTTTAATTTCGTCACGAAGAATCGCGTCAGATTCACGTACAACTTTTAACTTTTCTTCTGTCACTTCTCCGATCACACGGATACCAAGACCCGGCCCCGGGAACGGCTGTCTCCATACAATTTCGTCTGGAAGACCAAGCTCTGTACCTACTTTACGAACTTCATCTTTGAAAAGCATATTTAAGGGCTCAATCAAATCGAGCTTCATATCTTCAGGCAGACCGCCTACGTTGTGGTGGGACTTGATGGTTTGAGCAGTCGCTGTTCCACTCTCAACGATATCTGTGTAAAGTGTTCCTTGTGCTAAGAAGGACATGTCTTCAAGCTTTTCAGACTCTTCCTCAAAAACATAGATAAACTCGTTACCAATGATTTTTCGTTTCTTCTCTGGATCAGTTACACCTTTAAGCTTTGTAAGAAAACGATCAGCAGCGTCAATTTTGATCAAATTCATATCGAAGCCTTCACCAAATGTTTTCATTACGCTGTCTGCTTCGCCTTTGCGAAGAAGACCATGATCGACAAACATACATGTTAGCTGGTCACCGATGGCTCTATGAATGAGGGCGGCAACTACAGAAGAGTCAACTCCACCACTAAGGGCGCATAGAACTTTTTTATGCCCAACGGCTTCACGGATTTCATTAATTTGCTCATCGATGAAGTTTTCCATTGACCAGTTACCATCACACTCACACACTTTATAAACAAAGTTTTTCAATAGTTCATTGCCGTGCTCAGTGTGACGAACTTCCGGGTGGAACTGAACGCCATATAGGTGGCGAGAAGCATCGCTCATTGCCGCAACTGGACAAGATGGGTTTGTTGCGGCCACTTCAAATCCTTCAGGTGGAGCTTTAACAAGATCACCGTGACTCATCCATACAGATTGTTCTTCTGGTAGACCATCATATAATGGGGATTTGTCCTTGATTGTCAGCATCGCCTTACCATACTCACGGTGTTTCGCCGCTTCTACACTTCCGCCAAAGTGATGTGTCATTAGCTGCATGCCGTAACAGATGCCAAGAACCGGAATGCCAAGCTCGAAAATTTCTTCATCGCAGCGCGGCGCGTCTTCACCATATACGCTGTTCGGACCACCTGAGAAGATAATTCCCTTTGGATTAATTTTCTTTACTTCTTCAGCAGTAATCGTGTTCGGGTGCAATTCACTAAACACACCAAGGTCACGAATACGTCTAGCAATTAGTTGATTGTACTGTCCACCGAAATCGAGGACAATAATGGATTCCTGTTCTTCTAACATCTAATTCCCTCACTTCTATTTAGTCTCTAGTAGCATTGCCGAAATCGAATCGAAAAACAGGGGATTAACAAGCTTTTCGATCTCTTTCATCCAAGGTCATATAAAAAAAGCCAGAACCCTGCCATGGTACAAAGGCAGAATCCTGGCTTATACTAGGAGTATCTGCCTTCATAGTCAGATCATTTACGGTGATCCGGTAGAGACTTCTGGGCCTTATTCCCAGGGATATACGAAGGTTACAACTTGTTGTTCAAACTATGGATTCATTCTATCAACCGTCTATACAGCGGTCAAGATTGCATCTTTTTAATTAAATTTTCCCATAATTCCTTCATTTCATTCCAACCATCACTGTTCGCTTTTCCACGATAGTAATTTTCTTCGTAGCGACGTGTTAATTCCTTCATATCCTCTGTTTGAAGCTTGCTGTCAACTTGAACAGCATATTCCCGCAAAGTCTGATTTTCCCCTCGCTTAATGCCATGTAAGTCTAACAACCATAGCAGTCGAAAATACGCTTCAGATAGCACCTTTCCGTCATCTCGTTTCTTATACCTTGAAATAACCAATCGCTTCAACCATTTCTTATAATTCTTAAATACGACGTATCCAAGTAACAACAGAATAAGCACAAGCACAACGGTATACCACACTGTCCATTCAAACGATACAGATGATGAACCTGATGATGCCTGTTCCTCTGGTGTTTGTTCCTGCTGCTGCGCCTGCTCTTCTTCAGTTTGTGCAGGATCAGGTGCTTCAGAATTTGTCGCTTCATCATCACTATAATCGCTAACAAAATCAGCCTGGTTAGTGAAGCCTCGAGTTGGTTCAAAAGGAACCCACCCCACTTCCGGGAAGTATGCCTCAACCCACGAGTGTGCGTTGTTATTTGTTACTTCATACTCTCGATAGTCTCCAGCAGCTGCCACAAATTCTCCCTCGGTAAATCCTTTGACCCATCTTGCTGGAATCCCGAGACTTCTTAAAAGAACGGTCATCGAACTAGAGAAATTATCGCAATAACCTAGCTGCGTTTCAAAAAGAAATTGATCGACATAATCATCATTATCCCCAGGAACGGCAACGTCCATTGTTTCATATACAAAACCATTCCCTACGAAGTAATTTTCGATCGCTCTCGCCTTATCATAAGGATTTTCTTCTTCTACCGTAATTTCTTCAGCAAGATCACCGACTCTCTCAGGAAGGGACTCCGGTAATTGAAGGTACGTATTTGCCAACCGATCTGGATAGTTAACAGGTGCTTCTCGTAACATCTTTTCAGAAAAGGTAGGTGATTCGTAATCTAGCTTATAATTATCTAGCACAATAGACTCACCAAGATTTTGTGTAAACACTTTTCCAGTCAGAGGATTTTCCAGTAGTTGAACTTCTGCGCCCGTTTCGATGTTTGTTACTTGTCCTGGATGGACAATAAAATCAAATTCCTCATTCCCAGTCATATTCATCTTCATATCAAAGGCTTCTAACTCAACACCATCTTCAAATAATGTTTCTGTGCTACCTTCAAAAATAACTCGATCTTGTACGGAAGATTCCCAACCTTTTCCGGTATACACATCTTTCGTTTCAACACGCCAGTACCCTCTATCTTGAATTTGTGCAGTAAAGATCGGAGTATCGTCCATGACGAAGGGGCCGCCAAGTTGTGAGTCATCTTCTCCGTATCCAATCTTACTAATTCCGTTTCCATTTCTTCCTTCTCCGTCACCATCTCCAGTCGTTTTCTTCAGGAAAGGTACCGGATCCGGCCATTGCGGCTCAGCCTTCGGAGCGATATAACCGAATATAGAAGAAAAAGCAATAACAACAACTAGTGGCATAAGCCAATAGACTGGGAAGCGACCCTTTGAAAAAATAACTCCCTCTTGTTCTTGAATTCGCAGAATTTGAAGAAGACCTAGTAATACAAAACCAATGATCACAATACGAATAATCGCATTATCCGCTTGATAAGTTGTAAAGGTATCAATAACCGAAATGTAAACGATCGTCACTAATAGAAATAAGAAAATCCGTCTTGTTTGAATTAACCAGTATTGCATTAAATAACTTATAAGCCAGAGCAATATGAAAAACAAGAAGGTTCGAAATACATTTGACAAACGATCAAAACTACCATCAAATAGAAAACCGACGTTCTGTGAAAAGTCTGATAGAAAGTAATCTACCCACAGAAATTCAAAGAACGGTCCCGGAAAAAACATGGCATGTAGAGCATATACTAACGCCACTCCTTTAATCGGGAAAGATAGCCAAAAAGGTAGCTGAAAATAAGATAGCAAAAATAAAAATGCCGTAAACAGAATAAAAATTTCTGTTTGACCTGTATCTGAAATGATCGAAAGAGGTCGTAGCCATTCCCAGAACAGAAGAAAACCCAATCCATAGAGGAGAAGCGCGTAAAGCCAATCTGTTTTTTCATTACCTTGTTGCACGCTTCCCACCCCCTTTTATTTCCTCATTAAACGAATCTCCCGCAATCACGTGTGCTTTAACACCGTATAGAGTAAGCTGATTAAGCTCAGCCTGTTGCGCTAACGTAATGTGCTCAGTGACATAAAAGAATTCCACTTGAACCTTTCGTGCAACAAGCTCTTTTAACGTAGAAGTGAATGCCCCATCAAGCGAAGGACTAATGATCATAACACCTGTTCCAGCAGGGAAATGATGAGCCTCTCTTTTAACAACTGTATCAAACGTTGTCATCCCATTAGCTTGAACTCGTGCGAGATGATGAAATACTCTCCTTCGTTGTGCTCTTCCACCATTAATATTCAGAACAGAATGATCTTTTCCCGAGGAAACAAGGCCGATCATCGCATTCTGCTTTAAAGCAGCGTTTGTCACGGAAGCAGCTAGTCTTACACCCTTCTCGAATATAGGCGAATCTACACGACCATAGTGATCGGTCTCTCGATCGAGGAAGACCATATAATCCTGGCTAATTTGTTGTTCAAATTGCTTGGTTAATAGTTTCGAACCACGCGCGGTTGCTTTCCAATCAATCCATGACAATTTATCTCCTGGTACATAATCTCGAACACTAACCGCCGTAGAATAATCTAAATCTGCTTTACGTGGAGAAGGTCTCGTCCCAGAGAGCTGCTGATTATAGGGAGACCACGATATTTCTTGATATTGCGGTAGAACATAAACCGCTTGATCGTTCTCTATCATATTCTCATGTTGGACGAATCCAAAGAGGTCCCCCGTTCGACAGCGTAGTTTCTTAAAATGGTATTCTCCTCTCGGAATTGGCTTGATTGTATACCGATAAGTTAACTCTTTTTTGAACATGGGAAGAAGCAAGGCAAGTGAACGTTTTTGATACCTTGAGGAGGCTTCTCTAGCAAACGGAGCTAACCGATCAGGAAGCATATCTTCAACAACTAAATAAAAAAGAGGAAAGTGACTTTTCCGCTCTATCTGGATCGTAACAGTTAACTCCTGTCCATCTGTTAATTCTGTATGACTGATCAATCGCGTCATCTTGATTGCGCTCAAGGGATAGAAAATAAGAAGGATAGAATAGATAACGAAAGGTAAAAAACTATAGAACAAGAACCAGCTCACAAAACCTCCCTGAAACATCGCATACGAAAAAGTAATCAGGAAAAGCAGTGCTAAAAAGAAAAACTTTAACACTCTGTTATTCGCTAGCTTCTCTCTCATTTCACTTTCTCTTCCTTTTGAAGAGGAACTCTTACACGATGAAGAATCTCCTTAATAATCTCCTCAGGCTTCTGTCCTTCAAACGCAGCCTCTGATTTAAGAATGATGCGATGGGATAATACAAAAGGAGCTAAGAATTTCACATCGTCAGGTAGTACATAATCGCGATTGCGCATGAACGCATACGCCTGACACGCTTTCATTAGTGAGAGTGACCCGCGTGGACTAGCTCCAAGATAAATCGATGAGTTATTTCTCGTTCTACTCACGATATCGATAATGTATTGTTTAACAGACCCTTCAACAAACACAGCTTTCACCTTTTTCTGTATCTCAAGAAGGTCTTCCAGCTCAAGGGCCGTCCCAATCGAGTCAATTGGATGCGCGTGTTCCGTACGATTCAATACTTCAAGTTCTTCTTCAGGAGATGGATAGCCCATACGTAACTTCAATAAAAAGCGATCAAGCTGAGCTTCCGGCAGAGGATACGTTCCCTCGTATTCAATCGGATTCTGTGTCGCCATAACAAAAAACGGCTGTGGAAGAATGTGCGTTTCTCCATCAACCGTTACATTCCCCTCTTCCATTCCTTCTAGAAGGGCCGATTGTGTTTTAGGTGACGTTCTGTTAATTTCATCTGCCAAAATAATATTGCCTAATAACGGTCCTTTACGAAATTCGAATTTCATCTCACGTTGATTAAAAATGGATACACCTGTTAAATCAGACGGAAGTAAGTCTGGTGTGAATTGAATTCGATTAAACTTTGCACCTACTGATTTTGCAAGAGCACGAACCATCATCGTTTTACCAACACCCGGTACATCCTCCAGAAGGACATGACTTCCAGCAAGCAGCGCAACCAGGCTTAATTCTGTTACATCTCGCTTACCAACCATCACCTTCTCAATATTTTCAATCACTTGTTTGACAGCCGGGTGGTACGCATCAAATTGGTACGATGAACTCATAGCTGATTCCTCCAATAGTCATTCTCAAAATTTTTATTTTAAAAACAGGCCTCTTTACCTATCAATTTTCCAACAAATTAGCAAGAGTAAATGTCTGAATACTCATAACCTTATTGTAACAAAAAATACTTTAGGCACGTTAATAAGAAGCGAGTTTTCCTATAATTTCATTATTGATCCAAATAAAGATATGACTAGCTACATCGCAAATCGTTTCATACTGGATGAAAAAGGGAATACAATTTACAGACGAAAACACCAAAAGAATCCTGAATCTTCAAACCATTATAATGAGGTGAGTACATAAGATTACGCTATGCCTCTCGTCCCACTCGTCTAAAACGAAAAGGAGGAAATTAAATGGTAGGTAATCGCGGTGTCGTTTATACAGGTGCAGGTCGTGTAGAAGTTCAGGATATTAGCTTTCCGGATTTAGTTCTTCGTGAGGGGCCAGGCGTTCCCAAGAGTAATGCCGGCCGTAAATGTGAACATGGAGTAATCTTGAAGAATATCGTGACGAATATATGCGGGAGCGATCAGCATATGGTGCGCGGTCGCACGACCGCTCCTTCTGGTTTAGTTCTCGGCCATGAAATTACCGGAGAAGTGATTGAGGTTGGACGAGATGTTGAATTCATTAAAAAAGGAGATATTGTCTCTGTTCCATTCAATGTTGCTTGCGGTCGATGCAAAATGTGTAAGCGTCAGGACACCCATATTTGTCAAAACGTAAACCCTGAACGTCCGGGCGCAGCTTACGGATACGTTGATATGGGCGGCTGGGTTGGTGGCCAGTCCGAATATGTGATGGTTCCTTATGCAGACTTTCAATTACTAGCCTTTCCCGATAAAGAGAAAGCGATGGAGAAAATCCTCGACTTAACGATGCTATCGGATATTTTTCCTACCGGCTACCACGGAGCGATTAGTGCAGGAGTAACGACAGGGTCCACTGTGTATGTCGCTGGAGCAGGACCAGTTGGACTCGCTGCAGCCCATTCTGCTCAGTTGCTTGGTGCTGCGGTTGTCATTGTTGGAGATTTAAAAGAAGAACGTCTCGCTCAAGCAAGGAGTTTCGGGTGTGAAACAATTAATCTAAAAGAACACAACGATCCCGGCGAACAAATCGAACAAATACTCGGTATACCTGAAGTGGATTGTGCGATCGATGCAGTTGGTTTCGAAGCTTATGGTCATGGAACAGATAACGAAGAGCAGCCGGCAATTGTGCTAAATACGATGATGGATGTTGTAGAAGCTGGAGGAAAGATGGGGATTCCAGGGTTATATGTAACAGAGGACCCTGGAGCAGATGACAAAGATGCCAAGCAAGGCTCGCTTAAAGTAAGATTTGGACTTGGCTGGTCAAAAGCCCACCATTTTGTTACAGGACAAACACCTGTCATGCAGTATCACCGTCAATTAATGATGGCGATTTTAAATGGAAAAGCGGATATCGCGAAAGCTGTAAATGCAACCGTTATCAGTCTCGATGAAGCACCTCAAGGGTATAATGAGTTTGATAGTGGTGTATCAAAAAAGTTTGTCATTGATCCACATGGGATGTTAAGAAGGTAAATCAAAAAGAAGCCAATCCTAATCGCTAGGATTGACTTCTTTTTTTAAGTTATATACTACTAATACGAGACCAATAAATCCGGAAGGTGGTTTAAATGTCAGTTATTCTTAGACGAATTTATGGAGAAGATTACCCGCTTGAAGGGAAGCGTATTCTAATTGACCGCGTATGGCCGAGAGGCATTTCAAAAGAAAAAGCCAACTTAAATGAATGGATGAAGGACATCGCACCAAGTTCTTCGTTACGAAAATGGTTTGATCATGATCCTGATAAGTTTGAAGACTTTAAGAAAGCATATCAAGAAGAAATCAATGGAAGTAAGACGGCACAGACGAAATTACAAGAACTAAAGAAAATGGCTACAAATGAAAGACTCGTTCTCTTATTTGGCGCCAAGGACATGGAGCATAATCATGCGGTAGTGTTAAAAGAAATGATTGAAGGTTGAACAAGGATTTTCACTTATTCCATTAAAAAAAGAGAGGATCTAATCCTCTCTTCCTTCATTCTATTCCATTATACTAGCTCACGATCCCAATGACGATGCGTTGCAATAGCTTCACTGAACTCTTTCGCGAATGTATTCATATCTTTACCAGTGACTACTCCTGGTTGACCTACTAAGTCGTTATTCTCTAGCCACTTCATACCTTCATGCGTTCCACCGATCGGTTTAAAGTGTGAGAATGCTTCATTGATAAAGTAATTAGCGGATTGATAGAATCCTTTGCTTTCCTGATTTCCACCAACCGCATAAATAGCATCAAATAAAACGGATTCGCTTGTAAGGAACGTATGATCAATTTCAGCCTCGGCTCCGTCAGTGGCTTTTTTTACACCACGCTTGTCACTAATGAGCTCAGGCTTAATGCCTTTTTCTTTAAGCTCATTAAGCACTTGTATGAGTTCTTCTCCATTAAATCCATCGTCTACAATGACACCTACTTTTCTAGTATCCGCAGTAAACGTTGTATTTAGTTGACTAAGCGCAGGTGATGTCTTCGTTATATTTGATCCACCTTTTGTAGGTTCTTTAGCTCCAACATTCTGAGCAACGGTTTGAGCAAGGTCAAGATTGATATTCGAAAGCATATCGACCACTTGTTGCTGAACTGACTTACTCTTAAGCTTGCCGAGCTCAAAGCTAAAGGCATTCTTAATATGTTCTTTCTCCACATCACTCATGCTGTTATAGAAAAGAACCGCTTGAGAGAAATGGTCTTTAAAACTTTCACTGCGTGCGCGAACCTTATGACCTTCTACTTTCTCCTGATAATGAACGTAGCCACCCTCTTCTTCTGTAGCCGGTTCTGGCTGATTATCAGCAAGAGAATTTTTGTGATAGCTTACCTGGCCTTTGTTAATTGTTTGGCGCATAAAGCCATCACGCTGATTATTAAAGAACGGGCAAACAGGTCGATTAATCGGTAATTCATGATAATTCGCACTTCCAAAACGGTTGATTTGTGTATCTGTATAAGAGAACAAGCGCCCTTGAAGTAGCGGGTCATTGGAAAAGTCGATGCCTTTTACGACATTACCAGGATGGAAAGCAACCTGTTCGTTTTCAGCAAATACGTTCTCAACATTTCGGTTTAATGTCATTTTCCCAACGATTTTGACAGGGATATCTTCTTCAGGCCAAATCTTAGTTGGATCAAGAACGTCAAAGTCAAAGTTGAATTCATCTTCTTCTTTGATAATTTGCACGCCTAGTTCCCACTCAGGGTAGTCACCATTTTCAATAGACTCATATAAGTCGCCGCGGTGGAAATCAGCATCTTTACCTGAGATTTTTTGCGCTTCATCCCACACGAGTGAGTGTACGCCCAACTTTGGTTTCCAGTGAAACTTAATAAACCGCGCTTCTCCTTTTGCATTCACAAACCGGAATGTATGAACACCAAAACCTTCCATCATACGTAGGCTTCGAGGGATCGCTCTGTCTGACATTGCCCATAGCGCCATATGTGCTGATTCTTGATTGTTAGCAATAAAGTGCCAGAATGTATCATGGGCAGAGGCAGCTTGCGGCATACCGTTATGAGGTTCAGGTTTGACCGCATGAATTAAGTCAGGGAATTTAATAGCATCCTGAATGAAAAAGACTGGCATGTTATTCCCAACTAAATCGTAGTTCCCTTCATCTGTATAGAAACGCGTTGAGAATCCTCTCACATCTCGAACCGTTTCAGAAGAACCTTTTGAACCTGCCACCGTTGAAAACCGAACAAATACTGGCGTTTTTCTGGAAGGATCTTTTAAGAATTCTGCATCCGTATACTCTTCCAATGAATCATATACTTCAAATTCACCGTGAGCGGAAAATCCTCTTGCGTGTACGACACGTTCAGGTATACGCTCATGGTCGAAATGCGTCATTTTTTCTCTGAAATGAAAGTCTTCCATCAAAGTTGGACCGCGTTCACCAGCTTTAAGAGAAAATTCATCTTCCGAAACTTTTAGACCCTGGTTTGTCGTCATTTTCCCTTTATCATTTGTGCTATATTGTTCTAACTGTTCTTTTTTCTTATTGTCCTCGCTCACAGTAATACCTCCCGCTAATATATGTAAAATCGTATATATAGTGGTTCCCTCAATAAAATAAGATCAAACCTTATATTTAGATAATTAGGTATTCGTTACTGCGCTCCCCTTTATTAATCTCAATGATTTATGAACCCATAATCGCATTAATCTACATTTCTCAATTCATGATATTTCACATAGACGAAGCAAGCATACAGCACAACTAGAAACGCACCGCCTGACATGATATGTTGAATGCCAATACCTGCTGAGAGAAGAAGGGAAGTCATCGCATAGCTAACAGGAATAAGCCCCATTGAAGCTAAAGACAGCAAACCCATTACTCGCCCTAGCACTTTCTCTTGGATCAATGACTGAATTGCAGAAAATAAAGGGATGTTACTTCCAGAAAGACACGCCCCAAAAATAACGAGCATGACAATACTTACCCATAGCTCCGTCGAGAAACTCAGACCTATAAAAGCACAACCAGAAATGATTAACGCAAGCAAAGCTACTTTTCCTCGTCCTTTCGTTAGATTAAGAATACCGATTACTACTGCCCCAATTAACATTCCAATCGCCGCCCCGGCTTCCATTAAACTGAAAGCAAATGCATCTCCATTTAAGACTGTTTTCACAAAAAGAGGTAGCCCCATGGAAAGTGGTCCAACGAGAAATAGATTCATAAAGACCGTTGTTAGTACAACTACCACCAGAATCCTAGATTCTTTCACATAGAGAAGACCTTCTTTAAAAGTTTCAAAAAAAGTTTGGTCTTGATGATTCTGTTCTGCTTCTTGTTTTGGGATTTTCATCAAATAAATCAATACGCTTCCAAGAAAAAGCATTAGCGCTGTTACAGCGAAGACGATTTCATAGCTTCCAAAAGCAATAAGTAATCCTGCGAGCATAGGTGCAATAATAAACGATGCCTGATTAGTCATTCGAATAATTGAATTGCCTCGAGTCAGATTTTCTTTTCGAATAATCGATGGGATCACAGCGCTCTCTGCTGCCCAGAAAAAAGCATCTAAAATTCCAAAGAAGAAGGCAACTCCAACAAATGTCCAAAGAGTGATATCTCCAAATATAAACCAGAGTACTAAACCACTAAGAAGGACCCCTCTTGAAAAATCAGATAAGAACATGATCTTCGTCTTACTCATGCGATCCGCTACCGTGCCACTTATCACCATAAATACTAGTCTTGGAATACTTGAAGCAATGTAAATGAGTCCGAGTGAAGCTTCAAGATTTAAAACATTCACCACGTACCAGCTCTCAGCAAAAAGAAAGAAGGAAATGCCAAAGCTTGATAAAAACGCTGCCGCCCATAAAAGAAGGAAATTTTTATTTTTAAATATGGAGTCAATCTTGTCTGATTTTACATCCGGCATTCTTTCCATAACATTTTCTTTCATCGCCATTACTAACACCCCTGCTGTTTTGATACTTTAAGTGTAGCGAATCATAGAAATCTAGACGATGACCCTCAGTTTGATAAGTACTCCGTCTTAAGACTGATTTAGAAAATATTGTCTATTCACAAACAAAAAAAACATTCCAAAGGCTCATCACCTAGAGAATGCTTTCAATTGCAATACGGAGCTACCGGCCGAAAGGGGTAGGATGAATGACATCATGCCGTTAATATCACGTGATTGAGATAAGACCCTACCTCTATATCTGACCTTACATACTGTAAGCTTTCTTACCACGAACTTTCGTTATAAATCATCACAAATCGTCAACCAGTATATACGTCGCTTTCACCGGCCCGTGCACACCGACAATTAAATTCATTTCAATATCGGCACTGTTACTTGGTCCAGTCACAAAGCTTACACAGGAGGAAACAGGATTTCCTTTCTTTTCTTCTTCATGAATCAATTGACTCGCTTGCGTCATTCGAGGTACGAGCGTACTCTTTGGAACAATGGCAATGAACGTTTCCGGAAGCAAGCTAATCGAACGACCGTTATAGCGATCGTTAAACAGCGTGACGGTTCCGGATTCGGCCAGTGTAATATCACTGAACACAATCCCTGCTCCCGCCTGTTCTGCAAAAGTAACATTTTCTCGTCCTTTGTTCTCATCCCAAAGGTGAATATCATAGCCTTCAGATTGAAGTTCTGCGTACACGGTACTCAAGTGAGTTGCATCATTCCTCGCCCCTGCTGCACCAACAACTTTGGTTACACTATAGTCGTTAAGTACTGTCCGTAACGTTTCTCCAAGAGTTTCTAAGGTCGTACTCGTAAAAGAAGTATGAATGACTTTACACTGTTCTTCCAATTTCCCGACTAGCTCATCTTGCGTTGCACCTTGAAAAACACGCTCCTGCGGATGAACAGAATAAACAGGCGATTCCACTTTCGTTCTCCGCGTTCGACCCAGTTGCTCAGCGACGTTGTCCAAAAACGCTTCCCGGTTATGAATAGCCATTAATGATCACTCCTCTGCTCTCGTTGTCGATACCAATCCCGGAAACGCTCCTTCGATGGCGCAGGGAAATCGCGTTGTTCCGTCCAGCCTTTCATCGGACCTGGACCTTTTTCGATATATTCGTCTTTTGTCCAGGGCTTTAGCGTCGTTCTAGCCATTTTCGTCGACAATTTATAGGCCGCTGGTGTGGAGGCCCATTTAGCGAAACCCATCATCATCATTTTCTCTGCTTTGGTCGTCATTTTTTCGCGTTCTACGATGATTTCTCGGTGTCTGATTAAATGCTCATGAAGAGGAATTTTAACAGGGCATGCTTCGGTACATGCAGCACATAAGGTCGAAGCATACGGGAGATCTTTGTGATCCTCGTATCCATCCAGCAGAGGGGTTAATACAGCTCCAATCGGTCCTGGATAAATCGATCCATACGAATGCCCACCAACATGACGATAAACCGGACACGCGTTAATACACGCAGCACAGCGAATACAATGAAGAGCCGATTGAAACTCAGTTCCTAGTATTTTCGAACGCCCATTGTCTACAATGACAAGATGAAAATCTTCCGGGCCATCTACTTCATCTTCGAGGCGCGTTCCAGTTAATGCTGTAATATAGCTCGTAAGTTTTTGACCAACAGCTGCACGAGTCAACAAACTAACAACGACTTCTAAGTCCTCCCAAGTTGGCACTATTCGCTCCATGCCCATGACTGAGATTTGGGTGTCAGGTAGAGACGTGACCATCCTCGCATTTCCTTCATTCGTAACAAGCGTAATTGCTCCAGATTCCGCAACCGCAAAGTTGCATCCCGTAACCCCAATATCTGCTTCTAGAAAGTCCTGACGCAATTGCTCTCGTGCAAATGCGGCTAGCTCAACGGGATCATCCGAACCGGTATATCCCTTCTTCTTCATAAACGTTTCGCGAATTTGCTCTTTGTTTTTATGAAGCGCTGGCGTCACAATATGAGATGGTGGGTCTTCATCCAATTGTAAAATCCACTCACCAAGGTCCGATTCGACAACTTCACACCCGCTCTTTTCTAGCGCTTCATTCAAACCAATTTCTTCTGTCACCATTGATTTTGATTTAACTACTTTTTTTGCTTGTTTTTTCTTCGCAATCTCCTGAATATACTCGTTCGCTTCTTCCGCAGTCTTAGCAAAAAAGACGGTCCCACCTCGGTTTTCCACCTGCTCACTCAATTGACGCAAATAATAATCCAGATTTTCCATCGTATGAGAACGAATCTCTTCACCAAGGGTTCTCCAATCTTCCCAATCACCAAGTTCTTCTGCTGCTTTTAATCGCCCCGAACGGAAGCGACCTTGAGCTCCAGAAACAGCTTTTCTCATAAAGGAATTACTAAGACCATCTTGGATACGATCACCATAAGATTTTTGACCAATTTTAATACTCATTTTATCCCTCCTTATTGAGCGTTCAGTACTTGTGCAATATGAAGAAACTTTACTTCCTGTCCGTTTCTACGCAAACGACCACCCATGTTCATCAAGCACCCCATGTCTCCACCAATTAAATAATCCGCTTGCGTCTCTCCAATATGCTCCGCTTTCTCTTGCACCATCTCTCCAGATATCAAAGAATTTTTGACAGCGAATGTACCTCCAAATCCACAACAATCCTCTTTCAGTGGCAGATCAATAAGATTTAGTCCTTCTACATTTTCCAATAAAATTCTCGGAGCATCCTTCACACCCAATAAACGAGTCATATGACAAGAAGGATGATATGTTGCCGTTCCAGTAAACGTTGAACCAACGTCTTTTACATTTAGCACTTCAACTATAAATTGTGTTAACTCATATGTTTTGCCTGCCAACTTACGTGCTCTTTCAGCCCACTCCGGTTCATCAGCTAACACTTTCGGATATTCTTTAATCATATGGACGCATGAACCTGAAGGTCCAACGACATATTCAGATTGTTCAAATGCCTTGATCATTTGTTTCAACCCTTTAATCGACTCGCTTTTGTATCCGCTGTTATAAGCTGGTTGTCCACAGCACGTCTGTCCAGCTGGAAAGTCCACTTCACATCCAAAGCGCTCTAACAATTCCACCGTATCCTTCCCTACATCAGGCGTGAACGTGTCACATAAACAAGTAATAAATAACGAAACCTTCATAATAATACCTCCTATTTTAAACATAAGGTCATCTGATGACTATGATAAATAAAAAAGGAAACTGCTAATATCAGATCCCTTATTTTATAAAGTGGGCTAGTGAATCTTCCACATTGTTAAGATGTGCTAACATCGCCTCTCGTGCTTTTTCCTCATTACGAGATTCAATCGCATCTAATATTCTTTCATGTTCCTGTAACAAACGTTCTGTGCCTTCCGGCGTATGCAGTAATTTTCGCGTTTCTCGCATCGCTTGTATCATAATTTCAGAAACACTATTCATTAAGTTAATCAGCATTTGGTTGTGACTCGCATTAACCAGAGCCATATGAAACGCTAAGTCTGCCTGATCACCAATCTCCCCACTACCTTTTGCCTCTTCCATCTTCCTAAGGGCGTCCTTCATAGGAGACAAATCTTCTTCTTGATGTGAGGAAGCTGCTGATCCCGCTGCGCCGACCTCTAGAATCTTCCGCACTTCCAATAATTCTTTTAGATCTTCTGATTTCATCAAAAATGCTACGGATACTGGAAGCGAAAAACGCGAAGCATCAAAGGACTTCACATACGTCCCTTCCCCCTGTCGCATTTCAAGAATTCCCATTGCTCGAAGCGCACTTAAAGATTCTCGTATAGCAGACCTTCCAACATTGAAGTTCTTTGCCAACACTTCTACGCTATCGAGTTTATCTCCTGACTTTAAGCTGCCACTTTTTAACGATTCGAGTAGAGAATCTGCAACTTGTTCATAGATCTTTTTCGATCGAATCGGTTTATATTCCACCATTCTTCCTCCAACTTCCCATCATATGTTACTTCTATTTTACTCTAAATCTTACAAATGGAAAAGTTATCGGGTCATTATAACAGTACCGTCGTGAATAAGGCTGCTAATCCCACCAATAATCCGTATAGCAGAGCTGGTAATAGCGTTTTTCGAATGATGTCCCCTTCTTTTCCAGAAAGACCAACGACTGTCCCTGCCGCTACCACATTATGAACACAAATCATATTGCCTGCAGCAGCGCCAATCACCTGTAGCGATAAAATTGTATCCTTCGCAAGAGCCGTTTCCTCCGCAATGCTATATTGGATAGGGGAAAAGGTTAGCGTTGACACTGTTGCACTTCCGGTAATAAAGGCTCCTAATTCACCAAGAAACGGTGCCGCAAGCACCCACATGGAACCAAATCCACTCGCAAGGGTTTGCGCTATGTATTGAGGCATGCTAATCAAATCATTCGTATTCATGCCTGAGTTCGTAAAAACCTGTACTAAAGCTAAGGTAGCGAATAACGCTAAAGCGGCATCTTTCATCGATACAATCGATTCCTTTGCAGCAGCCGAAAAATGACGGAAAGATTTTCGTTGAATGACCACTGCAATAATCGTTGCCAAAATTAATACGGAACCTGGTGAATACAAGACTTGCCACTTGGACGTTATACCCTCGATCCCGATAATATTCGTCCAGGATAAATCCACCCAACTTAATGTAAAGTTCTTTATGGAAGGTACAATTCGCGTCATTAACAATAGACCTACAATAATCAAGTAAGGAGACCACGCTGATGCTAATCCCATATTAGATCCTTTTTCTTCAATAACAAAATCCTCTTGAAGGGCATCCTGCCACGAAGTCTTTGGAAGCAAAAAACCTTTCTTTGCAGTGATCGTAGCGACAACTAAGCCAGTAAGAGAAGCTAAAATCGCAACAAACTCATGACCGAACAAAACCGCATAGATATATGCAGATGACGTATAAGTAAGTCCAATCAATAATGTCCATGGCAGCATCTCAACGCCATCCTTCAAACCTTTCTTCTTTCCAAAAAAGACAATTAGAACGACAACTAATATAAACGGAATAAACGTACCAGCAAATAAATCAAAAAAAGCAACTTGCACCCCTATATCTTGATAAAAAGACAAACCCGCATCTGGTAGATTACTAAGTCCAACTTGAATCGGCGTACCGACAGCGCCATAAGAGACGGATGAGCTATCTGCGATAAGAGCAATTGCTGCAGCTGCCAACGGTGTAAAACCTAACGCTACAAGCAGTGGTCCCGTCAATGCCGCTGGAGTACCAAACCCTGCAGCCCCTTCAATTAAAGCCCCAAATAAAAAAGCGACAATGACAATTTGGACCCGCATGTCCGTTGAAATATTCCGAAACCCTTGATTAATGCGATTCACAGCGCCCGTTCGACGAAGAGTATTTAATAACGCGATCGCCCCGAACAAAATAAATAAAATCGTGAGCGCCTTATGCGATCCTTCTAAAACAGAAGCTAAAATGACGTCTCCCTCTACTCCCCATACTAAAAAAGATAAGATGATCACAATGATTGCGCTGAAGAACATTCCCTTTTTAGCCGGCATCCGAAGGAGCACCAGAAAGAGAAATGGGGCTAAAATGGCACTTAAAGCTACAAGTAGTAACATCAACATCCCTCCGTTTTAATAGCTTCATTTTTGTTAGCGTTTTCAGTCAAAATCATAAAACAACAAGTCATCAGATGACCTGTTGTTTTATTTTATACCGATAGACTTGCTGTTACAAGTATTTTTTGTAATATAGACAGAATAGGATGTGATTTATCTATTCTCAAGTTTTAATACAAAAAAAGCTTCCCCCAGTCATAAAACTGGAGGAAGCTTTCCATTCACTCAGGTATTCTGAGCAGATGGGAGCATGAATTACATCATGCCGCCCATACCGCCCATTCCACCCATGCCGCCCATATCAGGCATGCCACCGCCGCCTGCATTTTCTTCAGGCTTATCTGCGATTACTGCTTCTGTAGTAAGAATCATAGCAGATACGGATGCTGCATTTTGTAGAGCAGAACGAGTTACTTTTGTAGGGTCAACGATACCAGCGTCAACCATGTTTACCCACTCACCAGTAAGAGCGTTAAAGCCAATACCGATTTTCTCGCCTTTAAGGCGCTCAACCACAACAGATCCTTCAAGACCAGCGTTGTGAGAGATCTGACGGATTGGCTCTTCTAGTGCACGAAGAACAATCTTAACGCCAGTTGCTTCATCTCCAGAAGCTTCTACAGCTTGAACAGCCTTAACGACGTTCACTAGCGCTGTACCACCACCGGATACGATTCCTTCTTCAACCGCTGCGCGAGTTGAGTTAAGAGCATCTTCAATGCGAAGTTTACGCTCTTTCAATTCAGTTTCAGTTGCCGCACCAACTTTGATGACAGCTACGCCGCCAGCAAGCTTAGCAAGACGTTCCTGAAGCTTTTCTTTATCGAACTCAGAAGTTGTTTCTTCTAGCTGAGCTTTGATTTGGTTTACGCGACCAGCAATTTTATCAGTTTCGCCAGAGCCTTCAACGATTGTTGTATTTTCTTTCGTTACTACAACTTTAGAAGCGCGACCAAGCTGAGTCATGTTCGCTTGTTTAAGATCAAGACCAAGATCTTCTGTAATCACTTCAGCGCCAGTAAGTGTACCGATATCTTCAAGCATTGCTTTACGACGGTCACCGAAGCCAGGAGCTTTAACTGCTACTGCGTTAAATGTTCCACGAAGCTTGTTCACAACGAGTGTTGCAAGTGCTTCACCTTCAACGTCTTCAGCAATCATAAGAAGTGGTTTACCTTGTTGAACCACTTGCTCAAGCACTGGAAGAACATCTTGGATGCTTGCAATTTTCTTATCAGTGATAAGGATATAAGGATCTTCTAGAACAGCTTCCATTTTGTCGGAGTCTGTAACCATGTAAGGAGATGCATATCCACGATCGAACTGCATACCTTCTACTACTTCTAGCTCAGTAGCAAATCCTTTTGATTCTTCAACAGTGATAACGCCGTCGTTACCAACGCGCTCCATTGCTTCAGCGATCAATTGACCTACTTCTTCGTCAGCAGCAGAGATTGACGCAACTTGTGCGATTGACTCTTTGCCTTCGATTGGCTTAGAAATGTTTTTAAGTTCTTCAACAGCAGCTCTAGTTGCTTTCTCAATTCCTTTACGGATAACCATTGGGTTCGCACCAGATGCTACGTTTTTAAGACCTTCACGTACCATAGCTTGCGCAAGAACGGTTGCAGTTGTTGTACCGTCACCGGCAACGTCATTTGTTTTGCTAGCTACTTCAGCGACAAGCTTTGCACCCATGTTTTCGAATGCATCTTCAAGCTCGATTTCTTTCGCGATCGTTACACCATCATTTGTGATAAGTGGAGATCCGAATTTCTTCTCGAGGACAACGTTACGTCCTTTTGGTCCGAGTGTAACTTTAACTGCGTTCGCAAGAGAATCAACACCGCGAAGCATTGCGCGACGGGCTTCTTCACTGAACTTAATATCTTTTGCCATTTGTTACCCTCCTAAATGTATGTAGTACTTTTTATTTTTGTTTTTACTTGCCTACGACTGCAAGAATATCGTTCTCACGAAGAATCAAATACTCTTTACCGTCATACTTTACTTCAGTACCAGCATACTTACTGTAAATAACAGCGTCGCCTTCTGATACTTCAAGAGCTACACGCTCTCCACCATCAGTTAGTGCACCGCTACCTACAGACACGACGCGACCTTCCTGTGGCTTTTCTTTCGCAGAATCTGGAAGTACGATCCCACTAGACGTTTTTTCTTCTAATTGAATTGGTTCGATGACTACTCGATCACCTAAAGGCTTTAACAACTCAAACACCCTCCTCAGATGGAAATTATGGTTTGATTCGTTTTTTAGCACTCACCATCGTCGAGTGCTAACACATGTATATAATAAATAATTCACTATTCTTTTGCAAGTACTTAAGTTGATTTTTTTTTCAGTTTTTTCTTTTCTCCTTAACTCGTCACCATGTGACATAAACTGATAAGACTTATGGCCTGTTTTTCGATTATATTCGATATAGCTATATGAAATAGTTATACGAAGTCTTGTGAACGGCATTCCCTTCAGAAAGTGTGTTAAACTAATACGAGTATGCAAAATGCCATTTACGGCATGCAAACCATTAAAAGGAGTTATGCTTCTTGGCCAAACATTATTGGACTATATTGATTACTTATATTGTAATGCAGCTCTCAGGATTAGTAGGCGTTCCCCTACTTCAGGAATTAAACATCCCTGATCCAGTCGTCACTTGGTCTGTGTTTAGTTTTCTGACAGCACTGATTATCATGCTATTTCTTCTCCGTTCCACTCCGGACGTCCCTTTTGAACGCTCAACGCGCGTCTCTCCTGGTCAGGCGGTTGGATGGAGCATTCTAGGCGTATTCATGGCTTATGCTTCCCAAATTATTGCTGCAATGATCGAAATGAACGTATTTGGGATTGATCCTGGTTCTGAAAACACAGAAATGCTGATAGAAGTCGCAAAAGCGGCACCTGTTTTTATTATTGTGACATCAATTATCGGACCAATTCTTGAGGAAATTGTTTTCCGAAAAGTTATTTTCGGTTCGTTATACAAACGATTTAATTTTTGGATTGCCGGCATACTCAGCTCTGTTATTTTTGCAGCGATTCATTTTGACTTTTCTCATATTCTTATTTATACAGCAATGGGACTCACCTTCGCCTTTCTTTATGTAAAAACGAAGCGTCTGATTGTACCAATCATTGCTCATATGACGATGAATACTTTTGTTGTATTAATTAACGTCTATTTTTCTGATGATATTATGGAGATGGAAAAGCAGCTGAACGAGATGCAATCGTTTATTGGAGGACTCTTTTCATGAAACTTTCACCAATTGTAATGGGTTTTTTCTACTTGGGACTTGGCTCCCTCTTCACCTACCTGGCGATTCAAAGCGCTAGTAGTAACGGGGAAATATGGAGTTTTTATACCATTCTGCTGATGGTTCTCGCTACGGTAGATTTTGTTTATGCTATTCGTTTCTTCGTCTTGAAAAGAAGGATAACGGAACTAAAGAAAAAAGATGATAACGAAAAGCGATAGGGGCTTCCCCTATCGCTTTTTATTTGCATTTAATTATTGCTCTCTTCCTGAGCTTCCTCAAGGATCCGTTTTGCTTCAGCCTGCAATCTTTTACGGTAGCCATATCGTGACACAATGATACTAAATTCATACAGAAGTAACAGCGGTACTGTAACCATAAGATGTGAAATGATTTCAGGTGGTGTAATCATCCCCGCTATAACAAGAAGGACAAAATAGGCATACTTTCGAATCTGTACAAGCATAGCTGGATTTAACATACCAAGCCTTGTAAAGAAAAGAACGATGACTGGCAACTGAAAAACAAACCCAAATGGGAGCGTTAATTGAAACAAAAAGCTGAAATATTGATTCGCTCCATACATTTCTTGAATGTTAAGACTTTGAGCAAGATTCCCTACAAAATCGATGACAAAAGGAAATAAAACAAAGTAGGAAAAGGATACACCACCAAGAAACAAAATAAACACTGCGGGAATATACGATAGTGTCACTTTCCGTTCGTGTTCAAATAATCCTGGTGAAATAAATGCCCACAGCTGATAAAGCGCCAGTGGAGATGTCATAATAAAAGCAATTAAAAAAGCGAAGCTGAAATACACTTTCAATGGGTCAGTCAGATGAAACGCGTTCATCGGTATACCCTGCGCTTCAGGAGCATGTTGCAAGAACACAATGACTGGCTTAGCCAGAAACAGCCCCGCAATAAAGGAAAGAATTAAGAAAACGACTGTAATAATAATCCGTTTTCTTAATTCTTCTAAATGATCATAGATGGATTGCTTCTGATCCTCCATTCACTATCCGTCCTAACCGATTACTTGTCGTTATTTTTCTTTTCGTTTGGTTCATCATCATCATCCGCTAAACCTTTTGTTGCATTTTTAAATTCACGAAGCGTATTTCCTGCAGCTTTACCAAGCTCAGGTAATTTCTTAGGTCCAAAAATAATTAAAGCAACCACAGCAACTAAAGCGATACTTGCGCCACCCATTCCCATGCGTGTCACCTCCTTAACATGTCGTTATACTGGATAATGTTTCATGAAATAAACTAGTGCTTGTAACTCAACTGCAAGATCAATATGATGCACTCGAATGTGATCCGGCACCGTTAATCGTGCCGGCGTAAAGTTTAATATTCCTTTTATTCCTGTTTGATCCATCTGATCGGCAATCGATTGAGCAACATGAACTGGTACGGTTAAGATAACGACGGAAACGTCATTTTCTCTCAGCCGCTTTTGAAACTCGTCGATATGATAGACTGGAACGCCACCAATCTCCTGTCCTACTTTTTCAGAGTCTGCGTCAAAAGCAAGTTCGATCTTTGTATTATTATTTTTAATGAAATTGTAGTGCAGGAAAGCCGTTCCAAGATTACCTACACCAATAAGCGCGACTTTTGTCGTTTCATCCTGATCAAGCGTCTTACTAAAAAAGGATAACAAATAATGAACATTGTACCCATAGCCTTTTTTACCAAGAGCACCAAAATAACTGAAATCTCTTCGAATTGTAGCAGAATCGACCTTGATGGCATCGCTAAGCTCTGCTGACGAAACGCGTTGTTTACCTGATGCACTTAAATTTTTTAAATATCGATAATAGAGCGGCAGTCTTTTTGCTGTCGCCTGCGGAATTTTTGTCTGATCAATATCCATACACTACCTCCATATTGATCTCCGCGCTCCATCGTCACGTTATTCGCGCGCATAATCCCCGCTTTTACCTCCTGTTTTAGTAACAAGATAGGTTTCCCCGATAACGATGCCTTTATCCACCGCTTTACACATATCATATACCGTCAATGCTGCTGCCGAGGCTGCCGTCAGCGCTTCCATTTCAACGCCAGTACTTCCGCTCGTCTTCACATGAGCCTCAATAATTAGCTCATAGGCTTGCGATTTCTCCTGCCAGTAAAAATGAAGGTCAACGCCAGAAAGCGCTATCGGATGACACATGGGGATGAGATCAGATGTTTTTTTTGCTGCCATAATTCCGGCAATTTGAGCGACTTGAAGCACATCGCCTTTCTTCATCGTTCCTGATTGAATACCAGAATAGATGTCTTCACTCACCTTTACGCTCGTTCGTGCTGTTGCAGTCCGAACGGAGGGAGTTTTATCAGAAATGTCGACCATTCTTGCGCGGCCTTCTTCATTAAAGTGAGTAAATGAACTCATATTTGCCCCTTTCCTCATCCGAAGATGATAGAAGGATAATGCTGCTACTTGTGACTATACACCATTTCTTTCGATTTTGCTGTTTTTTTGATGACTTTTTTTGTTAACTCATGCACATTCCTTTAGTTGCTCAGCTCGTCCTCTCTGCGGTAAACTTAAAGGAAACTCGGATAATGCCGAACTATCGGTGATACACCAGGAAATAACCTTTCCTTACTAACCGTTTTTCACGGATTTAAGGAAGGAAATAGAGGTGAAAGAACATGATCGTATTGCAAGTTAATGGACTCACCAAATCATTTGGTGCTGATACCATTTTATCGAATATTAAATTAGAAGTACAATCACGAGACCGTGTAGCACTTGTCGGACGTAATGGCGCAGGCAAGTCCACCCTTCTCAAGATGATAACAGGTCAGCTTTCCTATGATTCAGGAGACATTATTAAGCCGAAAGGTGTTTCCATCGGCTATATGGCTCAGGATACAGGTTTAGAATCAGATTTATCAATCTGGGAAGAAATGCTTGGCGTCTTCAATCGTTTGCGAAAAATGGAATCTGAACTCAGGAGTTACGAGCAGAAGATGGGCAATCCTGATGTTTACGAGAATGAAACTGAATATGAACGAATTTTAAAAGAATACGATGAACTTCAAGTCGCCTTTAAAGATCAGGGCGGATACAAATACGAAGCAGACATTCGTACGGTTTTACATGGACTCAACTTCAAAGACTTTGATTACAGCACAAAAATCTCAACGTTAAGCGGCGGTCAGAAAACACGCCTTGCCCTTGGTAAGCTTTTACTAACAAAACCAGAATTACTTATTCTAGATGAGCCCACTAACCACCTGGACATCGAAACACTTACTTGGCTTGAAGGCTATCTTCAAAACTATTCTGGTGCCTTATTAATCGTCTCTCACGACCGTTATTTTCTCGATAAAATTGTAAATAAAGTTTATGAAGTATCACGTCATCGTGCGGAAAGATTTGAAGGTAACTACAGTTATTACCTTGATGAAAAAGAACAACGGTATGAACAGCAATTGAAAGAGTTTGAGAAGCAACAAAAAGAAATTGCCAAACTTGAGGAGTTTGTTCAGAAGAATATCGTTCGCGCCTCAACTACAAAACGAGCCCAAAGTCGGCGCAAGCAACTTGATCGAATGGAGCGACTAGATAAACCAAAAGGCGACGAGAAATCTGCTAATATTACGTTCGGGATCGATAAGCAAACTGGTAACGACGTCTTAACGCTAAGAGAACTAGCGATTGGCTATCCAAATAACACCATAAACGACAACCTAACATTTGATTTGAAGCGCCAGGAGAGCGTTGCGCTTGTAGGGCCAAACGGAATTGGGAAATCAACTCTACTTAAAGCAATCGTATCAGGTGAAACTCTCCTCAATGGTGATATTCACTATGGCAGCAATGTTCAAATTGGCTTCTATGACCAGGAACAAACCAATCTTCACTCGAATAAAACCGTCTTAAAGGAACTATGGGATGACTTCCCACTAACAGACGAGAAAGACATTAGAGCAGTTTTAGGACGCTTTCTTTTCACTGGTGACGACGTTTTGAAGAATGTCTCTGACTTAAGTGGGGGCGAAAAAGGGCGCCTAGCACTTTCCAAGTTGATGATGCAAAAATCAAATCTACTAATACTGGATGAGCCAACAAACCATCTAGATCTAGATAGTAAGGAAATTCTTGAAGAAGCACTTATTCAATTTCCCGGTACAATCCTATTTGTCTCGCACGACAGATATTTTATTAACAGAATCGCGACGCGCGTCATTGAACTTTCAACTGATGGCGTAACACCTTATCTAGGTGATTACGATTACTATGTTGAGAAAAAACAAGAGCTTGCTGAATTAGCAGCTCTTGAGCAACCAAAGAACAATGTCACACAAGATGCTCCATCTGCCAAATCAACATTTCAGCAGGATAAGGAAACGAAGCGCCAAGAACGACAAATGCAAAGACGAATTGAAGAAATTGAAAAAGAGGTCGACAATGCTGAAGTTCGCATCGCAGAAATAGAAGAAGAGCTTTGCATTCCAGAAGTTTTTGAAGATCATGAAAAAGTAATGAAATTAAATGAAGAAATGGATCATCTTCGTCACCAAACGGAAACTCTCATGGAAGAATGGGAGCAACTACAAGAAGCATAAGAAAAAACAGTCCACAGTGGACTGTTTTTTTATTAGGTAAGAATTTTCCGACATATTCACACTATCCACAAACTTATACACAATTAATCACCTGTTATGACTAATTCCCTAAAAACTATCAACATTATCCACAGGTCAATAACCGATTATCCACAAAATGACCACTTTCCAAGAAACGGCGAGGGAATCCCTTTCCTCTCCTTATATCCACATTATCCACCATCGTGTGGATAACTGTTCTCATTAAAACACCTCACCTTAAACATGAAAAGAACGTCTGTTTAGCTTTCTGATAAATGGGTGGTTTTTCTTCAAATAAAAAAACCGGGATTAGATTCCCAGTTCTAATCCCGGATTTGCGTTAAGTTGTAAGCTAGATCTCTTCCCTTTACGATAAGCTATCGTTCCAGCTGCTGCAATCATAGCTGCATTATCAGTACAATAATAAAGTGGCGGAATCACAAGCTCTGTCTCACTGCCATTGAATGCTTCTGTTAGAGAACTTCTGAGTCCTCTATTGGCAGCTACACCACCAGCAAGTACAACCTGTTTCACACCATACTCTTTTGCTGCTCGTAAAGTTTTAGTAACAAGAACTTCTACGACCGAAGCTTGAAAACTTGCCGCAAGATCCTCAGGCTTTAACTCTTCGTTTCTTTGCTTCGCATTATGAACAGTATTAATAACCGCGGATTTCAAGCCACTAAAACTAAAATCATAAGAACCTTTTTCAAGCCAGGCACGAGGAAGAGGGACGGATTCCTCGCCTTCCGCGGCTAGTCGATCAATATGCGGTCCGCCTGGATAAGGTAGCTGAAGCGTTCTTGCTACTTTATCATAGGCCTCACCCGCTGCATCATCACGCGTTTCTCCTATTACCTCAAACTCACCTTCAGATGGCATATAAACAAGCTCTGTATGGCCTCCTGAGACGACGAGAGCAAGCAGTGGATATGTTAGCTCTGCTACAAGCTGATTCGCGTATATGTGCCCAGCAATATGATGAGTACCGATCAGCGGTTTTTGATGAGTGAAAGCAAGTGCTTTTGCTGTATTCACACCTATTAAGAGTGCCCCCACTAATCCTGGGCCTTCCGTTACAGCAATCCCATCAATATCGTCCATTGTAACGTTTGCCTCGTCCAATGCTTCTTCTAAAATCAGCGTCATCTGCTCTACATGATGTCTTGAAGCAATTTCTGGTACAACCCCACCAAACCGTTTATGACTTTCAATTTGAGAAGCCACGACATTGGCCAAAACTTCTTTCCCATTTCTTACAATCGCTACTGCCGTTTCATCACAGCTCGTTTCAATACCGAGTATTAATTCATTTTTATTTTCCATTAAAATTCACCCACATAACTAGCGCATCCTCATGATTATCAGTGTAATAATTTTTGCGAATGCCGCCTTCTTCAAATCCAAATTTCCGATACAAGTTTTGCGCAACTTTATTAGATACGCGAACTTCCAAAGTCATGGTCAACGCTCCACGTAATTTCGCAAAATGAATGGCTTTCTTAAGTAGTGCTTCTCCTAGCTTCATTCCTCTATAGTCCGGATGAAGCGCTATGTTGGTAATATGTGCTTCATCGATGATGACCCACACACCACAATATCCCGCTATTTCTTCCCCAACCTCGAGCAATAGATAAGTAGCAAAATGGTTAATTACAATTTCATTATAGAAAGCGGATTTGCTCCAAGGCGTAGGGAACGTTGCATGCTCAATTCGCATGACAGCTTCTATATCTTCAATCGTCATCGATCGAAACGATACCGTCTCATTCATCGTTAATCCCCTACTTTTTCTGTGAAGCCAGCCATTTCGCTTCAGCTTCAGCCATTCTTACATAGTTTGGTGTAAACTGATGGACATCTTCTACCGGTTCTTTACAAGACCCTAATCTTGCAAGATCAGAAGGACGAGCATTCAAGCTGCTACTCGGTGCAAAAGTTGCTTTCTCTCCTAAAATCGCTTCGATTTGTTCCTTGTGTAGATTTAAATCGCCACTAATAAATAAGAAGCGCTCATAGCGATCTTTATTCTCTTTCAACCAGTCTTCAAATAGGACGATATGATCGTCGGTTTCTCTCTCGACTTCTATTCCATTTGCTCGATATACGCTCATATAGACCTGTCCTCGTCTAGCATCAAAAAAGGGAATGATAGCTCCAGTAAAATAACGGCCGTTCTGGCCCAGAACTTCTAAACTCGAAACCCCCACAAGTGGAATGTTTAATGTCCACGCAAGCGTCTTAGCTATACTAATACCAATACGAAGACCTGTATAAGAACCTGGTCCCTCCGCTACTACAATACGATCAAGGTCAATAGGCTTTAATTGAACTTCTTCTAGCAATTGCTCAATAGCAGGCATCAACCGAACCGAGTGGTTTTTCTTTATATTTGTTATGATTTCTCCAACAATCGTGCCCTCCACCATAACGGAGACACCCATACAATAATTCGAAGAATCAATGGCTAGTACTCTCATGTTGCAACTCCTTACATAACGACTCATAAAAAGGACCAAAGGGTCTCAATATTAGCCGACGTTCTGATTCTCTTTGATGATAAATTTCAACTCTGAGTAGTTCCTTTGGAAGCATGTCCTGAATGAATTTTGCCCATTCCACTACAGTGACACCTTCCCCTTCAAAGTATTCGCTAAAACCAAGGTCTTCATCACTCTCTTCTAGACGATATGCGTCCATATGAAACAGAGGAATCGTACCTTCATATTCTTTTATTATCGTAAAAGTCGGGCTGTTTACCACTTTCGTAACCCCTAGTCCTTTTCCGATTCCTTTTGTAAATGTTGTCTTGCCAGCACCTAGATCTCCTTCAAGTGTTAATACACTGCCTGGCTTAAGCTTTTCAGCAAGCTTTCTACCAAACTCCATCGTTTCATCTGGAGACTTCATGATGAAAGCATATCCACTCATGGTCATCACCTATTCCTTAGACGAGAAGTGATTGTAACCCTTCTTGTCCAGTTTGAATTTTTGATCTTTATAATTCATCCATACACTTGTCCGCTTATCCTCTACATAACCAATCCGATAAATTTCTTCATCGTGCGCCTCGAAAAGTTCTACAACCTTTTCCCAATTCTCCTCAGCAACTGTTCCGATAAGTTCATAATCTTCTCCACCATTTAACATCCATTCTAACCGCTGAAAGGAAGAATAAGCATCGAAGCCCTCAGGAGCTGGAATCGTATCCTGATTCAGTATAATAGAAACGCCACTTGCTTCAGCTAACTCATGGGACTCACTTGCAATTCCATCACTAACATCATTTAATGAAATCCGGTACCCACTTTTGGCGAGAATACGTCCTTGCTTTATTCTCGGACTAGGTTCTTGATGATATTTTACATATGGGGCTTCATTCCCTTCCCCTTCAAGCAAAGAAGAAAGTCCAGCAGCTGATCCACCGACAGGTCCAGTAAGAAAGACAATATCTCCAGCTCGCGCATTACTTCTCAGAAGTTTGCGTCCTTTCTCGATTTTACCAATCACAGTAATTGCAATGTGAAGATCGCTTCGCGTCGAGACAGTATCTCCGCCAATCATATCTATTTCATAGTCATCAGCAATTTCCTTCATACCTTTATAGATTTCTTTTAGCTGCTTAGACGACCAGCCTGTCTGAGGTACTGATATCGATACAAGGTAAAACATCGGAATTCCGCCCATAGCAGCGATATCACTTATATTGACGGCGAGCGCTTTTCTGCCAATTTGGAAAGGGGAGAGCGTACTTTTTTTAAAATGGATTCCTTCCACCATTGTATCCGCACAGGCGATTTCATCCCAGTCTGATCCAATACGATAAAGAGCAGCATCGTCTCCAATCCCTTGAATCAATTCTTCACGAAATGTATAAGCTGGCTTAATGGATTGAATAAATGCAAATTCATCTTTCACCAAACTCATCTCTCTTTCTATTTTATAAAAAAACCTTAGGAATTTCATCCTAAGGTGCTTTTTCTATCAGTTTATCTTACTTAACGACAAATTCACATGTTTGTTTAGAAAAACTTCTATTTTCCCTAAGGTTTATAGAAAAAAACGATTTTAGAGTATAAAAAAAAGCGATTCTATCGCTCTATTAGAAATGGCGGTCTCGACGGGAATCGAACCCGCGATCTCCTGCGTGACAGGCAGGCATGTTAACCGCTACACCACGAGACCAGTATGCAATGTTTGAACAATATACACTTACGATTGTGAGAAATAATACCAAGTTATCAGTTTAGGTTGCCCCTAAAGGGACTACAATAAAAATTTAACAAGGAAGATTAATCGACGTAGGTAAATTTTTGGTTGCGGGGGCAGGATTTGAACCTGCGACCTTTGGGTTATGAGCCCAACGAGCTACCGAACTGCTCCACCCCGCGACGATATAAAAAAATAATTTGTGCCTGCTTCTTTATGCAGTGCACTGTTTCTTCCTCTGCAAGATTATGCTACGATGCGTATCCGTCGAAACAACTCGATGTTGTCTCATTGAAGTAACGCTCGTTGCTCCACCCCGCGACGATATAAAAGAACTTAATATGTCTCTCGGACACAAATACTACTATACCAGATAAATGTAATGAATGCAACCTTTAGGAGAAAAAGAAAAATCCCTCCTATTAGAGGGATTTTTCCACAGCATTTTTGAATGCATCTACAATATCATTTTCGTTTTCAATTCCTACAGAAATACGGACGAGCTGCTTATTGATCCCCAGCTTCTGTCTAGTATCTTCAGGTACTGTTCGGTGGGAGGTGGCAATGGGATAAGAAACGGTAGTATCTAATCCAGCCAGAGTCGGTATAATCTTCACCCATCCTAGTGACTTGAAGAACGATTTCACATTGGTTTCTTCCTCTAATTCAATGGAAACCATTGCCCCAGATCCTCTTTCAGCTACATATGCTGGATAATATACATTCTTTATGCCTTTAACGTCTTTGAGTTGGCTTGCAAGAAATGCAGCATTCCTAACATGCCGTTCCATTCGTACACTCATCGTTTTTAACCCACGGCACCCTAGCCACGCTTCGAATGGACTAAGGTTAGCACCAAGGTTAATCACTTTGGCTTTTGCTTTAGCCATAAGATCTTCTCTGCCTACTAGTACGCCTGCTGTTACATCACTATGTCCGCCAATGTATTTTGTTGCGCTATGTACAACAAGATCAATTCCAACTTGATAAGGTTGAAGAAGATACGGAGTAGCAAACGTATTATCTATCATTGTAATTAGTTCATGCTTTTCACCAAGTTCTTTAAGAAGGGTTAGATCCTCTACTCTTAATAGCGGGTTTGTTACTGATTCCGTATAAAGTAACTTTGTGTTTGGACGTATGGCATGCTCAATTTTTTCTTTGTCAGTAAAATCAACAAAAGAAACTTCTATGCCGAAGTCAGGGAGTTCTTCATTAAAAAGAGAGTATGTACCTCCGTATAGATCTTCACAAGCCACAATGTGGTCGCCAGCCTTAACAACAGCAAGTACTCCTGCAAGAATAGCAGATAAACCTGAAGAAGTTGCAATGCCTTTAGGAGCCCCCTCAAGGTCTGCTACACCCATTCCAAGATCATCTGTATTCGGATTGCTAACACGCGTATACAAATAGTCTTTTTTACCTTCATAAAAAGATTCCAAATCATCGAGATCTTCAAAAACAAAGGCAGAGGTCTGATAAATCGGTTGAACCTTACTAACTGTATCTGCTTTCGTCTTTCGTGGAAAACGTACTGCTTTTGTATCAAAATGAAAATCCATTTATTTTCCCCTTCCTCTAAATAAAATTCTTTTTCATTAACTGTACGTGTTCTAGAGAGTAATTTCAAGAAATACGGTTCGAAATTTTCAATTAATTATTCTTATTAAGTACCACATTCTGGCTGGATAGAATTAAAATGCTTACTCGCATGCGGTTATTTCGCGATATTTTATATAATTCCGCGAAAATCAAATTTATTCCGCGCTTTTCCATGATAATTCCGCGAATTTGAGATTAATTCCGCTAACGTAAAAACCATACAAAAAAAAGCGAGAAACCCTCAGGTCTCTCACCTTTCATCTTGTGCCCAGCGACGTCCTACTC
>NZ_JBITPM010000016.1:0-52906 GCF_050467905.1 Pseudalkalibacillus sp. NRS-1564 | reverse complement strand
GTAGGACGTCGCTGGGCAACATAAGAGAAGCGAGAGACCTGAGGGTTTCTCGCTTTTTTGTATGGTTTTTTCACGTTCGCGGAATAAATCTCAAATTCGCGGAATTAATCCGATTTTCGCGGAAATATCTAAAATATAGCGAAATAAAATCGGTATTTTTTTACCTTCTTAAGCTACAAGGATAATATACTTATGAAATTTCCTTTCTTTTTTAAAATCACTGACACGGGATAAGTTAAAGCCACATATCCATAGAAAGAAGAAAAAATAGGCTAAAATGAAGTGAATCGGTATAGATCCACTATAATTAGGCAAAGCTTTTACCATGGAGGTGGGAAGATGGAGAAGACAATCAGGCATAGCTTAAGTGAGTGCTGTCTTGTTTGCGAAGAACACAGTTTAAAAGGTATTCATATTTGCGACCGATTTATTTGTTATGAGTGTGAGCGAAAGGTAATTCAAACAGATACCAGTCATGAAAACTATCAATTTTATCTTGAAAAACTACGAAAACTACGACTTAGTCGATTAGCATAAGCAGATAGCTGTTTTATAGGCTATCTGCTTTTTTACGGAAGAATGTGAAGCGGCAGTAAGTAGGAAGAGACGATACAGATTTACTTGCGCCTTTACTTCTCCGAAAGTCTAGATAATGATAGAATACTAGTATAAGTAATGAATCTTCGATAGATAGAAGTTGGTTTTATGAATAAAGCAGATCAAGCACCTTTATATGAAGCATTAACTATGCGGAAGGAACAGAACCCCCTCTCATTTCATGTACCAGGTCATAAAAACGGTAAGGTTTTTTCAACTTATAGAAGTGCGGATAACTCATTTAAAGAAATATTGAATATAGATGCCACAGAACTTTCTGGACTAGATGATCTTCATCATGCAGACGGTCCAATTAAGAAGGCAGAGCAGCTTACTGCTGATCTTTATGGAAGTGTTGAAAGCCGATTTTTGGTAGGGGGATCTTCAGCTGGTAACCTTGCGATGATCATGGCATTATGTTCTGAAGGGGACATTGTTCTTGTTCAAAACAACTGTCACAAATCAGTACTAAATGGACTTCGCTTATCGAAAGCACATCCTATTTTTCTTACTCCCTCCATTGATGAGGAAAGTCAGGTGCCAACAGGTGTGTCAGTTGATCTCATCCATCGAGCGATCACAAGATATAAGAATATTAAAGCAATCGTACTGACAAACCCCAATTATTACGGAATGACGAAAGATCTAAAACCGATCATTTCTTATGCTCATGAGAAAGGAATTCCGGTTCTTGTTGATGAAGCACATGGTGCACATTTTGTAAGAGAAAATTTTTTTCCTGAAAGTGCTTTGAAACAAGGAGCAGATGTTGTTGTTCAATCAGCACATAAAACACTCCCCGCCATGACGATGGGTTCATATTTACATATAGGTGATCCGAAGTACAGGAATGCAATAAACGATTATTTACAAGTCTTTCAATCAAGCAGCCCTTCATACCCGATTATGGCTTCGCTCGATTTAGCCAGACACTATATTTCTTCACTTCCTGACAATCAGCTCGGTCAAATTTTAGAAGAGATTCTTCAGTTTAAGCACCGGCTGAATAAGATTCCTGGTATAAACGTTATTGGAGATGTAAGTCATGCTTATAAGCAGATTGATCCAATAAAAATAACGGTCCAGTTATCTGGCACCTCAGGATATGATTTGGCAAAAAAGCTTGAGAATGAAGGTATATTTGTTGAGCTTAGTGACCCATTAAACATTTTGCTCATTTGTCCCATAGCATTTAATGGTGAGGCTTATGAGCGAACGTTACAGGCATTTGAAAGGATTGCAGTTCATAGGGATGAAGCCACATTTAGAATACCTATGAATCAGTTGAATCATGAAGAGATAACATTTCCTGCTTATTCTTTTGCGAAGTTGGAAACGATGAATACCAATACAGTTAGTATTAGAAACGCTGTTGGTTTAATTGCAGCGAAAGCCATTATCCCCTATCCCCCAGGAATTCCTATCGTTCTGCCAGGGGAGCGCATAACTTTAGGTAAGATTCAACTAGTAGAAACAGTGTTGAATGGCGGAGGACACATACAGGGGATGAATGGTGATATGATTGAGATTGCAATAGAAGAGGAGTAGGGCATTGAAAGGATTATTTATAACATTTGAAGGACCGGATGGCGCAGGTAAGTCAACACAGGTTCAAAAACTAGCCGATTATTTAAACGAAGAAGGCATTCGTTTTATTCATACAAGAGAGCCAGGTGGTACAGCTATAAGCGATCAAATTAGATCTTTGATCCTTAATCCAGAACATGAAGAGATGGTGGATGAGACGGAAGTACTTCTTTATGCTTCCTCCCGAGCTCAGCATGTGAGAGAAAAGATTCTTCCAGCATTAAACGAAGGATATCTTGTACTGTGTGATCGCTTTGTTGATGCATCAATCGCTTATCAGGGGGTTGGCCTTGGATTAGATGTAGAAACGATAAAGGTCATCAATGAATTTGCAACAGGAGGACTAACACCTGATCGAAGCTATATGATTGATCTTCCTGTTTCTGTTGGTAAAGAAAGAATGGCGGCAAGAAATCAACTTGATCGGATAGAGCAAAAAGGAACCGCTTATCATGAAAAGGTGAGAGAAGCTTTCCTGGAATTATATAAAAATAATAATGAACGGATTCATTTGATTGATGGTGAAAATGCTGTCGATGAGATTTTTTCCTCAATAAAAAAGGATTTTACAGTGTTGTGGGATAACTATTGTAGTAATAACTAATTGACGGGTGCATGCTTGCCGCCCGGGGAGGGATATACATGAAACTAGTAATGGCTGTCGTTCAGGATAAGGATAGTAATCGGTTATCCAATGCCCTGGTCGATCATAATTTCCAGGCGACAAAGCTTGCGACTACAGGTGGATTTTTACGTGCAGGAAATACGACATTTCTAGTAGGTACGGAAGATCATCGTGTACAAAAGCTTCTTGATATTATTAAAGACAATTGTCAGAGTAGAGAACAGATGGTGGCACCGGTCTCTCCGATGGGAGGAAATGCAGATTCTTATGTACCGTATCCTGTTGAAGTGTCAGTTTGAGGAGCAACGGTATTTGTTCTTCCAGTAGAGGCCTTCCATCATTTTTAATATGCACGGTAGGATGAGTGATAGCAATGACAGATTGGAATGAATTAAAAGACCGGCAACCCACGGTTGTTAGAATGGTCATAAATAGTTTCAAGAAAGAACGTCTTTCTCATGCGTATTTATTTGACGGTGGGGCAGGAACAGGCAAAAAAGATATTGCGGTTCATATGGCGAAAACGTATTTTTGTCAGGAAAGAACAGGAATCGATCCGTGTCAAAACTGCAGAGACTGTAAAAGGATTGATTCTGGGAATCATCCCGATTTTCATCTCCTAGAACCTGATGGACAATCGATTAAAATCGATCAAATTCGTAAGCTTCAGAAGGAATTCTCTTATCTTGGGGTAGAATCTCGAAAGAAAGTTTATATATTGAATCATTCAGATCGAATGACAACTCAAGCTGCTAATAGTTTACTTAAATTTCTTGAAGAGCCAGGACAAATGACGATGGCTATTCTCTTAACAGAGCAAAAGCAGCATATTCTATCCACGATTTATTCGAGGTGCCAGGTTATTACATTTCAACCCCTTTCAACAAATGGGGTGGAACAAGCGTTAGTGAATGACGGAGTAACAACACACCTTGCTAAATTAGCTGCTCAATTAACGAATGATCAGCGTGCAGCAAAGGAGTTGGCGCTTGATGAGTGGTTTGCACAGGCTAGAGCGATAGTGATACAATTAACTGAAGAGTTGAAGGAAAGACCTCATCAGGTTTTCCTAACGATCCATGACAAATGGCTAGCTCATTTTAAGGATAAAACGCAGCAGGATATGGGACTTAATCTTATGCTTTTTTGGTATAAGGATATAATGAAAATACAACTGCAGGATAATCGGATTGTCTATGCAGATCAGAAGGATAAGCTCGAACGTTATGCCCTTCAATTCGGAAGAAAGAAGATAAGTCAGCATATGATGGCGATACTTGATGCCAAAAGACGTCTGAGTGCAAACACAAACCCGCAGTTTGTGATGGAACAGCTAGTACTCAGGTTACGGGAGGGATAAGTTTGTGTATGAAGTAGTTGGCGTTCGCTTTAAGAAAGCGGGGAAGATCTATTACTTTGATCCGAGTAGCCTCCAGGTGTCCAACAAAGAATTTGTTATCGTGGAGACTGCAAGAGGGGTTGAATTTGGGAAAGTCGTATTAGCAAACAAGCAAGTTGATGAAGAGGATGTTGTACTTCCTCTCAAGAAAGTAATTCGCATAGCTGATGAAAAAGATCGCCTTGCGGTAGAAGATAATAAACACGCAGCTGAAGAAGCCTTTGAAGTGTGTGTTTCTAAAATTGAAGAGTACAAGCTTGATATGAAGCTTGTTGATGTTGAATATACATTTGATCGGAATAAGATCATCTTTTACTTTACAGCAGATGGAAGAGTAGATTTCCGCGAACTTGTGAAAGGACTCGCATCCATCTTTAGAACAAGAATTGAACTTCGTCAGATTGGTGTAAGAGATGAAGCGAAGATGCTTGGTGGAATTGGACCATGTGGCCGAATGCTTTGTTGCTCAACATGGCTTGGTGATTTTGAACCTGTTTCGATTAAGATGGCGAAAGATCAAAATCTATCTTTAAATCCTGCTAAAATTTCTGGTCTTTGCGGCAGGTTAATGTGCTGTTTGAAATATGAGAACGATGCTTACGAATCCGATAAAAAAGAGCTTCCAGACGTTGGAAAGACGATTCAAACCGGACAAGGTAAAGGGAAAGTTGTTGGGTTGAATATATTGGAACGTCTTGTTCAGGTCGAATTATTTGAACTCAACCGCGTGACAGAATATACGCTTGATGAATTGATACAAGACGGCGCAGTATCTACGCAAGCCACAGATTGATTGAGGTGGAACGGAAGTGGAGAAAAAAGAAGTTTTTTCACGTGTAAGCTCAATGGAAGAACAGATTGGTGACTTATACAAACAATTAGGCGAACTAAAAGAACATCTTGCAGGACTTCTGGAAGAAAATCACCATCTCGAAATTGAGAATCACCACTTGCGAGAGCGGTTAGAACAAACTTCAGAGCCGAAGAGTCATTCATCTGGCAAAAAGAAGCGCGGTAAACCAGAAGTTGGAGAAGGGTATGATAATCTTGCGAGATTATATCAAGAAGGTTTTCATATTTGTAATCTCCATTACGGTAGCATCCGGACAGAGGGAGATTGTCTTTTCTGCTTGTCGTTCTTAAATAAAAAGTAGTGATTTGGTCTTTCCACATCTGGAAAGACCTTTTTTACAATTAAATAACTTGTTCACTAAAGAATTAAAATAGATAGGAGAAAAGCATCATGCATTTATATGATGATGAACGGATTGACTACATCATTGAAAATGAATTAAGAATTATTCAAAGCCCAACGGTATTTTCTTTTTCTCTAGATGCCGTTCTACTTGCACGATTTGCCTGGGTGCCGATAAAACATGGTAAAATAATTGATCTTTGTACAGGTAATGGCATTATTCCACTTCTATTATCGAGAAGAAGTCAGGTTCCGATTGATGCGGTCGAAATTCAAGATCGGCTATATGACATGGGGACGAGAAGTGTGGATTTAAATGACCTTAATGAACAGCTTACCCTACATCATGGAGATATTCGGGACCTACCAGCTGGGTTATTAAAGGAATCTTATGATGCAGTAACATGCAACCCACCCTATTTTCAAAGTAAGCGAAATGAACAGCGTAATCTAAATGAACACCTTACCATCGCCCGACATGAAGTTATGTGTACTCTCGAAGATGTTATTCAATCTTGCAGTCGTTTAGCGAAACAGGGTGGGAAGGTATCACTGGTTCATCGTCCTGAGAGGTTACTTGATATTGTGACGCTAATGAGAAAATACCGTGTTGAACCTAAGAGAATGCAGCTTGTTTATCCGAAAGCTGGTAAACAAGCAAACACGCTATTAATAGAAGGAATTAAAGATGGGAAGCCTGATTTAAAAGTGTTGCCGCCGTTCATCGTTTATCAGAAAGATAATACGTATAGTGACGAGATGAGAAATGTTTATGAAGAACTATAGTCATTTTGTTTACATGCTCGAATGTCGAGATGGTAGTTATTATACTGGCTATACGACGGACTTATCTCATCGATTAGCTCAACATGAATGTGGAAAAGGTGCAAAATATACGAGGGGGAGAGGTCCACTACACCTTGTTTATCAAGCAGAATACGAGACAAAAAGTGAAGCAATGCAAGAAGAATATCGGATCAAACAACTATCTCGTATACAAAAAGAAAAGATAATAAAAGAAAAGAGGCAAGTTCATGTGGAGTCAGAAGAGTTACAAAGAGAGCGAGACAGGTAAACTTTATCTAGTACCAACCCCAATCGGAAACCTGAATGATATGACTTTCCGCGCTATACAGACGTTAAAAGACGTAGATCTTATTGCTGCAGAAGATACAAGACAATCAAAAAAGCTAACGAATCATTTTGAGATTGAGACACGGTTGATTAGCTATCATGAACATAATAAGGAATCGAGTGGAAATAAACTTTTGGAGCGTTTAAGGGAAGGACAAAGTATTGCTCTTATAAGCGATGCTGGAATGCCTGCTATATCAGATCCAGGGTATGAAATTGTGTCGGCATGTGTGGCAGAGGAAATTCCTGTTATTCCATTACCGGGTGCGAATGCAGCAATTACTGCTCTTGTGGCATCAGGTTTACCAACACAGCATTTCTATTATTATGGTTTTTTATCTAGACAAAAGAAAGAGCGAAAAATTGAATTACAACAGCTAAAAACAATTCCTTCACCAGTTCTATTCTATGAGGCTCCTCACCGCTTAAAAGAAATGATGAAAGCGGTTCTTGAAGTTCTAGGAAACAGAGAAATTATTATAGCAAGAGAATTAACGAAGAAATATGAAGAGTTTATTAGGGGATCAGTTGAAGAGGTGCTTCGCTGGTGTGAAGAAAATGAAATCCGTGGTGAATTTTGTGTGATCGTCGAAGGCGGCATAGTTGAAGAAGTGAATGAAGAGCTTTGGTGGGAAGATTTCACCTTACGAGATCATGTAGAACACTATATTAGTGACGGAATGAAAAGTAAGGATGCGATCAAACAAGTGTCGATTGATCGCGAGCTACCAAAAAGAGAAGTGTATCAGGCCTATCATGTAGAATCTTAGAGTACAAAAAAAGCTCCTGCCTTTATTGGCAGGAGCTTTTCTATACATTCATTATTTAGCAAGAGCTTTTTGGATTTCTTCCAATACTTGCTCCGCACCTTCGCGACTAAGGATTAGTTTGCCGTTACCGATGGCAAGATTGTCATCGGATACTTCACCAGTTACCTGGCAAGTCATGTTAGGCTTATTTTTTTTTAGGATGATGCGCTCATCGTCAACGTAGATTTCAAGAGCGTCCTTTTCTGCAATACCAAGTGTACGGCGTAGTTCGATCGGAATAACAACACGGCCAAGCTCGTCAACTTTACGTACAATACCAGTAGATTTCATGTTTTATACTCCCCTATTCCCAATTTTTTATTAATTACGTCAGGATTCGACAAATTTCTCTATTTATGTTCTATATAATACCAGTGTTTCCCATAAGCGTCAATCCTTTTAATCGGGTAAATATTTCCTATAATAGGTTTGTTACGGGATTCGAAGTACTATATTATTACCAAAACCTGACTTCCTTAAATAAATGATTCGACAATTTTCTTGTAAATCCTTCGACATTAATTGTAAATTTGTGTAGGTTACACGATTTAAGCTCCGCTTCCTTGCATTTCTTCCTTAAATTAGTTATATTTTGATGAAGAAGAATTGTACTTGAATGAACAAAATGATGTTACACAGCGATACGCAAACGCGGGCTGTAGTTGAGAGTTGCTAACGTTCTCGTCCTACATGGGGCGGGAGCTTTTTATCCAGTAGCCCCCACCTCTAAACGTGAGTCAATTTTGCGTTAAGGTGGGGGATTCACTGTTCTAAAGAACGAATTAAGCTTTTCACTTTATCACTGTTTTAATCAAGGAGGAAGCAACATGGGTGACAAGACGTTTTATATTACGACACCGATCTATTATCCTAGTGGAAAGCTCCACATAGGTCATGCCTACACAACTGTAGCAGGAGATGCTATGGCACGTTACAAGCGTTTAAGAGGTTTTGATGTTCAGTATTTAACAGGAACGGATGAACATGGGCAAAAGATCCAAAAGAAAGCACACGAGCAGGGGGTTACTCCTCAGAAGTATGTTGATGACATCGTTGCTGGCATTAAAGATTTGTGGGATAAGTTAGACATTAGTTACGATGATTTTATCCGTACAACCGAAAAGCGTCACGAGGAAATTGTCGAAACGATTTTTCAAAAGATGTATGAGAAGGGTGATATCTACCTTGACCAATATGAAGGTTGGTATTGCACACAATGTGAGTCCTTCTTTACTGAACGCCAGTTAGTCGATGGGAAATGTCCCGACTGTGGACGTGAGGTGGAGAAAGTAAAGGAAGAGTCTTACTTCTTTAAAATGGGCAAGTATTCCGATCGTCTATTGAAATTTTATGAAGACAATCCCGAGTTTATCCAGCCGGAATCTCGAAAAAATGAAATGATCAATAACTTTATCAAGCCTGGTCTTGAGGATCTTGCGGTATCAAGAACTTCTTTTGACTGGGGTGTTAAAGTTCCAGGAGATCCGAAACATGTCATTTATGTTTGGATCGATGCATTGTCCAATTACATCACCTCCCTTGGGTATGGCACTGAAAATGATGAGCTTTATAATAAGTTCTGGCCAGCGGATGTGCATCTTGTTGGGAAAGAAATCGTTCGTTTCCATACGATTTACTGGCCAATTATGCTGATGTCACTAGACCTGCCGTTACCAAAGAAAGTCTTTGCTCATGGTTGGTTGTTAATGAAAGATGGAAAAATGTCTAAATCCAAAGGTAATGTGGTTGACCCAGTTACCTTAATTGACCGCTATGGCCTTGATGCTTTACGTTATTATTTATTGCGTGAAGTACCGTTCGGTTCAGATGGCGTCTTTACACCTGAGAGCTTTGTGGAGCGAATCAATCATGATTTGGCGAACGATCTCGGCAACCTGTTAAATCGAACAGTAGCGATGATCGCTAAGTACTTCGACGGTGAAGTACCTGTGTATGAAGGATCGGTCACAGATTTTGATGATACTCTTGTAGAGATGGTAGATTCAACAATTTCTAAAGTAGAGACCTCTCTTGAAAACATGGAGTTTTCAGTTGCCCTTGCTTCGATTTGGCAGCTCATTAGTCGAACGAACAAGTACATTGATGAAACAGAACCATGGATTCTTGTTAAAGATGAAACTCATAAAGACAAGCTTGGTGCTGTAATGGTTCACCTCGCTGAATCATTAAGACAAGTGGGTATTCTATTGCAGCCTTTCCTTACGCAAACGCCTAAAAAGATCTGGTCACAGCTAGGTATTGAAGAAGGTGAGAAAACAAGTTGGGAATCATTAGGATTCAAAAAAGGATTCGGTGGTACAACGGTTCAAAAAGATGCTCCGCTTTTCCCAAGACTTGACCGTGAAGAAGAGGTTGCATATATAGTTGAACAAATGGGTGGCAATGTCGTTAAGGAAGCACCGCCAATTGAAAAACCAGATTTAGATGAAATTTCAATTGATGACTTTACAAAAGTTGATTTAAGAGTCGCCCAAGTACTTGAAGTAGAGCCGGTGAAAAAAGCCAATAAGTTATTGAAATTAAAATTAGATCTTGGTTATGAAACGAGACAAGTTGTTTCAGGAATTGCAAAACATTATAAACCAGAGGAACTCATCGGCAAAAAAGTTGTTTGTGTTTCCAATCTTAAGCCAGTAAAGCTTAGAGGAGAATTATCTGAAGGTATGATTCTAGCAGGTGAGCATGACGGCGAGCTGAAATTGTCGACTATTGCTGAAAGCTTGCCAAATGGAACACAAATCAAATAATGACTCATGACTCGGTCTTAAAATAGACCGGGTCTTTTTTACTTTCTAATTCACAATAAATCCCTGCCATTTACTTTGCTATTTGTGACTAAACTTCCATTTTGAGTTGCAAGATAAGTATACAAAAAAGAACCAAAACACCTTAATATACAGAATATTCTAACTTATTTTGTGAGCATTGTAAACAAAATGTAATTAAAATGAAACTGTTTAGACTTAGAAAATAACTAGGACATTTGGTACACTAGCATCGTACTAGAGCGGAGAAGGAGTTTTGACATGTTATTCGACACACACACGCATTTGAATGTTGAACAATTTTCCGAAGATCAAAAAGAAGTAATTGAGCGTGCCCAGGCAGCGGGAGTAAGCAAGATGGTTGTTGTTGGTTTTGATCGTGAAACGATAACACATGCTATGGAACTTGTTGAACAGTATGATTTTCTTTATGCAGCCGTAGGTTGGCATCCTGTTGATGCGATTGATATGAAAGAAGAGGACCTTGAGTGGATTGAAGAACTTGCTGGTCATCCAAAAGTAGTAGCAATCGGTGAAATGGGACTTGATTATCATTGGGACAAATCACCTCATGACATACAAAAAGATGTTTTTCGTAAGCAAATTCAACTTGCGAAAAAAGTGAAATTACCGATCATCATACATAATCGTGAAGCGACGCGAGATGTCATTGATGTATTGAAAGAAGAAAATGCAGCTGAGGTAGGTGGCATCATGCACTGTTTCGCTGGAACTGTAGAAGAGGCTAATGAGTGTCTTGATATGAATTTCTACATTTCTCTAGGTGGACCAGTAACATTTAAGAACGCTAAACTACCAAAAGAAGTAGCGAAAGAAATACCAATTGATCGTTTACTAATTGAAACGGACTGTCCTTTTCTAGCACCACACCCAAACCGCGGGAAGCGAAATGAACCTTCATATGTGAAGCTCATCGCTGAACAGATTGCGGATTTGAAAGAAATGGATTATGAAGAATTAGCAAGAAGAACATCCGAAAATGCTATGACATTATTCGGTATTAGTCGCTAATAAAAAAGACCGTTGTCGTTAAAAAGAAATGATAGCATGCTTTTAAAAATAACTTCTCCCATCATACAAGATCGAAGTAGATGCCTTTTCTACTAAACTAGCAATTGGGGATAAGTAAGAAGCTTTTCTTTTTGAAACACAGTCGGTTCAGGGGGTAACTATGACAATGAAATCGAACATGGAAAACTTTTTTGCTCGTGTTAAGGGTGGAAAGAACGTATTCATGATTTGTTTAAGTGTAATTGTACTAGGTTTAGTCTCCGGCTTTATCGTGTTTGAAACTACAAAAGCTTCGGTCACGCTTGTCCTTGATGGAGAAGAGAAGCCGGTAGATACACATGCAGATACAGTTGCGGAGTTATTAAAGGATGAAGAATTGAATATTGGTTCTCATGATTATTTAAGTCACGATTTATCAGCCAAGGTTGAGGCTGGAGATGTGATTGAATGGAAACCGGCTTTTCAAGTAACGCTATCGATTAATGGGGATAACCAACAAGTTTGGTCCACCAAAGATACAGTGAAAGGGTTACTTGAAGATCAAAACATGGAGCTCGGTAAGCATGATCAAATGTCTGTATCACTCGATGATGAATTGAAAGAAAATATGACGATTGCCGTTGATGAAGCTTTCAAAGTTGCGGTAAACGACGGTGGGAAACAAAAAGAGATTTGGACAACTTCGACTACGGTCGCTGGCTTTTTAGAACAGCAGAATATACAACTTGGAGAACTTGATCGCGTAGAACCCAAAAAAGATGAGGACGTTACAGCGAACTCGGAAATCAACGTGATTCGAGTGGAAAAGGTCACCGATGTAGTGGAAGAGACGATTGACTATGCAACGATTAAGAAGAATGATAGTTCAATTCAAAAAGGTAAAGAAACAGTCCTAGAAGACGGACAAGAAGGCAAGCGGGAGAAACGTTACGAAGTTGTTTTAGAAAATGGTAAAGAGGTTTCCCGTGAGCTTAAGAAAACTGATGTAGTGAAGGAAAGCAGTGACAAAATCGTTGCTGTTGGTACCCAGGTTATTACACAAACAGCTGTGAAAACTAGCAGTGCCCCTTCAACTCAATCTAAATCAACAAAGACAGCTAGTAAGCCTGCTACAAAAACTTCAAAATCACCATCTAAACCTGAAAGTAAGTCGTCAGGGAAGGTAATGAACGTATCGACGACAGCTTATACGGCAAATTGTGCTGGCTGTTCAGGTATCACATCTACGGGCTTTAACTTAAAATCTAATCCTGATGCGAAAATCATTGCGGTTGATCCTAGTGTGATTCCACTCGGCTCAAAAGTTCACGTAGAAGGATATGGAACGGCTATTGCGGCTGATACGGGTGGTGCGATTAAAGGTAACAAGATTGATGTGTTTTTCTCTTCGAAGTCTGCAGCTTACGCATGGGGAAACAAGACTGTTCAAATTACAATCCTCGATTAGTGATCGAGATATGGTATGCTAATAACACAGAGTGGGGAAAGTCTCTCTCTGTGTTTTTTGTATGATAAAGAAAAGATATATGAGAGAAACTATAAAAATTCACGTGTAGTTATAATAACAGGGTAGAATCGGTTATGTATTATGGAGGAAACAGAGTGAAAGTAAAAGAAATCATTATCGTAGAAGGCAAAAACGATACATTGGCTGTGAAACGAGCGCTTGATGCGGATACGCTAGAAACGAATGGATCTGAGATTAGCGAAGAGACGCTTAGACGTATTGAGCTTGCTTGGAAGAGACGAGGCGTAATTGTTTTTACAGATCCAGATTATCCTGGTACAAGAATTCGTCAAATCATTAGTGACCGACTGCCTTCTTGTAAACACGCCTTTCTAAATAAAAAACGTGCCATCTCATCTAATGGAAAGAAAGTTGGAATTGAACATGCCTCTATTCAGGATATTCAAGAAGCCATTCTTTCAGTAAGAGAAGAGATAGAAGCTCCAGATGTTTTGATTGAATGGGAGGATCTTATCGCTGCTGGTCTGGTTGTAGGCGATCGTTCTAAGGAGAGAAGAAAAGCTTTAGGAGATCGGTTGCAAATGGGCTATATGAATGGAAAGCAGCTTTTCAAACGGCTACAAATGTTTCAAATTTCAAGAGAAGAGTTTAGTCAGGCTTTGGAAGAAGTGTTACAGGAGGAAGAGAAATGAATAAAGAAATATCAACCCCTTTTAGAACAAAAGAAATTTTATCTAAACATGGTTTTACTTTTAAGAAAAGTCTTGGACAGAACTTTTTAATTGATTCGAATGTCCTAACAAAAATTGTTGACCAGGCTAAGTTATCACCGAATTCTGGCGCTATCGAGATCGGGCCAGGTATTGGAGCCTTAACAGAGAAACTAGCAAAACAAGCTAAAAAGGTCGTGGCATTTGAGATTGATCAGCGTCTACTCCCTATTCTAGAAGACACTCTTTCTCCTTATCCACACGTTCACATACGTCATAGTGATGTGTTAGAAGCCGATGTTCGTCAAGTGATTGAAGAAGAGTTTGAAGAGGGTCAGGATTTGATGGTAGTAGCGAATCTTCCTTACTATGTGACGACGCCTATTCTCATGAAGTTATTGGAAGAAAAATTACCAGTACGTGGGATCGTTGTTATGATTCAAAAAGAAGTAGCAGAGCGTATTGCTGCAAAGCCTGGTTCTAAGGAATACGGCTCATTATCACTTGCAGTGCAATACCATGCAGTGGCTAAAACGGCTCTCACAGTACCAAAAACCGTTTTTGTACCAAAGCCCAATGTAGATTCATCCGTTCTTCACTTGGAGCTGCGTAAGGAGCCTCCTGTCGATCTTTTGAATGAAGCCTATTTCTTTGAAGTGATTCGAGCAAGCTTCGGTCAACGTAGAAAGACCTTATTGAACAATTTGCAAAATAATCTTTTAAGTAAAGAGCAAAAGCCAATGATTGAGGAAGTATTACAAGAGACAGGGATTGATGGAACACGTCGGGGCGAAACGCTCTCAATGGAAGAATTCGCGGCGTTGAGTAATGCTTTTTATAGCAGAAAAAATGAAACTAAAAAAACACCTTGATTGTGGTGCACCCCGAAAGTTAGAGTTATAAACTAACTTCCGGGGTGTTTTTTTAGTTTTCATGATTCGAACATCTTCCTAATAATCAGTGAAGGTAAACCAAGTTCTCATTTCTATATAAATCATCTTTTCTTAAAGTTCTCATATAGTAGGTAAAGGAGATGCTGTTTAGTCTTTCAGGTCAAGCGGTGTGGAGGGAAGATAATGACGATGAAAGAAGGAGATATCGTTGCCAGGCGTTCATATGGCTGTGACTTAATCTTTCGAGTAACAAGGATGAATGAGTCAAGTAAGTCAGCGGAGCTCGTGGGCGAGGATATGAGGCTAATCGCAGATGCCCCGTTTGACGACCTGGTGGTAATTGACTCCAATGAACACAAAATGAGACGGGAGCAGTCCAAAGAGAAAGAAGACTATTCCTTTCGTTTGTTTCGACAAGACTATCAACTGTTGCGAATGAAGCGAGAATATTCGGCAACTAGTCATTTTAAGAAAGAAACAAGTTTTTTTGAACTACCGGGGAAAATTCTTCATATTGACGGGGATCCACTATACCTTAGTAAATGTTTGGAAATGTATAAGCGTCTTGGCGTCCCGGTTTATGGGCTATATATGAAGGAGAGCGAAATACCGGAGAATATTATCAAATTAGTTAACAATGTTAGACCAGATATTTTGGTTATCACAGGGCATGATGCGTATACAAAACATAAAGGCGAGAAAAAGGATCTTCAATCGTACCGAAATTCACGGTACTTTGTTCGAGCTGTAAAAGAAGTGAGAAGTGTTTTTCCGAATCTTGATCACCTTGTAATTTTTGCTGGAGCGTGTCAGTCTCATTTTGAGTCACTCATTCGTGCAGGGGCTAATTTTGCAAGCTCTCCAGCTCGAATCAACATTCACATGCTTGATCCAGTTTTTATCGTATCCAAAATTGCACTCACATCTTTTACTGATCACGTTAATGTTTGGGACGCTCTTAGAAACACGTTGACTGGTGAAGATGGACTTGGTGGAGTAGAAACAAGAGGAATTCTACGCACAGGTATGCCTATGAAGGACCAGGAGGATTATTCAGAGTGAGCGAACGGGTGGAATACATATCCATCCGTTCGCTTTTTTACGTCAGTTTTAATAAAAAAATAAGCTCGTTGAAAGGGGCTAGAATAGAGAAATGTTCTTTTGCGAAACCTGAGATAACCAGCATATTTCAATGAGTATACATATTTTTCGACAAATTAAGAAACAATAAAAATACACATCATCAGTAAATAACAATTGACATTGTTTTTGCTTCGTTGTTATAATTTAAGTTTTATTTGACAAGGTGATGCAAAAGATGTTATAATTTGTCTAAGTGAGGTGGAGGTTCCGATGGCAAAAACGATTATTGAGATCAAACAAACGTTACAATCTCAGGTTGGCAAACGGTTGACCTTAAAGGCAAACGGAGGTCGCAGAAAGACAATTCAACGTTCAGGCATCCTTGAAGAAACCTACCCGGCAGTGTTCATTGTTAAGCTGGATCAGGACACGAACGCATTTGAGCGTGTGTCATACAGCTACACAGATATTCTAACAGATACAGTACAAATTACATTTAATGAAGAACAAGCGGCAGTAAGCGGTTAAGGCAAATGGTCTAACTGCTTTTTTGCTTTATTTGGGAATAAATAATTTTTCTCTTTCTTTTGGTTACATATTGGCAGTATAGCGATGGCTTTCGATCCTCACACTAAGAGTGTTACAGGATAGAAAGGAGCTTGATTCGCATGGCAAGACGTAAAGGGATTATGTCTGATCAATTGAAAGAAGAAATTGCGAAAGAGCTTGGTATTTATGATACGGTTCAGAAAGAAGGTTGGGGAGGAATAAAAGCTCGCGATGCAGGTAACATCGTGAAGCGTGCTATTCAACTAGCTGAGGAGCAACTTGCAAACCAACAAAAACACTGAACCCTGTGACGATTGAACTCTGACTAATAGTCAGGGTTCTTTTTTGTTGCAGAGAAGTTAAACTCTCCCGTGGTTGCATCCTATTCCGTTTCTTTCTTTTAGGCTTGTTGTGTTACAATAATTCACAGTAAGTTAAAATGTCGAACGGTAGGACGAAAATGTAGGTGAACGAGATGAAAAGAAAACTGAGTGTGAAAGCACCGGCGAAAATAAATTTAGCACTCGATGTGCTTCATAAACGACCTGATGGCTTTCATGAAGTAGAAATGGTTATGACGAATGTCGATCTTGCAGATCGACTTGAGTTAACGGAATTGAGACGAAATGAAATCATTATTGAGTCAACAAGCGGTTTTGTTCCAGACGATCAAAGGAATTTAGCTTTTCAAGCTGCAGCATTATTAAAGAAAAAGTTCAACATTCGGCAGGGTTTATCGATCAAGATTGATAAGCAAATTCCAGTTGCTGCTGGTCTTGCTGGAGGAAGCAGTGATGCTGCCGCGGCATTACGAGGACTTAATGAGCTTTGGCAATTAGGTTTAACTTATGATGAGCTTGCTAATATTGGTTCTGAGATAGGGTCAGACGTTGCATTTTGTGTATATGGTGGCACCGCCCTTGCAAAAGGACGTGGAGAAATTATTCAGCCAATGGATGCACCACCTCCTTGTTGGGTGATTCTTGCTAAGCCTTCTATTGGGGTATCGACAGCAGATGTATATCGACGCCTTAGAACAGCAGAGATGAACCATCCAGACGTAAGAGGAATGATGCAAGCAATAGAGGAAAAAAATTATGAAGCGATATGTCAGCGCCTTGGTAATGTTCTCGAGGATGTTACATTGAAACTTCATCCTGAAGTACGTCAAATTAAAGAAAAGATGGAAAGCCTCGGAGCAGACGGTGTGCTGATGAGTGGCAGTGGGCCAACTGTCTTTGGTCTTACACGACATGAATCGCGCATGCAACGAATTTATAACGGTTTAAGAGGTTTTTGTGGTCAAGTTTATGCGGTACGTCTATTAGGTGAGAAGAACCCTTGAATAAATCCGTACATTAGTGATATATTATGATTAATTATTCGGATTTTTTGGAGGTTCTTCTATGAAGATGAAACGAAGTTCTCGGCTAGTGGATATGACAAGGTATTTATTAGAGCATCCACACCGGTTAGTTTCACTAACTTATTTCTCAGAGCGATACGGGGCGGCTAAATCATCTATAAGTGAGGATTTGGTCATCATTAAAGAGAATTTTGAACAACAGGGTGTGGGATCGTTGTTAACCGTTCCAGGTGCAGCTGGAGGCGTAAGATACATGCCGCTTATTAGTGAAGAAGAAGCAGATCGTGTGGTTGGTGAACTATGCGATTTTCTAGAAAGTCCTGATCGTCTTCTTCCGGGTGGTTATTTGTATTTAACAGATATCCTCGGTAATCCGGAAATTATGAATCAGGTTGGCCGCTTATTTGCGTCTGTTTTCGCTGATCGTAAAATTGATTGTGTGATGACTGTTGCTACGAAAGGAATCCCCCTTGCGTATGCTGCTGCAAGTCATCTTAACGTTCCGGTTGTCATTGTTAGACGCGATAGCAAGGTCACTGAAGGCTCAACAGTAAGTATTAACTATGTATCAGGATCGTCAAAACGAATTCAAACAATGGCGCTTGCTCGTCGAAGTTTGAAACCAGGAGCGAACGTTTTGATTGTAGATGATTTCATGAAGGCTGGTGGAACAATTCAAGGAATGGTTAATTTGCTTGAAGAATTTCAAGCAGACGTTGCTGGAATTGGAGTGCTTGTTGAGGCTGAGGGTGAAGGCGAAGAACGACTAGTTGAAGAGTACGTATCTATGATGAACCTTGGTGGAGTCGATATGAAAGAGCGATCGATTCAGGTTGCGCCAGGGAATTACAAGAAATTTCTTACGCCATTAACAGAAGGAGTGGAGAACGAATGAAGACAGTCTATACGAAATCAGCACCAGAAGCGATTGGCCCCTATTCACAAGGAATGATCGTGAATAACATCTTTTATAGCTCTGGCCAAATTCCTCTTAAAGCAGATGGAACGCTCATTGATGGAGCGATAGAAGACCAGACTCATCAAGTATTTCAAAATGTGAAAGCTGTTCTAGAAGCTGCCGGATCTTCACTCGAGAATGTCGTAAAAACTACAGTTTATATTAAAGACATGAACCAGTTTAGCGCGATCAATGAAATCTATGGTGAATATTTCAATGCACATAAACCCGCAAGATCTTGTGTTGAAGTTGCGCGTCTTCCAAAAGATGCCCTTATCGAAATTGAAGTCATTGCTCTAGTAGGCTAATCAATTTAACCCACTCATCCGCTGAGTGGGTTTTTTATTTATGAAACTTTTTTCTAATTGATTTAAGTTTTTGGAGTAAATGTCACTAAGGTGATTAATTTAGCTTCTTTCAGTCGATTTTTTATTCTGAAATAGAATCTTAGTGTGAAAGCAACTAAATTTTTATAACATTTTTTATATTTAGAAGAAGGAATTAATAACTAGAAGTTGAATAGTGCATATATGCTCTAATTAATGGAAAAAGGTGGTGCACTCAAGTTGGAAATTACAGATGTTCGCCTACGCCGTGTGAATACGGAAGGACGCATGCGCGCAATCGCTTCCATCACAATGGATCATGAATTCGTCGTTCATGATATTCGCGTCATTGATGGGAATAACGGCATGTTTGTAGCGATGCCAAGCAAAAGAACTCCAGATGGAGAGTTTCGCGATATCGCTCATCCAATTTCGTCGAATACAAGGGAAAAGATTCAAACAGCTGTATTAGCTGAATATCACCGTGTTGGTGAAATGGAAGCTGCTTATGAGGAAGCTGGAGCTTCCTAATCGTAAAAGTCTGGTCAACTGACCGGGCTTTTTTATTTGACCAGAAATTTCGCTTCATTTAGAAAAAAGTCATAGACCTTTCTTTTCCAACTTTTTATATGCTGAGGATTTAGGGAACTTCCTTGAAAATGAGGGGTTTTTGAGATATAGTCAAAGTGGAAAAATAGGATACAATGGAGGAACCATATACATGAATAGATTTGCAGTTGTGTTAGCAGCAGGTCAGGGAACACGGATGAAATCAAAGCTTTATAAAGTGCTTCACCCCGTTTGTGGGAAGCCTATGGTAGAGCATGTTGTTGATCAACTTGATGAACTTAAGCTCCAAAACATTGTAACTGTCGTCGGTCATGGCGCTGAAAAGGTTCGTGACCAGCTTGGTAGTCGAGTGAATTATGTCCTCCAGGAAGAACAGCTTGGTACAGCGCATGCTGTGATGAAGACTCAAGACACCCTAAACGATAAGGATGGCGTCACCCTTGTCGTATGTGGAGATACCCCTTTAATTACGAAAGAAACAATGGATGCACTATTGACTTATCATGAAGATCAGGGTGCAAAAGCCACGATTCTAACAGCAGATGCGGATAATCCATTTGGATACGGTCGAATTATCCGTGATGAGAATGGAAGTGTTCAACGAATTGTCGAACAGAAAGACGCAAGTGAAGCTGAGCAGAAAGTAACGGAAATTAACACAGGTACATACTGTTTTGATAACAAAACCCTTTTTGAGACGCTTCAGCTCGTTAAGAATGAAAATGCTCAGGGAGAGTATTATCTTCCAGATGTTGTTGAAATTCTTCAAAAGCAAGGTGAGATCGTAAGCGCCTATCAAACAGCAGATTTTGATGAAACAATGGGCGTAAATGATCGAGTCGCGCTTTCAAAAGCTGAAATTGCGATGAAAAAACGAATTAATGAGAAACATATGCGTAATGGCGTTACGTTAATTGATCCCAATCAAACATATATTTCTTCAGAAGCAGTGATTGGTCAAGATACTGTTATCTATCCAGGAACCACTATAACTGGCAAAACCACTATTGGTAATGAAGCTAAGATCGGCCCTAACTCTGAAATTAAGGATAGTAAAGTTGGAGATAAGAGCGTTGTGAAACAATCGGTTATTCATGATAGTGAAGTGGGAAATGCTGTCAATATTGGTCCTTTCGCACACGTTCGTCCAGCTTCACAAATTGGGAACGAAGTGAAGATTGGAAACTTCGTTGAAGTAAAGAAGTCTGTTATGGGTGATGGTAGCAAAGCTTCCCATTTAAGTTATGTTGGCGACGCTGAAATTGGTAAAGATGTGAATCTTGGGTGTGGTTCAATTACAGTAAATTATGATGGTAAGAAAAAGTACCTAACAAAAGTTGAAGATGGCGCGTTCATTGGATGTAATGTGAATTTGATTGCCCCTGTAACGGTAGGTAAAGGTGCAACTGTTGCTGCTGGATCGACGATCACAGATGATGTTCCTGAACAGGCGCTATCAATTGCTCGTTCTCGTCAGACGAATAAAGAAGACTACGCAACGAAAAAGAAGGATAGTTAATTTTAAGAAGATAAGAAAGCTTGAACTCTTGGTGTCTTACTACAATGCATAATCGTTTTGAAGTGATTAAGACGCTCGCGCTTTTCTTACTAATTAATGGAGGGGTACCGGCCAATGGCTAATTATTTAGATCCAAACTTGAAAGTGTTTAGTTTAAACTCGAATCCTGATCTTGCAGAAGAGATCGTAGAACATATTGGTGTTCCGATGGGGAAATGTTCTGTTGTTCGCTTTAGCGATGGGGAAATCCAGATTAACATTGAAGAGAGTATTCGTGGGTGTGACGTTTACGTTATCCAATCAACTTGTGCTCCAGTAAACGAAAACATTATGGAGCTTCTTATCATGATTGATGCGCTAAAGAGAGCCTCAGCTAAAACAATTAATATTGTACTCCCTTATTATGGATATGCACGTCAGGATCGTAAAGCAAGGTCTCGTGAACCCATTACGGCGAAGTTAGTTGCAAACTTACTTGAAGTTGCTGGAGTAACTCGACTCATTACACTCGATCTTCATGCTTCTCAGATTCAAGGATTCTTTGACATTCCTGTTGATCAATTAATGGGGGTTCCGACTCTCGCTAAACACTTTGAAGAAAAGAACCTTGAAGATATTGTTGTCGTATCTCCAGACCATGGCGGTGTAACTCGTGCTCGCAAGCTTGCTGAGCGACTGAAGGCACCAATTGCTATTATTGATAAGCGTCGTCCACGTCCAAACGTAGCAGAGGTCATGAATATTGTAGGTAATATTGAAGGGAAAACGGCAATCATTATTGACGACATTATTGATACGGCCGGTACAATTACCTTAGCAGCCAATGCATTGATCGAAAATGGAGCGACTGAAGTCTTTGCATGCTGTACGCACCCTGTTTTATCAGGACCAGCTATTGAACGCATCGATCAATCTAAAATTAAGGAACTTGCTATCACAAATACGATTCCGCTTCCGCATGATAAGCAAATCGATAAAATCACACAACTATCTGTTGCACCTCTTCTTGGTGAAGCAATCATCCGTGTTCATGAGCAACTTTCTGTAAGTAAATTATTTGATTAAATAATTTATGTTTATTGCCTCGTGATTATGGGTATCCATATAGAAGAGTAAAACCTAATCAGGAAGGTGATTTCAAATGGCAGCAACATTAAAAGCATTAGATCGTAATACGAAAAAAAGAAGTGAACTTAGAACATTACGCGAAACAGAAGAAGGACTTCCGGCTGTTCTTTACGGTAAAGACCGCAAAAGCGCACCGGTACAGGTTGACGCTTTAGAGTTCATTAAAGTATATCGTCAGGTCGGAAAAAACGGCGTTATTGAATTGAACTTTGAAGGACAGGGCACTTACCCAGTCATGGTTTACGACATGCAAGTTGACCCAATCAAGAATCAAGTTCTTCACGTAGACTTCTATTCAGTTGACCTTAACAAGGAAGTTGAAGCGGAGGTTCCAGTTCATTTGACTGGCGAAGCTGCAGGTAGCAAAGAGGGTGGCGTTGTTCAGCAAATGCTTCACGAGATTCTCGTAAAAGCGAAGCCGAACGATTTCCCTGATAGCATCGACGTTAGTATTGCTGAACTTAACATTGGAGACGCTATTCAAGCGGGAGATCTTCCAAAAGGAGATAAATACGAAATTCTTCTAGACGCTGAAGAGCCAATCGCTTCGATTGTTCCTCCGACGGAAGAACCTGCTGAAGACGAAGAAGAAGCTGATGAAGTGGCTGAAGAGCCACCAGCAGATCAAGAAAAAACTGATGATGAAACAACGAAAACCGAATAAACTTCGAAGACGTAACCGAACGGGTTACGTCTTTTTTTCAAGATAATGAGCTAACAGGTGAATAAGTGCTCGCATTTTTGATAGGATAGAATAAAAGTAATGAAAGGTAGGGCGTCAGCTGTTGAAATTAATTGTAGGCCTCGGTAATCCGGGGAAGAAATTTGATAATACAAGACATAATGTAGGATTCATGGCTATTGATCAGCTATCGAAAGACTTAGGCATATCTTTAGATCAAAAGAAGTTTCAAGGGATCTATGGGAAAGGTATAGTAAACGGAGAAGTAGTGTACCTCTTAAAACCGCAAACATATATGAACTTGTCAGGTGAATCGGTACGTCCTTTGATGGAATACTTTAATATTGAAGTGAATGATATGCTAGTCATTTACGATGATTTGGACCTTCCTACTGGTAAAGTGAGAATTCGTCAAAAAGGTAGCGCCGGTGGTCACAATGGGATGAAGTCGATTATCACGCACATTCATACTCAAGATTTTAAGAGAGTGCGGATAGGAATAGATCGATCTGCCAGACAGTCCGTTATTGACTACGTTTTAAAGCCATTCTCTAAAGAAGAGGCAGAGCCAATTCAGCTTGCCATTGAACAGACGGTCAAAGCTTGTGAAGCATGGACAACGACGTCGTTCCCAGAAGTAATGAATCAATATAACACATGAATATCCTTCTATTCTCCCGTCCATACTAGTAAAAGTTAGGAACAGGGAGGATCTGTTATGGATATTCATTACGTATGTCGTCACTGTAGAGCTGAGATTGGAAGATTGTCACAGATGAATCACACAGCTGATGAACTCGGATTTCAGCAGCTCACTGAAGAGGAGCGGCAAGCAATGGTTCATTACCACCACGATGGTACAATTGAAGTGAAAGCCATTTGTGAAGATTGTCATGAAGCTATGGAGCGTACGCCTTCTTTTCATGAGCTTGATACATTTATTCAGTAAGAAGCTTTGGGAGTTCGTCCAAAGCATTTTTGCGTTAACAGAATGATTATAAAGAATAGTCTGTGTTATAGAATATAAATTTAAGAGAAGTCTAGCTTCAGTGACAGGTCCCTTGGGCTGCTTCGCCTTTTTCAAAACAATCAAGATTTGTTTTGACTAATTGGTGGAAGCGTTTCTTGGGACTACATGTGCGCTTGCGCTTTTCAGAGTGAGAGGGGAGAATAACCTACCGATGTTAGGCTTAAGAGAATATTTTAGTAAGGGCGATGAATTCCAGTCCGTTTTTACCGGGGTGAAAGAGGGTCTTAAAGAACAACTTGTTGCAGGGCTAGCTGGTTCTGCTCGGATGTTCCTAATGGCTTCTCTCTATCATGAAACAAAGCGCCCCCAGCTGATTATTACCCATAATTTATATCAAGCACAAAAGCTGTATGAAGACATGTGTGAGCTTGTTTCACCAGACGAAGTGTACTTATACCCAGTTAATGAACTCATTTCTTCGGAAATCGCGATTGCTAGCCCGGAATTAAGAGGGCAGCGAATGGAAGCTTTAAATTATTGGATGAAAAATAACAATGGTATTGTGATTGCCCCGATCTCGGGAGTAAGAAGATATTTACCACCGAAGAGTATCTGGGAAAAAAGCCAGATTTCGTTTGCATTAGGCGACGATATTCCTTTGGATGAAACACTCGCTACTTTTGTAGCGATGGGTTATGAACGAGTACCAATGGTATCTTCACCGGGGGAGTTCAGTGTGCGTGGTGGTATCATAGATATTTATCCATTGACTGAAAATAGCCCAATACGAATTGAGTTATTTGATACTGAAGTTGATTCGATTCGATTTTTTGACATCGAGTCTCAGCGCTCTGCTAATAAAACAGAACGAATTACGATAGGACCAGCAGACGAAGTTGTTTTATTCCCTGAGCACTATGAAAAAGGGGCAGAACGTCTTCAACAAGAACTTCAGACTTCTTTAAAGAAAGTGAAGGATCAGAAAGTAAAAGAAGCAATGCATGAAAACATTACTTACGAAATTGATCAATTAAAAAGCCAGCAAAATTTTCAGGGTGTTATCAAATACATGGACTTCTATTACGATCAGCCTGCGAGTTTGCTAGACTATTTACCCGATGATGGTCTGGTCGTTTTTGATGAAGTGAGTCGCATTCAGGAAATGTCATCTGATCTGGATAAGGAAGAAGCAGAATGGCAAACAGCTCTTCTCAATCAAGGAGAGATTGTCTCGTCTGTTTCCCTATCGAGATCTTATGATACGTTATTCGCTAAGCCTGTACACTCAACTATCTATTTATCGATTTTCTTACGACATGTTCCCTATACAAATCCTGAGAATATCATTAATGCTTCAAGTAAAGCGATGCAAAATTTCCATGGTCAGATGAAAGTATTAAGTACTGAGATTGAACGATGGAAGAAAAGCGGTATGGCGATTGTCTTTCTTGCAGCAACGGAAGAAAGACGTAAACGACTTGAACGTGTACTAGAGGATTATGAAATTAATGCGATGATGGTCGAACAAGATACGCCGATCTCTCATCAGCAGCCACAGATATTAATCGGAAGTCTTAATGGTGGATTTGAACTGCCGATGCAAAAGCTAGCCGTTCTAACAGAGGCGGAAGTGTTTACGAAACAGTCGAAAAAACCGCGTCGCTCTCAAAAGATGTCTAATGCCGAGCGAATCAAGAGTTATTCAGAACTAAAAGTAGGCGATTATATCGTTCACGTGAATCATGGGATAGGAAAGTATCTCGGTATCCGAACCCTTGAAGTGAGTGGTATTCATAAGGATTACCTGTATGTGAGCTATGCTGGTAATGACAACTTGTATGTACCAGTTGAACAAATTGATCAGGTGATGAAGTACGTTGGATCTGAAGGAAAAGAACCAAAACTATATAAGCTTGGTGGAACAGAATGGAAGAAAGTTAAACGTAAAGTACAATCTTCCGTTGAAGATATTGCAGACGATTTAATTAAATTGTATGCAGAACGTGAAGCAAGCGTTGGCCACAGCTTTGAGAAAGATACGGAAGAGCAAAGAGAATTTGAAGCTGCATTCCCTTATCAAGAAACAGACGACCAGCTTAGAGCCATTCAAGAAATTAAAGAGGATATGGAAAAAACACGTCCGATGGATCGATTGCTTTGTGGAGATGTTGGTTACGGTAAAACAGAAGTCAGTATCCGTGCCGCTTTTAAAGCTATAATGGACGGAAAGCAAGTAGCCTTGCTTGTTCCAACTACAATTCTAGCTCAGCAGCATTTTGCAACGATTCAAGAGCGTTTTGCAGATCATCCGATTAACATTGGCTTATTAAGTCGTTTTCGCTCACGTAAAGAGCAAAATGAGACGTTAAAAGGATTAAAAAATGGGACCGTAGATATTGTTATTGGTACGCACCGTCTTTTATCAAAGGACGTCACCTATAACGAGCTTGGGTTACTTATTGTAGATGAAGAACAGCGTTTTGGAGTAACACATAAAGAGAAAATTAAGAAGTTAAAAGCGAATGTCGATGTGCTTACTCTTACTGCAACGCCAATTCCACGAACGCTTCATATGTCGATGTTAGGTGTGAGGGACCTATCTGTGATTGAGACCCCGCCTGAGAATCGCTTCCCAGTTCAAACGTATGTGGTTGAATATAGCGGCACGCTTGTACGAGAGGCAATTGAAAGAGAGCTTGCTCGAGGGGGACAGGTCTATTTCCTATATAATCGAGTGGAATCAATTGAATACATGACAGACCAAATTCGTACACTAGTGCCTGAAGCAAGAGTTAGCTTTGCACACGGTCAAATGACTGAGACGGAGCTTGAATCTGTGATGATTGATTTTCTTGATGGCAATTACGATGTTCTTGTAAGTACAACGATTATTGAAACAGGCGTTGATATTCCTAATGTCAATACACTGCTCGTGTATGATGGGGATAAAATGGGACTTTCTCAGCTCTATCAACTACGTGGTCGCGTTGGGCGTTCCAACCGAGTAGCTTATGCTTATATCACTTATCAACGGGATAAGGTTTTAACCGAAGTAGCGGAAAAACGTCTTCAAGCGATTAAGGAATTTACTGAACTAGGTTCTGGATTTAAAATTGCGATGCGAGATCTTTCGATTCGAGGTGCTGGTAACCTTTTGGGTGCAGAACAGCATGGGTTTATTGATTCAGTTGGTTTTGATTTATATTCTCAAATGTTAAAAGATGCCATCGAAGAAAGAAAAGGTGATGCACCGAAAGAGAAGGCATTTAGCGTTGAAATTGACCTTGAAGTGGATGCCTATATTCCTGGTACGTATATTAACGATGAGAAACAGAAAATCGATATGTATAAACGTTTCCGATCAATTGAATCGTTGAAAGATATTATGGACTTACAAGATGAAATGATGGATCGCTTCGGTGATTTTCCTGAAGAAGTGGACTATCTTTTCCAGGTCTCCCGCATGAAAGAGATTGCCAAAGAAGTTAAGGTTGAGAAAGTTGGCCGAAGTAAAAAAGATATACAACTTCTATTCCACGAATCGGCTCGAGAGGCGATTGGTGGGGAAACAATTTTTGAAGTAGCGAATGAATTTGGAAATAAGTTAGCTTTAGGAGCAGATGGAAATAAAGTGAAGGTAACGGTGAAAGGGAGAGGTCTTGATACAAAAGCTCACCTACAGCTTGTTGAGAAAGTCTTAAAGAAAGTGAAGCAAGCAGTAAAACAGCCAATGAATGCGAATTAAAGTCGATTTTGGATGAATCTCATAATTTTGACAGGTTTGTGAATAGAACTGATACCTCGAAAGGATACTAATGGAAACATATTGTAGAACAAACAATAGTAAAAGTGATTGGAGCAATCACCTACAACTTCCAGAAAGTGAGGCAACTTAGATGAAAGCAACAGGTATCGTTCGTCGTATTGATGATTTGGGTCGTGTTGTCATTCCGAAAGAAATTCGCAGAACCCTCAGGATTAGAGAAGGAGATCCATTAGAAATTTTTGTTGATCGCGAAGGGGAAGTTATTCTTAAGAAGTATTCTCCCATTAGTGAATTAGGTGACTTTGCCAAAGAGTATGCCGAGTCTCTTGCAGAACATTCGGGACACATTGCTCTCATATCTGACCGAGATGTCTATATTACAGCTGCGGGGGGACCAAAGAAAGAGTATTTGAACAAAAGCATTGGCGATTCTGTAGAAAAAGCAATGAATGAGCGAAGAAGTTTACTGAACGAAAGTAAGTCAGAGCTCATTGAAGGTGTTCCTGTTGATACAGGTCACGTGATAGCTCCAATTATAGCGAATGGCGATCCAATTGGTACGGTGATTCTACTTGCAAAAGAAGATGAAAAAGTGACTGAATTGGAACAAAAGCTGTCTGAAACGGCAGCTGGTTTCCTAGCAAGACAAATGGAACAATAAGTATAGAAGAAAATGGAGGCCAATGCCTCCATTTTCTTCGTTTTATGAAGCTTGAAAAGTTTCCCACTTTTATTCATGTGATATAATTCGTACATAAACTGGTACTTTCATTTGGCAGGTGTATATGACAAAAGAAGAAAATCAAAAAGGATTTTGGCAAGGCGCACTTCTGCTAACTGCAGTAGCCCTTTTTATGAAAGTCCTCAGCGCCGGCTATCGAATTCCTTATCAAAATATAACTGGTGACATCGGTTTTTATGTGTATCAACAAATCTATCCATTTTACTCAATCGCGATAATACTTGCTACATATGGGTTTCCTGTAGTGATCTCCCGACTTATTTCAGAAGAAATTGCAAAAAGGGAGTATGAGAAGGCTGAGGAGCTTTCACGGTATAGCTTTTGCGTGCTTGTGATTCTAGGCATTACAGGCTTTATTTTGCTTTATACAGGTGCGCCAGCGGTGGCGGCTTTAATGGCGGATCGAAATTTAGTTGGTCCTCTGCGAATGACGGCATTTTCATTTCTTATTATGCCTGGCATTGCTTCAATCAGAGGTTTTTTTCAGGGGCAGGAAAATGTGGTACCTACTGCATGGTCTCAAGTGACAGAACAATCGATTCGTGTTATCGCTATTCTTGCTATTTCAATTGGTCTAGTAGCGGGCGGAGCGGATGCATATGCGACTGGTACAGGTGCAGCGCTAGGGTCAATATTAGGAGGAGTCGCTGCGCTATTGCTTCTTGTAGTGCTTCGATTTAAAAAACGAGTAGCTAAAATAACGAAAATCAAATTTGAGTCTTTTCGGTTCATTGGCATTGCGCGTAGGCTCCTAACAGAAGGTACGTTAATTTGTGTAAGTGCGCTTGTATTGGTGCTATTTCAGTTAATGGATGCTTTAACGATTGTGCCGGGATTAACTGAGCATGGTCTTTCTTCTTTAGAAGCTCGTGAAACGAAAGGGGTATTTGATCGAGGACAGCCATTAATGCAGGTCGGTACCGTTCTGGCCACATCTCTCTCATTATCGATTGTCCCAGTCATTTCTAAAGCGGCTGCAGAGAATAATGAGATATTGATTCGCGAAAAAGCAGCTCTTGCTCTTAAAGTGAGCTTTGTAATAGGGCTTGCTGCTGCAGCAGGATTGGCCATTATTATGAGTGAGACAAACATGATGTTATTTAAAGATCAATCCCTTTCTGCTACGCTCAGTATCCTTGCCATTGCAATCTTTTTTAGTTCGCTTAGCATGACGGCAGCAGGTGTTTTGCAAGGAGTAGGCTTAGCGAGAAACGCTGCTCGGTATGCTGGAATTGGAATACTAGTGAAGGGATTATTAAACCTTGTTCTAATCCCGCTTATCGGTATTAATGGGGCGGCAGTGGCCACGGTTTTTGGCTTTGTCGTTGTCGCTACGCTCGCCATTCTTGCCGTATATTACAAAGTAGGGCTTCTCCAGTACCAATTTCATTTAAGGCGTGCAGTAACAGCCGTTATGTTCATGAGTGCAGCAGTAATCATTCTGCAACTATTTATCCCCTCCTTCCTTTCTAGGGGGCTTTCAAGCGTTTCAGCACTTGGAGGCGCATTACTCGGAGGCATCGTTTTTGGGTTTGCAACATTAGCGCTGCGGGTGTTTACAGAGAAAGAATTAATGCAATTGCCAAAAGGAGAAATTATTACGATCTATCAAAATAAATTACGGAGAGGGGCATAAGCGATGCCACGTATAACAATTGTAGGAACTGGAGCGGGAGATCTCAGTCAGCTTTCACTAGGAAGTTACCGCACGCTTCAGTCAGCTGAACGGATATTTGCTAGGACGCTTGATCATCCCGTTCTTAGGGAATTGATGGATGATGGGCTATCGATGACAGGGTTTGATGAGGTATATGAAGCGAATGAATCTTTCGAGGAGACTTATCGAACCATTGTTAATCAGCTGTTTCATGAAGCACAAAAAGGATCGCTTGTTTACGCAGTACCTGGTCATCCAATGATGGCTGAAGCAACCGTGCAGCTCCTGTTGGAAGAACAATCTCAACATGGTGTTGAAGTGACTGTTGCTGGAGGTCAAAGCTTTCTTGATGCGCTTTTTACTGCAGTTCGAATCGATCCTATTGAAGGTTGTCAAATTCTAGATGCCACGCGTTTTACAAAGTCTGAGGTTCAGGTACGTAATCACTTAATCTTTGTCCAAGTTTATGATCAATTTACAGCATCGAGTGTAAAACTCACATTAATGGAGCTCTTACCTGACGATTATGAAATTACTGTACTGCAAGCAGCGGGAAGTCGGGATGAGAAAATCGTCTCTGTTCCCCTTTTTGAATTAGATCGTTCGATGGAAGTAAATAATTTAACCGCTGTCTACGTTCCTCCAGTAAAAGAAGAAAATCTTCTCTACCAGGATTTCGGATGGTTACGAAATGTGGTTGCAACACTGCGAGGACCTGGGGGGTGTCCGTGGGATAGAAAGCAGACGCATGAGTCTCTCAAAAAATATTTGATTGAAGAAGCCTATGAAGTATTAGAAGCTATTGATGATCAAGATGAAGAGCATCTCGCAGAAGAGCTTGGTGATGTGCTGCTTCAAGTTATGCTTCATGCTCAGATAGGTGAAGATGAAGGTATGTTTTCTGTGGATGATGTGATTCATAAGCTAAACGACAAATTAATACGGAGGCATCCACACGTATTCGGCGACGAAAATGTGCAAACAGCCGAGGAAGTAGCTGGTGTTTGGAAGCGAGTGAAAGAAGAAGAAAAGAAAATTGCACCATCACAGTTTGATCAGGTACCAAAAGGGCTTCCAGGTCTCATGCGCGCCAATGAAATCCAGAAGGCTGCTGCGAAAGTCGGGTTTGACTGGGACGAAGTTGAACCGATTTGGGCAAAGATTTATGAGGAACTAGCCGAATTTAAAGAAGCTGTAAATGAAAAATCTTTTGATGATCGAGAAGACGAATTAGGCGATTTAGTGTTTGCTGTCGTCAATTTAGCTCGGTACTATAAAGTTGATCCGGAAGTGGCGATCCATCGCACGAATCATAAATTCTTCTCGCGTTTTCAATATATTGAGAATCGGGTAAAGGAAAAGGGACTTGAGATCGAGAATTTATCACTTGAGGAACTTGATCACTTCTGGGATGAGGCAAAAGAAAAAGGAATTTAATAGGGAGCGTTGAAACAAATGAGATTAGATAAATTTCTGAAAGTATCGCGTTTAATTAAACGTCGTTCAATCGCAAAAGAAATTTGTGATAAAGGACGAATTGAAGTGAATGGAAATAAAGCTAAAGCTGGAACAAATGTGAAGGCCGGCGACGAACTGGTGATTTCCTTTGGTCATAAGAAAGTGACGGCCCGAGTTGATGAAATTAAAGAAACAACGAAGAAAGAAGAAGCTAGCAATATGTTTACCATTTTAAAAGAAGAAGCTGCAGGTGAATAAAAAAGATCCGAGAGGGTCTTTTTTTTATTGATGTTCATTTTGAAATTCTCTTTTAATGAGAAGGGAATGGGCTACTTTTTGAATCGTTTTAGCCATCAGAACAGCTTGTTCTAAATGATCTCTTCTTCTCATAGACATGTATCGAGAAGAGGAGGAGAGCGATGGATAATTATTATGAATATGGCACATACGATAAGGCTTCTAACACCCCTGAGCATGATTTAGTTATGAAGTCGCGAAAGTCGCTTGAAATTACAGGTGTGAAGCACGTCGATAGCTTCGATAATGAAGAATTTCTTCTAGAAACAGCAATGGGATTTCTTGCGATCAGAGGGCAGCATTTGAAAATGAAAAATTTAAATGTCGAGCAAGGTCGTGTTTCGATCGAAGGGAAAATCTTTGATCTTAGTTATCTCGATCATCACGAAGGGGAAAAAGCTAAAGGTTTCTTTAGCAAGCTGTTCAAATGACGCTAACGGTGCAATTTTATACGATGGTAGCCATGGTGGCTATGGGGGTGTGGCTTGGTATAGCCATGGATACCTATAGCCGTTTTCTTCATCCAGATAGAAGTAAAAGTTTGTGGCTCTATGCGAACGATATCGTTTTCTGGTTGCTACAAGGGCTGATTATCTTTTATGTTCTCTATCTTGTTAACGAGGGTGAATTACGATTTTATGTCTTTTTGGCCATATTATGTGGTTATGCAGCATATCGGTCCCTTTTTCAACCGTTATATCGCCGTTTACTTGAACGAATCATTTTAATAACTATTGCTATTATTCGTTTTGTGAAGTCTTTATTTATTTATCTTATTTATCAGCCGATAAGGTTCATATTGAAAGTTGTATTTAGCTTATGTATGATGATAGTGAGTATTATGACAACCATTTTTTGGTTTATCTTTAAGTTTTTTTGGGTACCGTTAAAGTGGGGATTCTCGTTGATCTGGCGATTAATACCACAATCGGTACAAATGCCACTAATAAAATTAGCAGGAGTTGCCGATAAAATAAAGAACTACATATACCATTGGTTAACTAAAATACGAAAGTGAGGAGGGAAAAGCTTGGTTACTGCGAATAAGCGTAAGCCTAAAGTTACGGAAGTGCATTCGGAATATCATCAAGAGAAACAGCTACAGGACAAAGTGAAAGAACGAAGAAAGAGAGGTCTTGTACGGCGTCTGACAGCCTTCGCGGTAGCTGCTTTAGCCATAGCTATTCTATTCATCTCCGTATTCACTTCACAGGCAGCAACGATCGAAGAAAAAAACTTACAGCAAAAGCAGGCTGAAGAAGAATTAACGAAACTGAAAGACCAGGAAAAATATTTAACGGAAGAAATTGAGAAACTTAATGACCTTGATTATATCGGTGAATTGGCAAGAAGAGACTACTTTATGTCAAAACCCGGAGAGACAATCTTTAAGCTTCCTTCTTCCTCAAATTGACACGTTGTTTTTTGAAGGGGTATAATTAGCGTACGACTGATCTTTTAAAGATTCTAAGGAGGAGCTTTTTTTACATGGCAATCTAAGTAGGCAGCAAGTTACAGGGAAAGGTAACAGGTATTACAAATTTTGGCGCGTTTGTTGAACTACCAGACGGCAAAACAGGTCTCGTTCACATTAGTGAAGTTGCAGACAATTATGTTAAGGACATTAATGATTTTCTTTCAGTTGGCGATCAGGTTGAGGTAAAAGTCATCCAGGTTGAAAACGACGGTAAAATTGGTTTATCGATTAAGAAAGCAAAAGATCGACCTGCTCCTGAGCGTCCTCAGGGCCGTCCACAAGGTCGCCCTCAAGGTGGAGGAGGCCGTCCACAAGGCGGTGGAAGACCTGGAGGCGGTGGTTTTAAAGGTAAGCCACGCGGTGGTGGCGGACGTCCACCGGTAGAGTCATTTGAGGATAAAATGAGCAAGTTCCTTAAAGACAGTGAAGACCGCCTTTCAACTTTGAAGAAACAAACAGAGTCAAAACGCGGTGGTCGCGGCGCTCGTCGCGGCTAGGGCTTGTTGTCTACTATTTATATTCTATAACAAACCAGGCATGCATTCGCATGCCTGGTTTGTTATATGTGAAGATGTATTCCCTGTCATCTCAGTAAATATTTTTGGTTAATTTTCTTAAGTATTTTGCAGTATAGGATTATACGAAATGAATCTTTTATCGTTGCTGAAGAAGATTATAAGATTTTTATGCAAAAATATTAAAAAGAAGTTGACACAAACTTTCTCGCAATGTATTATATATCTTGTGCTTAAGAAAGCAACAGTCTTATGGCGGTGTAGCTCAGCTGGCTAGAGCGTACGGTTCATACCCGTGAGGTCGGGGGTTCGATCCCCTCCGCCGCTACCATTTTTATTAATTGGCCCGTTGGTCAAGTGGTTAAGACACCGCCCTTTCACGGCGGTATCACGGGTTCGAATCCCGTACGGGTCACCACTTATTAGTAATAACTATTCATTTGAATGTTTGTTATATACATAGTCTGCTAAAAAACACCCTGCATTAATAAAATGCAGGGTGTTTTTTTGTCTTGTCTTTCATGATTTCACTATGAGTCCTAGGATTCATAGTGAAAATAAACGTTATTAATATTCTTTTATTGGTTTTATGAGAGTTTCTTTTCTTTTTTATCTTTAACATTTCGACCTTTTATTTCTAGTTGCTTTTTTAGATAGAAAAGCATGAAAAAGCTTTATCTTTCTAATGAAAATTCATACTCTCCTATAATATGGATCGTTCCAGTTGTTTACAGGTTTCTTGTTCTGTCTACAAGTGATTGACAAGCTTCACTGAAAGAAGTCGAGAAGTTTATATCATACCTGTTCTTTTTTTGACAAAAAGCGAATTTCTATTGTGTTTTAATGATTAACACAAACTGCTTCAAGCAGATCGGTGAAAAAAAGAATGAAAGAAAGCAGGTGGGGGAATGCAAAGCGAACTAGTGATGGAAAGGTCAAAATCGAAGGTGGGCAAATGGATTCACGGAACAAAGAGTCGATTAGAAACGATTCTATTCCAGCGAGGTCTTCTGCTTTTTGTGATTGGGTTCCTACTTGGACGAGCTGTTATCCTTACTCAGGTTACTCCTTTCGCTATTCCTTTTTTTGGCGCAGTATTCTTCCTGAGACGAGAACGTGCACCTATGATTATCGTTGCTTTATTAGCTGGAGCGGTATCAACGGCTAATTTGCAGAATACAGCATTTATAATGTGTGGCATTCTTGTTTTTCTATTCATTAATCGTTTTGTGAAGTTATCTTCCCTTTCTCTTGTTAAGACGTTACCCATACTTGTGTTCTCAACGAGTATGTTGGGACGTCTGATCCTAAGTTTACTTACTGAACGTTCATTAGCTAACACAAATTGGATCCTAGCAGCTGTTGAAGGTGCTCTTGGAATGATACTAACCATTATTTTTATTCAGAGTATACCGGTATTATCTATTAAGAAAAGAACTCAGGCTCTAAAAAATGAAGAGATCATTAGTTTTATCATTTTATTAGCAACGATGTTAACAGGAACAATAGGTTGGGTTGTATATGGTTTCTCAATTGAAAATATCCTTTCTCGGTATCTCGTATTAATTTTCGCATATGTAGGTGGAGCAGCGATTGGCTCAACAGTTGGCGTGGTTACTGGCTTGATACTGGCCCTCGCTAATGTAGCTAGTCTCTATCAGATGAGTATGCTTGCGTTCTCGGGATTACTTGGTGGGTTATTGAAAGATGGTAGAAAAGTTGGAGTTGGTATGGGTTTACTGATCGGTACGTTATTAATCGCTTTATATGGGAGTGGTCCTGAGTTTCTATATCCTAATCTGATGGAGTCTGTGATTGCCGTATTACTCTTTTTCTTCACACCGTCTAAAGTTACTTCACAGCTTTCTAAATATATCCCGGGAACGGTGGAACATGCGAATGAGCAGCAACAATACTTAAGAAAAGTACGCGACGTTACAGCTAATCGTGTCGAACAATTTTCAAGCTTATTTCAGGCTCTTTCTAGTAGCTTTACAGATGCCGATCTTCAAGGTGAAGAACAGTCAGAACGCGAAGTTGATTATTTTCTAAGTCACGTTACAGAAAAGACTTGTCAAAATTGTTTTAAGAAAGAAACTTGCTGGGCGAAAAACTTCGATGCCACCTATGGGTATATGACAGGGATAATGGAGGAACTGGAACAAACGGCGGAATTGACTAACTATAGTCTGAAGAGAGATTTCGATAAGCACTGCATTAAGGCAAATAAGGTGATTGATCTTATTGGAAAGGAGATGAGTCACTATCACGCCAATCGAATGTTAAAAAAACAAGTTCGTGAAAGCCGGAAGATCGTTGCCGATCAATTGCGTGGAGTGTCGCATGTTATGGGGGATTTCGCGAAAGAAATACAAAAAGAGCGTGATAACCTCCACCAACAAGAAGAGCAAATCATGGATGCCATTCAAAGTATGGGTCTGGAAGTAGGACAGGTGGAAATCTACAGCTTAGAAGAGGGAAACGTCGACATTGAGATGAAGATACCTGCCTGCGGAGGGAGAGGAGAAGGAGAAAAGGTCATCGCTCCAATGCTGTCAGATATTCTAAAGGAAAACATCGTCGTGAAAAGAGAAGTGTGTGCAGAACATGAGCACGACACATGTCACCTTTACTTTGGTTCAGCTAAAGATTTTGTGATCGAAACAGGCGTAGCAAATGCAGCGAAAGGAGGAGCTTGGATATCTGGAGACAGTCATTCTACGATTGAGCTAGGTGCAGGCAAATATGCTATTGCGATAAGTGACGGAATGGGCAATGGAGAGAGAGCGCATCAGGAAAGCACGGAAACCATTCAACTCCTTCAAAAAATTCTACATTCAGGAATTGATGAGACGGTGGCGATTAAATCGGTTAACTCTGTTCTATCTTTACGAAATACCGACGAAATATTCTCAACGCTTGATTTAGCCATGATTGACTTACAGGATGCTTCAGCCAAGTTTCTTAAAATTGGATCAATTCCAAGCTTTATAAAAAGAGGCGATCGAGTCATGATGGTGGAATCTGGTAATCTACCGATGGGGATTATTCCAGAATTTGATGTAGAGGTCGTAAGTGAACAATTAAAAGCTGGGGATCTCTTGATCATGATGAGCGACGGTATTTATGAAGGGGTTAAAAATATAGAGAATCCGGAGTTCTGGATGAAGCGGAAAATTAGAGAGCTTTCAACAGATAAGCCACAAGAAATTGCAGACCTCATCATGGAAGAAGTAATTAGGACGGAGTATGGCAGAATTGATGATGACATGACGATTGTAGTGGCAAGAATAAAACGTAATGTGCCTAAATGGTCAACTATTCCAATCTATTCAGCTCCTTCATTCAGGAAGAAAAAAGCGCAGTAGGTAAGTATAAACTCTCCTCCTAAAGGCGATGCTTGTAACAGCAAAAAAGGAGGAGTCGAGATGAAGAAAGGAACGCTAAGACAGATTCTATTAATCACAGACGGATGTTCAAATCAGGGGGAAGATCCGGTTGCAATGGCGGCTCTTGCACGGGAGCATGGAATGACAGTGAATGTAATTGGAGTGCTAGACGAAAACGAGCGGACAGATCATGGACTAAAAGAAATTGAGAATATTGCATTATCTGGCGGGGGCATCCACCAGCTTGTTTATGCTAAGCAGCTATCGCATACGGTACAAATGGTTACACGTAAAGCGATGACCCAGACGATTCAAGGATTCATTCATAAAGAATTGCAATCGATCTTGGGTAGCGAAAAAGAAATAGAAGATTTACCACCTGACAAACGGGGGCAGGTCGTGGAAGTGGTCGATGAACTGGGGGAAACGATGGATCTCGAAGTGTTGATTATGATCGATACAAGTGCGAGTATGCAGCATAAACTTCCTACGGTAAAAGATGCCCTTCTTGATCTTTCAATTAGCCTTCATTCAAGAATCGGTGAAAACGAATATTCTCTATATGCATTTCCCGGGAAACGAAAGCAAGTAGAACGTCTAATGGATTGGACGCCAATGTTGAAAGATATTCATACCATTTTTCCAAAGCTGACATCTGGAGGCATTACGCCAACAGGTCCGGCATTAAAAGAAGCGATCGAAGCTTATCAGAAAAAACGCTCAAAGAGAGGGCTATTAGATGACGGGTACTTCGAAGAATCAGGCAGCTGATGTTTCTCGTGGAACAAGACTAAGTGGGAAATGGAATCAGCAAAGCTACCAAATTATGAGGAAATTAGGTAGCGGGGCACTTGGTACAGTATACTTAGCTGACTCTGCAAGGGGGCGAGTCGCATTAAAATTAGGTACTGATAGTATGTCCATTACGTCAGAAGTGAATGTTCTAAAACAGCTTTCGGTGGTCCAGGGAACAGTTCTTGGGCCGTTTTTCTATGAGGTGGATGACTGGGAGATAAATGGGAAGCGTTATCCGTTTTATGTGATGGAATATATTGATGGTGAACCTCTTTTTACTTTCATTGAACGTAGAGGAAAAGAATGGATTGGGATTTTAATGCTTCAATTGCTCCGTGATCTTTCAGCCCTTCATAAAGAAGGCTGGGTTTTTGGTGATCTAAAACCAGACAATCTTCTAGTAGAAGGATCGCCTCCAACTATGAGATGGCTTGATGTGGGAGGGACGACTTCAATGGGAAGGTCAGTGAAGGAGTTTACGGAGTTTTTCGATCGAGGATACTGGGGGCTTGGCAACCGAGTAGCAGAGCCGTCGTATGATTTATTTTCTGTAGCTATGATCGTAATAAATGCCGCTTACCCTAAGCGATTTGACCGTCCTAAAAAAGACTCAGAAACCTATTTGCTCAATAAAATGGAACAAAGTCATCTGCTAAGGGAGTATAAGCCAATTCTTCGAAAGGCTCTACTAGGGAAGTATATACATGCTCAAGATATGCGACAGGAGCTTTTTTCCCTACTGCAAGGAGATAAGTCAAAGGTCCGTAAACGACCAGAAGCACCTTCTAACTCAAGGGTAGCCTCAAGGCAGAAGCCTCCAAAACGTGTGAAACAAAAGAGCTCAAAATGGATTGAAACCGTACTAATAGTTGCTTTTCTTCTATTCTTCTATACTTTATACTTAGTTGGTCATGTTTTTTAACAGAGCCTATATAAAAGAAAGGTTTGAAAAAGACGTGGTTGGGTTATTAGTACTAAAATGAAATGCTGTTTATCGAGACAGTGAGTGAGAGGAAGACAGAGTTTGTTGCAAGATGTCGAACGTTTTATCCACAAGCATGATTTAATCAAACATGGGGATACGTTAGTTATTGGAGTTTCTGGAGGACCAGACTCTGTTGCGCTACTTCACTACTTAGTAAGTTTAGCTCCCCGATTAAAATTATCAATTGTTGCCACGCATGTGGACCATAGTTTACGGGGAAAGGAATCTGCTGAGGATTTAGCGTTTGTGGAGAGCTATTGTGAACAAGAAGGGATCATCTTTGAAGCTTCTACGGTAGATGTGAATGCTTACAAAAAGGAGCGAAACCTCTCTACACAAGTTGCAGCACGAGATTGCCGCTATGATTTTTTTCGAAAAGTAATGGAAAAACATCATGCTAGCGCTCTGGCCCTTGCTCACCATGGAGACGATCAGATTGAAACAATGCTTATGAGACAGGTTCACGGTAGCTCAGGTTCTGGACTTTCTGGGATGCCGGTCCAACGTCCCTTCTCAACTGGAAAAATCATTCGTCCGTTTCTATGCGTTACAAAGGAGCATCTCGTGAACTATTGTAAGGAGCATTTACTTGGGTATAGGCTCGATCCATCTAATGAGAGCAATCAATATATGAGGAATCGTTTTCGGAATCATGTGTTACCTTTTCTTAAAGAAGAAAATCCCAATGTCCATACAAGATACCAATTATATAGCGAGCGAACTCAAAGTGACGAAGCATTTTTAATGAATTTAGCTAAGGGATATCTCGATGATGTGATCATCGATCAATATGACAAATTTGTGAAGTTGGATAACAAGGCGTATGATTGCCTTCCTATTCCTTTACAAAGAAGAGTGATTCATCTAATATTAAATTATCTTTATACAGGCAATGCTCCTTTTTCTTCTATACATATTGAGGATTTGCGGTTAATGCTCGATTCTGAGCACCCTTCTGCTTCCCTTAATCTACCCCTGGAACTGAGGGCGGTAAAATCTTATACCACCTGTTATTTTTCTTTTGAAACCTTTTTGCAACCAGAACCGTATAAGTATCATCTCCCTTTATGGGGTACTGTCGAAACGCCACTTGGAACGATTACGGCCATTCCAGTTAACGACGTTCCGCAACACCTGACAAGTGATGATCTTATTATTGAGGAGCAATTGCTTCCTGCGGTTGTGCGCTCCAGGCGTCCTGGTGATCGAATTCAGCCAAAAGGCATGATAGGGACGAAAAAGGTAAAAGATATTTTTATCGACCGTAAAATAGACCGTTCAGAACGCGATGTATGGCCAATCGTTGAGGATGTGATGGGCCACACAATCTGGGTCGCTGGAGTAACTCGTTCTGAAAAGGCAACACTGTCTGCAAAAAAGAATCAGCTCGTGCACGTGCACTATGAGAAAAAAACACTTACATAGGTTGGGAGGGCAATACCACTGATGTTAAATGAAATTCAAGAAACACTAATTAGTGAAGAACAGATTCAAGAGAAATGCCGCGAGTTAGGGAAACGGCTTTCAGATGAATACGAGGATCGCTTTCCGCTTGTAATTGGCGTCCTTAAAGGTGCAATGCCTTTCATGGGTGATTTAACAAAGCGGATGACTTGTCATCTTGAGATGGACTTTATGGACGTATCAAGTTATGGCAATTCAACCGTTTCTTCTGGTGAAGTAAAGATAATTAAAGATCTTGATACTTCCGTAGAAGGACGAGACGTTCTTATTCTCGAAGATATTATAGATAGTGGGTTAACGCTTAGCTATTTGATCGACCTTCTAAAATACCGTAAAGCAAAGTCGATTAAGATTGTAACGCTTCTAGATAAGCCTACTGGAAGAAAAGTTGATTTAAAGCCGGATGTGGCAGGATTTATCGTACCTGATGAGTTTGTAGTCGGATACGGTCTTGACTTTGCTGAAAGGTATCGTAATCTTCCGTTTATCGGGATTCTTAAACCCGAGATTTATCAAGGTTAATTTGTTGTAGTCAGTTGTGCCAGTATGGTAAGATAATCTATGGTTTCCTGTTCGTGGGAGGAGGTAAGGAATGAATCGTATCTTCCGAAATACAATATTTTATTTGTTAATATTCCTCGTCGTAGTAGGTGTAGTCAGTTTCTTTAACGGAACAAATAATGACACGAATGTCCTCGATTACGGCGAATTTCAGTCCAAATTGAATAATGGTGAGATTCAAGAGTTAACGTTACAACCTGAGCGTGGGGTTTACACTGTCACTGGTCAATTAGCTGGTGGCGATGAAGACAGCGAAGATGCCAATGCATTCGTAACGAATGTACCTGACTCAGAGAAAGCTGTAGAGAATATCTTAACTGCAGCTGACGAAGGGATTGTAGAATTAACGACAGAACCAGCCCCTGAACAAAGTGGGTGGGTTACATTTCTAACAAGCATCATTCCTTTCGTTATTATCTTCATTCTGTTCTTCTTCCTACTTAACCAGGCTCAAGGCGGCGGTGGCCGTGTCATGAACTTTGGTAAGAGTAAGGCGAAGTTATACAGCGAAGAGAAAAAGAAAGTTACATTTAAAGACGTAGCTGGTGCAGATGAAGAGAAGCAAGAGCTTGTTGAGGTCGTTGAGTTTTTGAAGGATCCTCGTAAGTTTGCTGCAGTTGGGGCCCGTATTCCAAAGGGTGTTCTATTAGTAGGACCTCCAGGTACAGGTAAAACGTTGATCGCACGAGCGGTTGCTGGTGAAGCAGGCGTTCCGTTCTTCTCAATTTCTGGTTCTGACTTCGTAGAAATGTTCGTAGGTGTCGGTGCATCTCGTGTACGTGACCTATTCGAAAATGCGAAAAAGAACGCACCTTGTATAATCTTTATTGATGAGATTGATGCAGTTGGTCGTCAGCGTGGTGCAGGTCTTGGCGGCGGTCACGATGAGCGTGAGCAGACGCTTAACCAACTTCTCGTTGAAATGGATGGCTTTAGTGCAAACGAAGGTATCATTATCGTTGCGGCAACAAACCGTCCTGATATTCTTGACCCGGCACTTCTTCGTCCTGGACGTTTTGACCGTCAAATCCCGGTAAATCGCCCTGATGTGAATGGTCGTGAAGCGGTACTTCGAGTACACGCACGTAACAAACCTCTTAGTGATGAAGTCGATTTGAAAACAGTCGCAATGCGTACACCAGGGTTCTCTGGTGCAGATCTTGAAAACTTGTTGAATGAAGCTGCTCTTGTTGCTGCTCGTCATAACAAGAAGAAGGTTGATATGAACGATATCGATGAAGCGACAGACCGTGTTATTGCTGGGCCCGCTAAGAAGAGTCGCGTGATCTCTGTAAAAGAGAAAAATATCGTTGCTTATCACGAAGCTGGTCATACAATCATCGGTACACAGCTTGATAATGCAGATGTTGTTCATAAGGTTACGATTGTTCCGCGCGGACAAGCTGGCGGTTATGCTGTAACACTTCCTAAAGAAGACCGTTACTTAATGACAAAGCCTGAATTGGTCGATAAAATCATAGGCTTACTCGGTGGGCGTGTTGCCGAAGAAATTACATTCGGTGAAGCAAGTACCGGAGCAAGTAATGACTTCCAACGTGCGACAGCCATTGCCCGTAGTATGGTTACAGAATATGGTATGAGTGAAAAGCTAGGTCCGATGCAGTTTGGATCAGGTTCGGGAGGAAATGTCTTCCTTGGACGTGATATCCAAAATGAACAGAACTATAGTGATTCATTCGCCAATGAAATTGATCTTGAAGTTCAAAAGATCATCAAATCAGCTTATGAGCGTTGTCGTGAAATACTCCTTGAAAATCAGGATAAGTTAAATCTTGTTGCTGAAACGCTTAAGGAAATTGAAACGCTTGATGCTGAACAAATTCGTTCTCTTGTTGAAGAAGGAAAACTTCCTGAAGGTCACCATGCAACTGGTAGTTCAGAAGATGTGAAAGTCAACATCTCTAAAAAGGAAGATAAGCCTGAAACAGATGAAGAACAAGAATAAGTAAGATTGAAAGTAGGATGTCTTAAGGACGTCCTGCTTTTTTATTTATAATAAATCCATGTTTTCTGTGAAATCGATATCTATGGTAATCGTTTTCAAAAAAGAACTTCGTTTTTAATTCCATTGTGTGGTATAACTATAGAGAGCATGATGAAAGTTAAAATTTTTTAATAAGGTGATAATATGATACTTGTGCTTGATGTAGGAAATACAAATATTGTTCTTGGTGTATACGAAGGCGAAGAGTTAACGCATCACTGGCGAATGGGAACAAGCAGAAAACAGACAGAAGATGAGTATGCAATGGTTATTAAAGGACTCTTCTCTCATGAAGAACTTTCTTTTGACGATGTGGAAGGCATCATTATTTCGTCTGTAGTGCCACCTATTATGTTCGCTCTTGAGCGTATGTGCCAGAAATATTTTCATCATAAACCGTTAGTGATTGGTCCAGGAATTAAGACAGGCCTCAATATAAAATATGATAACCCGAAAGAAGTAGGAGCGGATCGTATTGTGAATGCCGTGGCGGGGATTCAATTATATGGAGCACCGCTAATTATTGTGGATTTTGGAACAGCTACAACTTACTGCTACATTGATGAGCAAAAACAGTATGTTGGGGGCGCCATCGCACCAGGCATTAACATTTCGACAGAAGCTCTATACATGCATGCAGCAAAGCTTCCACGAATTGAAATTGCGAAGCCAAATCATATCGTTGGAAAGAATACGGTTAGCGCCATGCAAAGCGGCACGCTATATGGATACGTAGGACAAGTGGAAGGGATTGTTTCTAGGATGAAGAAACATTCTCCGAAGGAACCTACTGTAATAGCGACTGGTGGACTTGCCTCACTTATAGCAGAAGAATGCGATCTTATCGATGTGGTTGACCCGTTTCTAACATTAAAGGGATTACACATAATTTATAATAAGAACAAAGAAGAATTAAACGCATACCGATAAAACGGGGTGCGTTTTTCATTTTGCGTTTTGGGGGAAAATAAAAATAGATACTCTTTTTATCTCTTGTTTTATGGATGGATGTACCGTTTCCCATAATGATATCTAGACTTAGTTAAAAAAGCATTTAAAAAGTAAGTCGCAAGCCACAGATTTATTTAACGAAAGATACTAAAGGGAGAGCAAGTTAGTTTCTCATAATGGAAGTTCTTGAAAAAATATTGTATCGTGTAATTGGGCAATGGCCCATTAGTGAAAGGAGCTACAAACAAATGAATGATTATTTAATAAAAGCACTTGCGTTCGATGGCAATGTAAGGGCTTATGCGATATCTAGTACTGAAATGGTTGCGGAAGCACAGCGACGTCACACTACTTGGCCTACTGCATCTGCTGCAATTGGTCGTGCTATGACTGCTTCCACAATGATAGCAACAGGATTAAAAGGTGAAGAGAAAATCACTGTGAAAATTGAGGGCGGTGGTCCTATCGGAGCCATTGTTGTAGACGCTAACGCGAATGGTGAAACGCGCGGGTACGTAAGCAATCCACATGTGCACTTTGATCTTAATGATAGTGGGAAATTGGACGTTGCGCGTGCCGTTGGACAAGATGGTTTCCTATCCGTTGTAAAAGATATTGGTATGCGTGAAAAATTCACAGGGCAAGTTCCAATTGTCTCAGGTGAATTAGGAGAAGACTTTACGTACTATCTTGTGACTTCAGAACAAGTCCCTTCTGCAGTTGGAGTGGGCGTGCTTGTTAATCCAGATAATACGATCCTTGCAGCAGGTGGTTTTATGATTCAATTACTTCCTGGTGCAGGTGAAGAAACGATTCGTTTTATTGAAAAACGTATTGAAGCGATTCCTCCAATCTCTAAATTGATTGAAGCAGGGAAAACACCTGAAGAAATCTTGAATGAACTTCTCGGAGAAGAAAACATTAAAATTATCGACAATATGCCTGTTCAATTTGAATGTAGTTGTTCCAAAGAGCGCTTTTCGAATGGCATTATGGGGCTTGGCAAAGAAGAGATCAGCAGTATGATTGAAGAAGACGGTGAAGCGGAAACAACTTGTCACTTCTGTAATGCACATTATCACTTCTCGAAAGAAGAGCTTGAAGAATTACACGCTGAGAGCAAAGTTTAATAAGGTTCAAATTGACACTTTTGACCTACGGTGATATTCTTTTAGAAAGAGAATTCCTATAAAAACACTCGGGTTTGAGGAGGCGTGATGATGAGGGTAGCAAATTCTATTACTGACTTAATCGGTCAAACACCTATTGTGAAACTAAATCGCATCACTAACGAGGATCATGCAGAGGTATATTTAAAGCTTGAATTCATGAACCCTGGAAGCAGCGTTAAAGATCGTATTGCACTTGCAATGATTGAAGCAGCTGAAGAAAAAGGCGAATTGAAACCTGGTGATACATTCGTAGAACCAACAAGTGGTAATACAGGTATTGGTCTTGCTATGGTTGCGGCTGCAAAAGGTTACCAGGCTGTTCTTGTTATGCCAGATACTATGAGCATGGAACGTCGTAACCTGCTGAAGGCGTATGGAGCAAAGCTTGTCCTTACTCCTGGTTCTGAAGGTATGGGCGGAGCGATTCGTAAATCAGAAGAACTAGCGAAGGAACATGGTTATTTCATGCCTCAGCAATTTAATAACGAAGCAAATCCGGAAGTGCACCGTCGTACGACTGGTCAAGAAATTGTTGATCAGATGGACCAGCTTGATGGATTTGTGGCAGGTATTGGCACTGGTGGGACAATTACTGGAGCAGGCGAAGTGTTAAAAAAGCATTTCCCTTCAATCAAGCTATACGCGGTTGAACCAACAGATTCACCTATTCTATCCGGAGGCAAGCCTGGCCCACATAAAATTCAGGGGATTGGTGCAGGTTTTGTACCGTCAGTTTTGAATACGGATGTATATGATGAAGTCGTTCAGGTTCAAAATGAACAGGCTTTTGAATGGGCTAGAAAAGCTGCACGAGAAGAAGGTATTCTTGGAGGCATTTCTTCAGGCGCGGCGATTTATGCAGCGCTTGAGGTAGCAAAGAAACTGGGTAAAGGAAAGAAAGTGCTTGCTGTGATCCCAAGTAATGGGGAACGTTACCTCAGCACACCTCTTTTTCAATTTGATGAAGATTAAGCAACTCTAAAAACAGTCCTTAACGGGCTGTTTTTCTTTTTAGTTTTTTGAAGTGTTGATTTTTTACTATTCTAAATGAACGCTAATTAAATTAGACCGTCTATTAATTTATTTATTAGAGACAACGAAAAGCAAAATGAAAAGGTGAGTTTTTCCAAAAGGGTGTTCGGAAGAGTTTGGGGAATATAAAAAGGATGAAGCAACGAAAGACTTCATGTAGAATAGAGGCATAAACAGGGCGTACGCTTAGCTTTTGATAGGGTGTGAAAAATTTGCCGGAACAACTAGAGAAAACAACACGGTTTTCAATTTTTGAAACTCTCGAATTAAGTGCGGATGAGTGGTTTTCAGGGTATAAATCTTTTATTGAAGGCCGCGATGAACATATTTTATTGGATAGTACACGTGGTGGTCGATATAGCATGTTTGGTATTAAGCCTATTGCGAGCCTGTATGGACACGGCACTTTTCTTACGATTGATGAAGTAGGAAAAGAACCGAAAACGTTAGAGGGTAATTTACTTGAGTTGATGCAACACTGGATGGAACGGAATGTGTCGATCGTGGATGAACGCTTACCTGACTTTCAGGGTGGGGCAATGGGGTTTCTGAGCTATGATATTACGCGTCAAATTGAAAAACTTCCTGATATAGCATCAGATGACCTGGAGCTTCCTGAACTTTTCTTTGTTGTGTATGAAGATGTTGGCGTATATGATCACACTACGCAAACACTATGGTTTATTGCGCAAGTTGAAGAGGGAAATAAAGAAGAAGGTAAGCGGCGTCTCGAAGCTTATAAGGAGAAGTGGGTACAACATAGTGAAGCAAGTTCTACTGTGTGTGATTCTTATTCGAAAGCAACAACACAGACCTTTTCAATGAGTCAAGAGTCATTCTCTATTGCCGTTCGAAAAGTACAGGAGTATATTTCAGCTGGAGACGTTTTTCAGGTCAATCTTTCTTTAAGAGAGTCAAGAAGTCTCCACACAGCCCCTATTTCTATTTACGAGACGCTTAGAACAATTAATCCATCTCCGTATATGTCCTTTATTCATACTCACTCATTTGATCTTGTGAGTGCGTCACCAGAATTACTTATTAAGAAAAAGGGACAAGAATTAAGTACAAGACCAATTGCAGGGACGAGATCACGGGGAAAGAATGACGATGAGGATGAAGAATTGGCACGTACCCTTATTGAGAATGAGAAAGAGCGCGCCGAGCATGTGATGCTTGTCGATCTTGAGCGAAATGATCTGGGGCGCGTTTGTGCCTATGGAACGGTAGAAGTAGATGAGTTTATAGTGATCGAGAAATATTCTCATGTGCAGCACATTGTTTCAAACGTTCGTGGTATTTCATCACCTGAGGCGACAGCATTTGATGCTATTAAAGCCACTTTTCCAGGGGGGACAATCACGGGCGCCCCTAAGGTTCGAACAATGGAAATTATTGAAGAACTTGAGCCTGTTCGCCGAGGGGTTTACACTGGATCTATCGGATGGATTGGATTCAATGATGATATGGAATTAAATATTGCTATTCGAACTATGGTCATTAAAGATAATATTGCTCACGTACAAGCCGGTGCTGGAATTGTAATTGACTCTAATCCCGAAGCGGAGTACAAAGAGTCATTAAAGAAAGCAAGAGCATTATGGAAAGCGAAAGAGTTAAGTGAAGAGATTAGCAGAGATTAGCTTAGAGGAGGAAACAAAATGATTTTAATGATTGATAACTACGATTCATTTACGTATAACCTTGTGCAATACCTTGGAGAAATGGGAGAAGAGCTAGTTGTAAAAAGAAATGATGAGATAACTATTCAAGAAATTGAACAGCTTCGTCCGTCATTTATTATGGTTTCTCCAGGACCGTGTAGTCCTGATGAAGCGGGAATTAGTATGTCTGTTATTCAGCACTTTGCCGGTAGCATACCGATATTCGGTGTTTGTCTTGGTCACCAGTCGATTGCGCAGGTATTTGGTGGAGATGTTATTAAAGCCGATCGACTTATGCATGGGAAAACATCCCCGATGCATCATGATGGACGATCAATCTTTAAGGGGCTTGAGAACCCGTTTACTGCAACGAGATATCATTCATTAATTGTCAAAAAAGAGACATTACCGGACTGCTTTGAGATCAGCGCCTGGACACAGGAAGGCGAAATCATGGCAATTCGACATAAAGAGCTTGCGATTGAAGGGGTTCAGTTCCACCCTGAATCGATTATGACTGGTATAGGGAAAGCTTTGCTTAAGAACTTTATAGATGAGCACCGAAAAGAGCCATGTTTATAAACGTTAACGGAGAACTTATCGATGAAAAATCAGCTGTTATACCAGCTTATGATCACGGTTATCTCTATGGCGTAGGAGTTTTTGAGACGTTTCGAACGTACGATGGACATCCCTTTCTATTTGAAGATCACTATAATCGACTTTGTGATTCCTTAAATGAACTTCAAATCGCACTACCTTTTACAAAAGAAGGGCTTCTCTTTGAGATAAGGCGAACGATTGATGTAAATGGCATTAAAGACGCATATGTTCGCTTAAATGTTTCTGCTGGAGAAGGAGAGATTGGTCTGAGGACGGAACCCTACATTAGTCCAACGGTGATTATTTATTTGAAAGAAATAGGCGAACCAGTGCGAAAAGAAAAGCGTGGTGTGATTCTTTCGCTTAGGCGAAATACGCCTGAAGGCCCTGTAAGACTTAAATCACACCACTATTTAAATAATATTCTTGCAAAAAGAGAAGTTGGAAATGATCCTTCAGTGGAAGGGATTTTTCTCTCACAAAGAGGAAAGCTTGCTGAAGGAATTGTTTCAAATTTATTCTGGTTTAAAAACGGCATTCTTTACACCCCGGACCTTACTACAGGAATTTTAAATGGCATTACGAGACAATATGTGATGGACGTAGCAAGAAAAAAAGGGATGTTAGTCAGGGAAGGTAACTTCGAGAAAAAGGAAATTCTTGAAGCGGATGAAGTGTTTGTTACAAATTCTATTCAAGAGATCGTGCCATTATCTAAGATTGAGCATAAATCTTTACCAGGACTTGAGGGTCATGCGACAAATGAGCTCATCCTTCAATATGAACAACACCGCACTTCGTTAATGAGTCGAAATGAATGCTAGCTGAGAACATATGTACGAAAAGGAGTGAGCCGTTTGTCGACGGTAATAGATAATCATAAAAAACACCCAATGGTGATGAAATGGCGGAATGGATTCATTGACTGGAATGAAAAAACCTGGGTTATGGGTATTCTGAATGCTACCCCCGATTCGTTTTCTGATGGTGGAGAATATAACACCACAGTTCAAGCAGTAGCGCATGCTCTCCAACTTGTTGAGGATGGCGCGGACCTCATCGACATTGGCGGTGAATCTACCCGCCCAGGGGCTACAATAGTTCCGATGGATGAGGAGTTGAACCGTGTTATTCCAGTTATCAAAGCTGTGCGTCATACTGTGGACGTTCCTATTTCTATTGATACTTATAAAGCGGAAGTGGCTAACCAAGCAATATTAGCAGGAGCGGATATTATTAACGATGTATGGGGAGCTAAGGCGGACCCTGATATGGCAAGGGTGGCAGCGGAACATAATGTACCAATTATTCTTATGCATAATCGGTACGACACGAATTATGCGGATATCATGCTTGATATCAAGTCTGACATTGGAGAAAGTATTGAGATAGCTCGTTCTGCAGGTGTACGCACTGAAAACATCATTCTCGATCCTGGAATTGGATTTGCAAAAACTCATGAGCAAAATCTTGAAGTTATGAGGAGACTCGATGAATTTTCTTCTCTTGGATATCCTGTTTTGCTTGGTACATCAAGAAAATCGATTGTTGCTAGAACATTGAATACGCCGCCGAATGATCGAGTAGAAGGTACTGGAGCGACAGTTTGTCTCGGGATTGAAAGAGGCGTTCAAATTATCAGAGTTCATGATGTAAAACCAATGGTACGTATGGCTCGTATGATGGACGCTATGCTTAAACCACAGCTTAATTAAACAACAGGAGAGTGAATGATATGGATAAGATCTATCTAAACGGAATGAAATTTTACGGTTATCACGGCGTTTTTCCTGAAGAAAATAAGCTTGGTCAGCGTTTCTATGTTGATTTGGCCCTCGAAACAGATCTATCCAAGGCTAGTAACTCTGATGATTTAAATTACACTGTGAATTATGCAGACGCGTATAATTCAATCAAATCAATTGTTGAAGGAACGCCAAGAAAACTAGTTGAAACTGTTGCTGAGGAAATAACAAAAAAGATGTTTCAAGAATTTGAGATTGTCGATGCTTGTACGGTGAAAGTGACTAAACCGGATCCTCCAATCGATGGTCAATATGATTCTGTTGCAATCGAGATGAAGAGGGAACGTAATGAATAGTGTATATGTTGGTATTGGATCCAATGTAGGGGATCGAGAAAACTATATCAAAACATCTTTATTAAGACTTCAAGAGTACCCGGGTGTAGAGATCACATCTACATCCTCGTTATATGAAACCGCTCCTGTAGGCGTAACAGAGCAGGGTGCTTTTCTTAACATGGTGGCTTTGCTAGAAACAGAATTGAATGCATTTCAGCTGCTCGAAATTCTTCAAGGGATTGAGCAGTCTCTAGGTAGAGAGCGCGACATTCGATGGGGTCCAAGAACAATAGACCTTGACATTTTGCTCTATAATCATGAGAATATTGTAGCAGAAGGTCTGGTCATTCCTCATCCTCGTCTCATTCAAAGAGGATTTGTGGTTATACCTCTTCACGAATTGAGTCCTGATATTATTATTCCAACTACCAATAAGAGAATTGATTCCTATTTTAATCATATAGAAGATAAAGAAGGTGTACGTCTATGGAAGCGGAGATCTACGGAAGACGTATTCGCGCTTTTCGAAAGTTGAAGGGTTATACTCAGGAACAGCTTGCGAAGGAACTCGGTGTTTCGGTATCTGTACTAGGAGAGATCGAGCGAGGGAACCGAAGACCTACAAATGATTTTATGCAGCTAGTAGCTAAGCAGCTCAGAGTTCCGCTTGAGGAACTTTTTCCTTTAGAACACAACTGAATAATGAAGTGAAGCGTGTTAACGATTGGTGATGTTGCTTTATCGCACGGCTCAATACCTTGAAACCGGAAAGATTCTGGGTATCCTATGGCTAAAGAGAAGATTGATGTAGCAATGCTTCATCTTAATCGCCTTTTAGAGCTTAAAGGAGAAAGAGTCACCGTTCACGAAATAGGTAAACATGTTGAATAATACTCAATAGAACTTCGCGGTAACGATAAGGTTCTTTATCAAATCAATGTAACGACTACGAGAGATGGTCTTGCTGAATTACTATGCGGGTTTATTGCAGAGCTTGAATCTAGACAGGCAGTTTGACTTTCTAACTAGCGCTTCACCTTTGCCATGATACACCCGGCGCGTTTGTCATAAGTTTTATATAAGTGAATGCTTGCTATTCATGATGCTTTCCGATAAAGTTATAGCGGGATAAACATAGATTTGACAGGAGTGATAGAGATGAGTCAGGAGCTTGAACTGAATGACCTTCTTAAAGTAAGAAGAGAAAAGCTTGACGTTCTGAAAGAGAATAATATTGATCCATTCGGACATCGGTTTGATCGTTCTCACTCAGCTAGCAAAATGCTAGAAGAGTTCGATTCTTTTTCAAAGGAAGAATTAGCTGAACAAAGCAAGGCAGTATCCTTAGCTGGAAGAATTATGACTAAACGCGGAAAAGGAAAAGCAGGATTCGCGCATATTCAAGATTTAACTGGTCAAATTCAGCTTTATGTTCGTAAAGACACTGTTGGAGATGATCAGTATGATCTTTTTGACTCAATGGATATTGGAGATATCATTGGTGTAAGTGGTGAAGCGTTCAAAACAAAAGTCGGGGAACTCTCTGTTAAAGTGAGTGACCTTCATTTGCTTTCAAAATCACTACGTCCATTGCCAGACAAATTCCATGGTTTGAAAGATGTAGAACAACGCTACCGTCAGCGTTATCTTGATTTAATAATGAGTCCTGACTCTAAAGAAACGTTCATCGCAAGAAGTCGCATCATCCAATCGATGAGACGTTATCTTGATGACCAGGGTTTCCTAGAAGTTGAAACACCAATGATGCACTCTATTCCTGGCGGCGCATCAGCACGTCCTTTCGTTACACACCACAATGCTCTTGATATGGAGCTTTATATGCGTATTGCCATTGAACTACATCTAAAGCGATTGATTGTAGGTGGCATGGAGCGTGTATATGAAATCGGAAGAGTTTTCCGAAATGAAGGTGTTTCTACACGACACAATCCTGAATTCACAATGCTTGAGTTATACGAAGCTTATGCGGATTATAAAGACGTCATGTCCTTAACAGAGCAAATGGTTGCTCACATCGCTAAAGAGGTAACAGGCTCTACAATGATTCAGTACGGTGATTATGAGATTAACCTCGAACCAGAGTGGAAAAGAGTGCATATGGTTGAGGCTGTTAAAGAAGCAACAGGTGTCGACTTCTGGAAAGAGATGACGGATGAAGAAGCGCGCAGTATCGCTAAGGAACATGGTGTCGAAATCAAAGAGACAATGGAATTCGGACATGTCGTAAATGAATTCTTTGAACAGAAAGTTGAAGAAACGCTCATTCAACCTACTTTTGTATATGGACATCCGGTGGCTATTTCGCCTCTAGCTAAGAAAAATCCTGAAGATGGCCGTTTCACAGATCGTTTTGAGTTGTTTATCGTAGCTCGTGAACACGCCAACGCATTTACTGAGCTTAATGATCCAATTGATCAAAGAGAACGGTTTGAAGCGCAGCTTGTGGAGAGAGAGCAAGGTAATGACGAGGCCCACATGATGGACCATGACTTTATCGAAGCTCTTGAGTACGGTTTACCACCAACCGGTGGTTTAGGTATTGGAATTGATCGGCTTGTAATGCTTCTAACAAATTCTCCTTCTATTAGAGATGTTCTTCTATTCCCTCAAATGAGAAATACGGAACGATAGAAGGTAAAAGCCTTTAGAATGAAGTTCGTTTATCGAACTTCATTCTTTTTAGTTTTTCTAAAAAGAATTCAAAAAAGGGGTTGCGTATCCAAAGTAACCCTGATATAGTTATATAGGTCGCCGCAACAACGCGGTTGACGCCGAAAAGAATTTCAATAAAGTTGTTGACGTTGACTTTATTAATATGGTATATTAATAAAGTCGCTGAAAACGACATTGAAAGAAACAAATCGATCTTTGAAAACTGAACGA
>NZ_JBITPM010000015.1:0-192596 GCF_050467905.1 Pseudalkalibacillus sp. NRS-1564 | reverse complement strand
GGACAATCGCTTTGTTTTGTCTTTGAGGGGGGTCAGGTACCGACCTGACCCCACAAATAACCTTTCTGCTCTAACAATTCTTCATGTGTGCCCTTTTCAATGATTTCACCATGATCGAGGGCGATAATTTGATCTGCTCGTTGAATGGTATTTAAGCGATGCGCGATAATAAAGCTCGTTCTACCTTCCATTAACGCCCAGAGCGCTTTTTGGATTTGAATTTCAGTTCGTGTGTCAATGCTACTCGTGGCTTCATCGAGAATTAAAATCGCTGGATCGGCAAGCACCGCTCTTGCGATGGAGAGAAGCTGTCTTTGACCATGACTAATTCCCCCTCCATCCTGGTTCAATACAGTATCATATCCTTCTGATAACCTGGAAATAAACGTATGAGCATTAGCGACCTGCGCTGCTTTTTCTACTTCTTCATCGCTTGCATCCAGTCTCCCGTAGCGGATGTTTTCCCGAACCGTTCCGTTGAAAAGAAACGTGTCCTGAAGAACGAATCCCATGTTTTGTCGCAAGCTTTCTCTTGTCACTTTCGTAACATCATGATTATCCACTTCAATCGTGCCACCATTCAGTTCATAGAAGCGCATCAACAAGTTTACAATGGTAGTTTTTCCTGCACCAGTTGGCCCAATAATCGCAATCGATTCACCTGGCTTCGCTTCAAAAGAAATATTCGTAAGCGTCGAACCTTCATTATCATAGCCAAATGAAACATTTCGAAACGCCACTTTTCCTTTCACCTGCTTCAGTGCTACTGCATTTTCCTCATCCGGACGCTCTTCTTTCTCATCCAAAATAGTAAAAACACGCTCAGCACCTGCAACCGCGGAAAGTATCGTATTAAACTGATTCGCAAGATCGTTTAGAGGTCTGGTGAAAAGTCGAGAGTATTGGATAAAGGCTACAATCACACCGATCGAAACCATTCCTTTAAGTGACAGCCACCCCCCTGCCGCTGCTATGAGTAAAAAGCTTAAGTTATTTAACACGTTCATCAATTTCGGTATAAAACCAGAATAGGTCATCGCCCAGAATCCCGACGTGCGTAGCGCTTCATTTTTTTGATCTAACTGCTTTAGCACGCGCTGTTCTTGAGAAAATGATTTGATAATTTGCTGCCCCGAGAGTGTCTCTTCAATAACACTGTTCATCTCACCAAGATTACGCTGCTGTTCTTTAAAATAATGACCAGTCCGGTTCGTGATCCACTTCATTCCGAGAAACATAAGAGGAATGATGGTGAACGTAATCAGCGTTAAAAGCGGACTTAACCACAACATCAGCCCTACCGTACCGACAAGAGTGAGCACACTTGAAAAGATCTGGATCACTGAACTATTTAACGTTCGACTGACATTTTCTATGTCATTTGTTAATCGGCTCATTAACTCTCCGTGCGTCTTCTTATCGAAGAATGGAATGGGCAAACGATGCAGGTGATGAAATAGATCTTTCCGCATTCGATAGACCGTTTCTTGTGCAATCCCAATCATCCAGTAGTTTTGGAGAAAAGTAGCGGCAGATTGTAATACGTACACACCGACTAATAGTCCGAGAATAAGCAGTAATCCATTTAAATCGGCTGGTACAAGATATTCATCAATTGCAATGCTCGTTAGATAAGGCCCAAGAAGACTAAATCCTGAACTAAAAAGAACCATCACAATGACGAGGAAAAGCAATCCTTTTTGCATCGATAAATAGCGCCAGATGCGCGCAACAGTTCCCTTCAAATCATCCGGTCGCTTTCTCGCTTGTTTCTTAGAGGGTTTGTTGTTTGAACTCATTGGATGCCTCCTCTCCGTACTGAGACACATAAATCTCACGATAAACGTCATTGTTCCGAAGAAGTTGCTCGTGAGTCCCTTCTCCAATAATTGCGCCATCTTCAAGCAAAATAATTTTATCCGCCTCTTTAATTGAACTGATTTTCTGAGCAATTAATAAAATCATGCTTTCACGATGCCTTAACGCTTTTTGTAACTCAGCTTCTGTTTTTAGATCAAGTGCACTTGTACTGTCGTCAAGAATAAGGATTTCCGGATTACGGATAAGGGCACGCGCAATCGATAAACGCTGTTTCTGCCCTCCAGAAAGGTTAATTCCTTTTTGTCCAAGTACCGTTTCATATTGATTAGGAAGCGTCTTAATAAACGAATGGATTTGGGCTGCTTTAGCCGCTTCTTCAACCTCTTTAGCGGTAGCATCTTCCTTTCCCCAGCGAATATTCTCAGCAATGGTGCCGCTGAATAACACAACTTCTTGAGGAACCACTCCCATACGGCTCCTTAATTCATCAATACCGATATCCGTCTCATCCTGTCCGTTGAACGTAATGTGACCTTCTACAGGTTCATACAATCTTGGAATAAGCTGAACCATGGATGACTTACCTGAACCTGTCGCACCCATGACACCAATGAATTGTCCTTTCTCTGCAGTGAAATTTATATCTCGCAGCACATCGTCCTCTGAATCGGGATAACGAAAGCTCACATGGTGAAACTGAAGTTTCTCTAACGCTAATGGCTGAACACCTAATGCTTCTTTGGAAGACGTATTTGTATCCAACACTTCCTCCATCCGATAGGCAGAAGCTCTTGCTCGTGAAAGAAGCATCAAAATAAACGAAAACATGGTTAGCGCTACTGTAATCCGTGTGCCATATGTAATGATGGCTGAAATTTCACCAACCTGCGCTGTTCCACCGACCACTTTCACTCCGCCAAACCAGATTACGGCAACAATTGCCACGTTCATAAGAATCAACAGTACCGGCGTAGCAAGTTCAATCAAGCGAAGAGATGTTACCGTTTGATTCATTAAATTCTCGTTCACTTTTTTAAACCTTTGTTGCTCATGCTTACTTCGAAGGTAAGCTTTAATGAGTCTAACGCCAACTAGATTTTCTCTCATCACTCCATTAACTCGATCAAGTTTTTCCTGTACTGAGCTGAAAAGCGGAACTCCCTTTTTCATCACAAAATAAAGAAAGACAATGACTAAAGGAATCGCTGCTGTTAAAAGAAGGGCGAGCTGTACATCGACAACAAAGGCCATGATTACCCCACCAACCACAAGCAGCGGGGCTCGAACCATAATACGGAGTCCCATAAATACTACGAGCTGCACCTGATTCACATCATTCGTTAGTCTTGTTAAAAGAGATGAAGTGGGGAAGCGGTTAAAGTCAGCAAAAGCGAAAGACTGTACCTTTTCAAAGAGAGCTTTTCTGAGGTCAAAGCCGAAATGTTGACTAACGTATGAAGCAAGGTAAGTATTAACGATCGAAGCAATAAATGAGACAACCGTTAAAACAAGCATCCAGATCCCCAGTTCAGTAATGACACTAAGGTTTTCCTCCGCAATACCGTTATCAATAATATCCGCCATAAATAGCGGTAGCCAAAGTTCAACGGCTAATTCAACAAGCATTAAAAGGGCCGCTACAATCGCCGCCACCTTGTATGGTTTAATAAAGGATAGTACTTTTTGCATGGCATCCTCCCTCATCCTACATCCTTTTTCTTAATTTTATATTATACAGGATATTTAGGGCCTCGAACAAAAATGAGCTTTTTCATAATCCCTACGAATATTCATCGGAAATAATAAAGGCCAGCTCACTTTCGAGCTGGCTTAGAACTATGCTTTATTGCTTTTAGAAACAATCATTTCAAGATCGCCTTCTAGCTTACAATCTTTCATTGTGGCAGGGATGATTAGATGGTCTCCCTGCTTAACAGAGTGAGAGGTTTCTGAAGATATAATCATGCCTTCTCCACTCAGCACACTAACAAGTAAATAAGGATGATCTTGCGAAAGAGAATATTCTCCATCAAGTTCCCATTTATAAACCGTGAAATATTCCGATGATACAAGCTCAACCTGGTTTAATCCTTCTTCTTCCGTTACGACAGGTGAGAACGGCGGATCTTCATGCGGAATCGTGGATACATCAACCGAGCGTTCAATATGAAGCTCACGTGTGTTTCCATTTACGTCTGTACGATCATAGTCGTACACGCGATAAGTTGTGTCAGAGCTTTGCTGAGTCTCAAGAATCATCGTTCCGGCACCGATTGCGTGAATGGTTCCGCTTGGTACAAAATAAAATTCACCTGGCTCAATCGGAACACGACGTAGTAAACTGTCCCATTCACCCTTTGCAATCATTTCTTCAAAAGACCCTTTTGACTGTGCATGATGGCCAAATATCAGTTCTGAACCTGGATCACAATCAATAATATACCAGCACTCGGTTTTCCCATAGGCTTCACCTTCTACTTCTCTTGCATATGTATCACCAGGGTGAACCTGAACAGAAAGATCACGATCGGCATCCAGAATTTTAATCAAAAGTGGAAAATGCTCCCCGCCTTCATTCCCGAACAATTCACGATGACTATCCCAAACTTCATTTAACTTCTTTCCTGCAAGCGGACCATTTCTTACCTCACTTGGGCCATTCTGATGAGCTGAAATCCCCCAGCATTCTCCAGTCGTTTCAGTTGGAATCGTATAGCCGAATACATCTCTCAGTTTTGTGCCGCCCCAAAGACGATCCTTAAATTCTGGCGTTAGAAAAAGTGGTTCATGTTGGTACATACTATGTGCCCCCTAATTTTCTTTATATTTTTCATTTTCAAAATTCTGCCGGCCATGCATAGCGGCACCAATTATCCCAGCCTTATCCTGCAGATGTACTGGTTCAATCTCTATTTTCCCACGTAGTCCTTCGTATACATAAGAATCTACTTTTTCTTTAAGAAGTGGTAGAATCATATCCTTTGCCTGCATCACGCCACCGCCCAGTATAATAACAGATGGATCAATAGAATGAACGATGTTCGCAATACCTATCGCTAGTGCATCCATAGCTTCGTCAATAATAGCAACAGCTTCCTCATTTTCTTGTTCCGCAAGCTCAAAAACTTCTTCAGCACCACCCGAAATTTCAAGTCGTGCCTTACCTTCTCTTGCAATCGACGTCCCAGAAGCAAGTGCTTCAAGAGATCCTGCGTTCATGTTGGCATGCTTTTGACCTCCAGGCTTAATGATCATATTACCGACCTCAGCACTGTAGCCATGCTCGCCTTGAATAAGGCGATTATTTTGAACGTAACCCCCACCGATCCCCGTACTTACAGTTATGTAAAATGAGCTTTCGCGACCCTTTCCTCCTCCATACAATGCTTCACCAAGAGCAGCAGCGTCAGCATCATTCACAAGATACGTAGGGATACCAATCGCTTCCTCTACCATTTCTGTAATCGGAACATCTTGCCAACCTGGAAGATTAGGCGGTGATACAACAACTCCATCAAAAGGATTAAGCGGCCCGGGTGAACCAATCCCAATAGATACAGCTGAATACGCTTTTTTTACTTCTTTTATTAGTTCAACCATTCTAGTTATAATCGATTCGTAACCTAAGCTTGCCTCTGTAGGTATTTGTTTTACTTGTAGTATTCGTCCGCTCTCGTCTACGAGACCGACGCGGAGATTTGTACCGCCAAGGTCAACTCCTATATATACATTTTCCAACATCCTACCTCCCCAAACTTTCTTTTCTATATATTATCACGAATTTTCACTTTATAAGAAACGAAACAGCGATTACGATAGAATCTCCAATTTTAGATATGAAAGAACTAGAATGAAGACAAAGTTATAAGATGGCTATATCAATGATCCAAGCATTGAGAAATCAACAATATTAACGCACCTAGTCTAACAAATTGGAAATCAATATATTATTTCAGAAAATTCTTCCTAATTATCCAAGCCTCTGCTAAACTATTAATAAAACTACACAAATCGGGTGACTCAATGGTTTTTGACGGCATTTTATTATCTATTCTTGTCGGGTACTTACGCAAAGGTAGCTTAAAAGGGTTTGCTTTTCTTTCCTTTAAAGCAGGTTGGATCTTCCCCCTGTTGCTTCTTATTGAAATTGGTATTTTCACATTCCAATCTTCCTATTCCTGGCTCGGCACGCTGAGCGCACCACTATTTATGGTTATTTATATTGTAGGACTCATTTTTCTTTGGTTAAATCGTAAAATGAACATCGGCATTATGCTTCTTTTCATAGGAGTGCTCCTTAACTTTATCGTAATGGCGATCAATGGAGGGCGAATGCCGGTATCACTTGAAGCGGCAAACATACTTGATCCTGCATATGCAGAAGCCATCAAAAATGGTCTCTATGGAAAACATGCAGTCCTAACCGACAGTACTGCCTTTGGGTTTCTCGGTGATATCATTCCTATTACTGACCCTTATCCAAAAGATCAAGTCATTAGTATTGGCGACATCATTATGAACATTGGTATTTTTATTTTCATCCAGCGCGTTATGGTTAAGTCCAAACATCCAGAAGACCTCATCAAATCACCTGCGCCTCAAAAAGGAATATGAAGGGAGGTGACGTTCATGGAACGTAAAGAGGGCATTAAGCTAACAGGCATCCTTGTGAATATCGCTATCATTACTACTGCTGTTATCGCACTAACTTCTGGATTTAAATTGGTTTAATCAAGATGGAGAGGCATTGCTTCTCCTAAAAAACTAAATTTAAATGAGAGTGATTGAGACATGAAGGGCATATTTCAGAAATTCACTAATGTTGTAAGCGTGTATATTACACTGGCATCTATCACAGGGATTTCTTTATTTCTCACTCAGTACTTCTTGACATATACACCTCTTAACTGGAGTCTGGCCTTCACGTTTGTAGCGGCAATTTTACTATTGAATCACTATACAATTCTATTGCCACCAAGCGGCAATTCCCTATCAATGGATTCAGCGATCTATTTGGCAGTCCTATTTGTATTTGGTATTCATATGGCGCTAACCATCTTGTTACTAACCTCGATCATCTATGCTCTGTATAAAAAAAGCGTTGTTTGGTGGAAGCATATATTTAATTTCTCTATTTATAGCATCATGATTATTGGAACGTATGAAGCTTTCTTTCTTTTTGGTGGAAATCTCGGAACACTATCATTTTTTAACGTAACTTCGTATATGCTTTCGCTTAGCGTTTATTTTCTACTGAACGTGTTATTCATTGGGTTTTTCTTTGTTTTAACCGCCACCGAGAATCTTCTTCATATTGTTAAAGGAATGTTAAAGGAAACCATCTCAAGCTATTTAATCACGTTAATCCTTTCATTGAATCTTGTCCTACTCATGAAGCAGCAAATTATACTTGGCGTTCTATTATTTCTAACTGTAGCCGTGCTACTCTCCATTTCCTTCAAACAATATTTTGAGCTCTATCAAGAAGTATCCCAAAAAGCGGACGTTGATCATCTAACAGAACTATACAATCATGGCTATTTCAAATCTCTTTTGGAAGAAGAAATCAAAACAGCAAAACTAGCAAATCTGCCTCTATCAATCGGTTTGATCGACCTTGATGACTTCAAGAAATACAATGATCAGCACGGGCACCTTCAAGGAGATAAGCTTCTTAAACACTTCGGAGCAGAATTGAAAAAGAGTGCGAGCGACGCGTTTACAGCTGCTCGCTATGGAGGAGAAGAGTTTGCACTGCTAATGCCTGGTAAGACGGAACTCGAAGCCTATCAATTCATCAATCACTTTCGAAAAGACATCAATGATCAATATTTCGAAGGAGTCGAAGTGCTTCCACACGGCTGTCTCTCGTTTTCTGCAGGAATCATCCAATACAACCAGGACATGTACGATTCCTCAGAAGTCCTTGAAAAAGCCGATCAAGCGATGTACTATGCCAAGACTAAAGGAAAGAACAACGTTTGTATTTTTGACGCTGATAATGTACCTGCTAAAACCTTTTATAATAACAAAGAAATGGAATTATTGGAGCAGCAGCTAAAAATCTTTCTTTATAAAGATGTGTACACGTACAAACATAGCAGAAGAGTTTATGAATATGCGATTGAGTTCAGCAACAAGCTTAACTTGAATAGCAATGATCAGAAAATACTTGTTATGGGAGCACTCATTCATGACATCGGAAAGCTTGAGATTCCTCGTGACGTTATCAACAAAAAAGGAAAGCTTACGAAGGATGAGTGGGAGATGGTTCAGAAACATGTCATTTGGGGGAGGGAAATTGTATCAACAAACCGCGAGCTAGCTGATCTTCTTCCACTCGTTGAACTTCATCACGAACGTTATGACGGGAAAGGCTATCCGTACGGATTAAGCGGACAAGAAATCCCTCGACTTGTTCGCATGTTAACAATTATCGATTCATTTGATGCCATGACGACTGAGCGCCCCTATCAAAAAACAAAGTCAATTAGTGAAGCGATAGACGAATTACAAAAATGTGCTGAAACGCAGTTTGATCCTGAACTTGTTCATGAGTTTATTGAGGTGATTCATTCAAGTCCACTGCACAAACATTCAATTGAACAACCAAACAAAATCAGCATTTAAAAAAGCGAATGTGGCTGCATTCGCTTTTTTTGTTTCCGTTAGAAACGCTTCACATTTTATTTTCGCTACCATAACGGCTCATTATGATCAGTTACTTCAAAAAAATATGGAAGGATGAAGACCGTACCAATCGCCATCACGACTTCGATTGGGATAATGACTGAAATGGGAACTTGGAATGCGATCATTGGTAACCATAGAAGCGCAACAATACTTGGAATAACAGATAAATTATTCCTTGCCCGACGTGTTAAATACTGTTCCTTATCACAATAGGGACAGACAACAGCTTTTTTAAACGAAAACACCATAAGGAACGATTCTTTCCACGTCCACTCCGAATGACATTGCTGACAAGTTGTCATTTTTATGACCCCCATACTACTTATACGAACTCAACGTCATGCGAGTTTCAAAATTCTGTTAATCTCCTTCTAAATCCGATAAAGCATGAATCATAATCTTAATGGCGTCTCGTATGCTAGTGAACGGAAAACCAGTATGTGCTGAATGATGGAGCGTCATCTCGAATGTAGGTGGAACATGAATGAATCCTGCTGGGATATCGCTGTCTTTTTGTTCAAGTGCATACAAAACGCTATACATCACGTTGTTACATAAATAAGTTCCAGCTGTATTGGATATTTCTGCAGGTATACCATTTTGTACAAGTGCCTCAGTCATCTTTTTAATAGGAAGAGTTGAGAAATAAGCTGCCGGTCCACCTTCCACGATTGGCTGATCTTCCGGCGCACGCCCCACATTATCTTCTACACTATCATTCACATTAATTGCAATTCGCTCAGGCGTTACTTTTGTTCGGTCAGCGGCAAGTCCAAGCATGATCACAGCAATCGGTTCACATTGTTCAACATACTCAATCAGCATTTCTGATGCTCGCTCATAATCAACAGGAAGAACACGTGAGATAATTTCATAGCCTCCTATCACTTCCTCATCCAATTCCTTGACGATTTGCTCAGTTGGATTATGACGATGTTCAAGAAAAGGCTCAAAACCAGTCAACAATAGCGGTCTCATTCTCTTCTCCCCTTTCGCTTAATAACAAATTACTCCAAATAATCTGAACACTCATCTTTCTATTACCTCTTTCAAACCGGTTTAACCTTCAAATTATAGTCATTTTTTACCACCTTTTCATTTTCTTCACAAGCGTCGAATGATCAATCCTTAATTCCTTAGCTGCAGAACGAAGAGATGGATGTTGTTGAATCGTATCTAATATGATTCTCTTTTCAAAACTTCCTACTCGCTCTTTCAATGAAAGTGGTTCGCTCCCTTTTATACGATAATCCGTAATATGGACTGGTAAATGATGCGGTTCAATAGAGATGGTAGGAACAGATACGACAAGGCTTTCAATCATATTTTTCAGTTCTCGAACGTTTCCAGGCCAGCGATAAGTAAGCAAGGCGCTACGTGTTTCCTTAGTCATCCGTTTTTCAATATGATATTTCGAACAGAAATAAGAAAAGAAATGATCTACCAATACTTCAATATCATGGACACGATCAGCTAACGGAGGAATAGAAATCTCAATAACTTGAAGCCTGTAATAAAAATCTTCGCGAAATGAACCTTTCTCGATTTCTTCTAACAACTGTTTATTTGTAGCAGAGATGATCCGAATATCAAGTTTAATCGGTTTATTTCCACCAATCCGATAAAACTCGCTCTCTTGTAAAACCCTGAGAAGTTTCACTTGGAGAGAAACAGGCATCTCCCCTACTTCATCAAGCATAACCGTCCCACCCTGGGCCAATTCGAGCAAACCGATTTTTCCTTCCTTACGCGCTCCAGTGAACGCGCCTGACTCATAACCAAATAACTCTGATTCTAATAAATGTTCAGGGATAGCTCCACAGTTCACTTTAATAAAAGGCTTGTCCTTCCGATCACTTTCATAGTGAATTAAATTAGCCACAACTTCTTTACCTACGCCTGATTCTCCAGTTAATAATATGCTTGTAGGGTATGGAGCTACCTGTTGTACTTTCTCGTAAATGAGGCCCATTTCTTTACTTCGAAAAACAACCTTGTCAGCTACCCCTTTCAATTGAAGGGAATACCTATTTTGATTCAACTCGGAGAAAGTTTTGGCACGATCAAGCTCAGAGCGCAAACCGTTTAATTGTGTGATATCTCTTACGCTTGTTACCACCAATTCGATCTCGTGATTCTCATCAAAAACCGGACTTCCCGTCACGATAACGTCCTTCTTACCCCCGATTTTTTGTAGAATGGACACCCGCTCTTTTTCTTTTAGTACAAGCAAAGAAACGGACTGATCGATATACCCTTCTTGCATTAAATCTTTCATATGTCGCCCAATTAATTCAGAGCGCGGAAAGCCGGTCATTTCTTCATATGCTGAGTTAACGTAAATCGTCGTTCCCTCTTTATCCACAACATATAATCCGTCTGTCGAAAACTCAATAATTGATTCAAACTGTCGCAGCAAATCGCGGTAGTGTTTCACTTCCGTAATATCCTGAATGATACTAATGACGCCAATAAGCTCTTCGTCCTGATATAGAGGCGTTCGATTGACAACACATTCACGATCAAACAGATGCAGACGTTCACCTATTAAACTATGCTCGTTTTCAAGTACTTCGCTGATTCTTGAATTTGGAACGAAAGCACGAATAGTTGCCCCTTTCCAATGCTGTACACGAAGAAGGTCTTCAGCTGATCCATTCATGTAAATAATTCGTTCTTCTCGATCTATCATAACAACCCCATTGTGTAAGGAAGAAAAGACCTCTTCCCAACCAGTTGTTTTGGCTACATTCAGCATAAAACCCACCTCTCAAATGGTGAAATTTATCAACTTATGGTGAACTACGTCACCACTTAAATATTCAATCTATTCAGACAAACACCTGCCTACTGGTGAAAAAAATCACCTAACAATTGATGATTTGTCTAAAAAGGCTATGTTGTCAGCTTTTAAAAGTTGGCACCAAACTTGCATCACTAAAAGTCGTAAGGAAAGAGCTAACTGTGCTATCTGAACGCACCCATACCAGACCATTACTTAAGAAAGAAGTATTCCAAAGATCATCTGTATGGTCTCAATACCCTTAGCGTTAAAAGGCTAGCGTCTCAGCCCTTGAATGAAATTTTTCACAATTTAAACCAACATAATAGGAGGAATATGAATGAACATTATTAACAAACACCCGAAATTGTACGTAATGGATAATGGGCGTATGAGTATGGATAAAAACTGGATGATTGCGATGCACAATCCCGCTACGATTACGAATCCCAATGCCCAAACTGAATTTGTTGAATTCCCTATTTACACAGTTCTAATCGATCACCCCGCCGGCAAGATCCTTTTTGATACAGCTTGTAATCCAAATTCGATGGGACCAGAAGGCCGTTGGACAGAAGCGACACAGCAAACTTTCCCCTATAAAGCTAGCGAGGAATGCTACCTTCATAACCGCCTGGAGCAGCTGAATGTACGTCCTGAAGACATTAAATTCGTTGTCGCTTCTCATCTCCATCTTGACCATGCAGGATGTCTTGAAATGTTTACGAACGCTACCATTATTGTTCATGAAGATGAATTGAACGGAACGCTTCAGTCCTATGCGCGTAATCAGAAAGAAGGCGCCTATATTTGGGGTGATATTGATGCATGGATTAAAAACAATCTTCAGTGGCAAACCATTAAGCGAAATGAAGACAATGTGCAACTTGCAGAAGGTATTAAAGTATTAAACTTTGGCAGTGGGCACGCCTGGGGAATGATTGGTCTGCATATTCAGATGCCGGAAACCGGTGGAATCATTCTCGCCTCAGATGCCGTGTATACAGCCGAAAGTTTTGGGCCACCGATCAAACCACCTGGCATTATCTATGATTCTCTCGGCTACGCAGCTTCAGTAGAAAAAATCCGACGCCTCGCAAAGGAAACGAATAGTCAGGTATGGTTCGGTCATGACTCAAACCAGTTTAATAATTTCCGTAAATCAACAGAAGGCTACTACGAATAAAAGGAGGATCTGAATGACTTTTTCCAAACTCGTCTTCACCCCACTAAGCTACACTGGTTGGGGATCACTTGCACAACTCTTACCTGAAGTTAAAAAATATACTGCAAAGCGAATTTTGGTCGTAACTGACCCTGTATTAAATGATATCGGTATCGTAGATCGCGTCAGCATTCCTTTAAAAGAGGCCGGATATTCAGTCGATATATATACTGATATACAGCCAGAGCCACCGCTTGCCATCGGCGAAAGACTCGTCAACTATACGAAAGAAAATGCATTTGACCTCGTTATAGGACTCGGAGGAGGAAGTGCGCTAGATCTCGCGAAATTAACAGCTGTTCTGTCAGTACATGAAGGTTCTGTTTCTGACTACCTCAACTTATCAGGAAGCAGACAGATAACCGATAAAGGTTTGCCAAAAATATTAATTCCAACAACTGCCGGTACCGGGTCAGAGGTTACAAATATATCTGTTCTTTCACTCAAAAGCACAAAAGATGTCGTCACACACGACTATCTTCTAGCTGATGCAGCCATCGTTGATCCCGAGTTAACCGTTTCCGTTCCTGCAAAAGTGACTGCAGCAACCGGTGTCGATGCGCTTACGCATGCGATTGAGGCTTATGTTTCGATTAACGCTAGCCCGACAACGGATGCCCTCTCTCTCCAAGCAATTAGGTTAATTAGTCGCTCGATCAGACGTGCTGTTTCGGATGGTGAAGACCGCGAAGCACGAATCAATATGAGTAACGGAAGCTATATCGCTGGCCTTGCCTTTTTTAATGCTGGCGTAGCAGGAGTTCATGCTCTTGCCTATCCTCTTGGAGGGCAATTTCATATCGCTCATGGTGATTCCAATGCCGTTCTTCTTCCTTACTTGATGGGATATATTCGGAAAAGCTGTCCGAAACGAATGGGAGATATTCTGAATGCGCTTGGCGGTAACTCACAATTCCTTTCAGAAGAAGAAGCCTCGTATGAGTGCGTACGAATGCTAGAAAGACTCGTTCAAGACGTTGGCATCCCAAGTACTCTTGGTGGATTCGACATTCCAGCTAACGCCCTGGAGTACTTAACAGAAGATGGCCTGAAACAAAAAAGATTGCTTGCAAGAAGCCCTCTCCCTCTTCATGAGGATGATATTCGCGCGATCTATCAATCAGCATTTAAGGGAGAAATTGTAGAAGCATCCCCTACTACTATTCAACATCCATAAAGTCATTCAAGTTATTAAGCCCGCTTACGCAGCGGGCTTAATGATTGATTTCACCTATCATAGGGAACACCAATTAAAAATGAATTAGGTGGTGTCACTCTTGGGTTACTTTCTACTTCTTATTCTATCAGTTACCATCATGATTTTTCTTATACGAGTACCGCTATCCGATCAATTCCCTCCTGCTATTCGCAAAATGGGCGTGATCTTTCTTGGATTAATCTCGCTTATCTTTCTCGCATTATTGATTGCTTCATTTATTTGATGATCAAAAAGGCGAAAGTGTCCGCTGTGAGTGGACACTTTCGCCTTTTTTGTTTGTAGTGGGGGTCAGGCTCGCGCCTGACCCCCCACTTTATACAAACGTCGTCGCTAAATAAATGACCACCGGCATCGTCGCTAAGCTCGACACAGTGGAAACAAGCGTTGCGCTTGAAACGTTTTGGGGTTCAGTATGAAACTGAATCGCGTACATTGTCGTGTTCGCGGCAGTTGGGGTAGCAGCCATTATTATCATAATTTGCTTTGTTAATGGATCAACAGGCATAAGAAGCACAATGCCAGCGGCAATCAGCGGAGCAACCATAAGCTTAAGTGATAGTGCCGTTGATAGCTTGCGCCAGTCAATCGCCCGAATACGAATGTTCGCAAGCTGCATACCAAGCGTCACCATAATAACGGGAATAGCCGCATCCGCAATTAAATCCACGCCATCACTTATGGTACCCAAAGGAAGATGTAACCATTGAAACAACAGCCCGACAATGGCGCCGTAAACCATCGGCATTTTCCTAACAGCTTTTAAAGCTGCCTTTATCCCATCGTGGTCCGGACTTCCCTTTGCGGCATAATATACGCCAAGTGTGCTCATTAACAGTTGCTGCAATACCATTAAAACAATCGCTGTTTCCATCCCGACTGCCCCAAACAGAAAGAGAACAAGCGGAGTTCCGTAATTTCCGTTATTCATAAACGCGCTCGATAAAACCAATCCGCATCGTTCTGATTCGGTATAGCCATATAGTTTTGAGAGAATGCTCACGATCCCAATTAGCGCAAAGCAAAGTCCAAGCATGTAGATCGACAAATAACCATAGGAGGAATCAATTTCTTGCTCAAAAAATGTTCGAAAAACGAGAAGCGGAACGAGGACATATAAAGCGAGGTTTGAAAGCACCCTTGTCTCCAAGTTAAGAAAACGTTGCGCAATATATCCGACTCCAAATACGAAGAAGATCGGAAGCAATATGGTTATGATCGACATCTTCATTCTCCTTCAGCTTCTTAAAAGGATAGCGTGCCCTGGAATACGAATAAAACAGGATGAAAGGGAACTGATAAAATCAGCCCCCTTTCTTCGCTTATCCGTTAAAAACGATAATTTTTTCTTCTGTCATTTCTTCAATCGCATAGCGTGGACCTTCTTTTCCCGTTCCGCTTTTCTTCACACCACCATATGGCATATGGTCAACGCGATAACCTGACGTATCGTTAATAATCAGTCCACCCACATGTACCTCATTGATCGCTTTTAACGTAAACGCTAGGTCGTTCGTGAATAGGCCAGCTTGAAGGCCATATTCTGAATCATTCACTCTCGCAATCACTTCATCTGTGGAACGGTACGTGCTTACGGCAACGACTGGTCCAAAAACTTCCTGGCGACATACTTTCATATTATCATTTACATTTGAAAGAATAGTAGGTTGGTAGAAGACGCCATTTCTTTCTCCGCCTGTTTCAACAGTAGCTCCCTGCTCAACCGCTTCGTTCACCCAACTTTCTACACGAATGGCTTCACGCTCAGCGATCATCGGCCCAACATCGGTTGCCTGATCCATTGGATCTCCTAAAACAAGGCCTTCTGTTACTTCCTTCATTTTTGCAAGGAACGGCTCATAAACATCTTCATGAACATAAACGCGTTGAACAGAAATACAAACCTGGCCAGCGTTATTAAAACTTTTCTGTGCGGACTGAGTAGCAGCTGTTTCAAGATCTGCATCGTGGTGCACAATTGTTGCGGAGTTATTTCCTAACTCAAGCGCTACTTTACGTAAACCAGCTTTTTCGCGAATATGCTGACCAACGCGAGGGCTTCCCGTAAATGTAAACATGTTCACGTCCTGGTTAGATAGTAGCCATTCACCTACCGTTGCCCCGTCCCCAGTGACAAGGTTCAGGCGGCCTGCCGGAAGACCTGCTTCTTCCATAATCTCTGTTAACAAAATCGCACAAACTGGCGTAACTTCAGCTGGTTTTAGTACAACGCTATTCCCGGCGGCTAGCGCTGGGCCAATTTTGTGGCAGACAAGATTTAGCGGCACGTTAAACGGCGTAATCGCTGCGACAACCCCAATCGGAAACCGTTTTGTATAAGCTTGACGCTGTTCAGACCCTGGCGCTGACTCCACTGGGATTCCTTCGCCGTGAATCCGTTTGGCTTCCTCTGCTGAAACCTCCAGAGTTAAAGCAGCTCTTCCTACTTCACCCTTACACTCGGCTAATGGTTTTCCGACTTCTTTCGCCAGCACTACACCTAGTTCATCTTGACGAGCTCTGAGCGTTGCAGCTGCTTTAATAAGTACCGTATATCGATCATAAGGAGAAAAAGAGGTTTTCAAAGCTTCTTTGGCAGCTTGGACCGCACCTTTAACATCCTGTTCTTCAGCGGCAGCCGTTTTGGCAGCTACTTCTTGTGTATATTTATTTAGTACATCATCTGTTGTCGTTTTTTCTCGCCATTCTCCATTAATGTATAATCCGTACGTTCGTACTGAAGTTTGCGTTGTCACTTTAACATCATCCTCCCTTTTTATAACGTTACGACCTTTTTCTCTGACAAAAGTTCTTCTGCTTTTCCCTGACTTCCGAATACGCGAATCTTTTCTTGTACTTTTTCCTTCATTCGTAGACGACCAAGACCAAGTGAGCTTGCGAGCACGATGTCATTTTGATTTTCGCCAAAAGCTTCTTGCACGCCTCTAGTGAAAGCTTGACGTAGCTCAGTATCAACATTGATTTTCGCAATACCTAGAGAGATCGCGCGCTGTACTTGCTCATCTGGCACATCTGAACCGCCGTGTAGAACGACAGGCCGCTCGACTGCCTCCACAATTTCTTTCAATCGTTCGAACCGAAGATTTGGCGTTTCTTTATAAATACCGTGTGCTGTTCCAATTGATACAGCGAGATAATCAACATCTGTCGCTTCTACAAAAGCAACAGCTTCTTCAGTAGTTGTAATAAGGGCGTCCTTTTCATCAACGGTAATATCATCTTCCGTTCCGCCGATTTTACCAATCTCTCCTTCAGAACCAATCTCTAGTGCTCTTGCAATGTCGACCACTTTCCTCGTTATCGCCGTATTCTCTTCAAACGATAAACCTGACCCATCGAACATAACGGATTGGAAGCCCATTTGAATAGCTTGCATCGTTTGTTCGAACTGACGACTATGATCAAGATGAATCGCAACAGGAACATCAAATTCTTTTTCGTACGTATCAATTAGACCCTTTAATGCTTCCATGCCTAGCGTTTGAATGACCTTTTGTCCAACTTGAATCATAATTGGTGCTTTTTCCTCAGCAGCTGCTTCAAAAATTGCGAGCACTGTTTCCGCATTATGGGCGCTAAAAGCACCTACCCCATATCCGTTTTGAAAAGCATGATCCAGCATTGTTTTTCCGTTAATAAATGGCATAACCATTTCTCCCTTCTATCGCTTCAATTCAATATTGTAGTGGTACTGATCACTTCGGTATTTCGTTTTGGTGTATTCTATTAGATGGTCATTCAGTCCATAGCTGAGACGTGTCATTTCCAGTAGCGCTTCACCTGGACGTATCGCCAAAGAATCTGCTTCGTCCAATGTCGCATTAATCGCTGTAATTCGCTCTTGTGCTTTGTTTAAATAAATCTGATAGTTTTCGAGTATTTCATAGTATTTCGCTTCATTTAAATCATGTTGAATAAGTAGCTTGCCAATCGATTCTGGCCAGCATGTGCGTTCAAGTGCAACTGGCGTCTCATCAGCAAATCGTATTCGTTCTACTAGTAGAATAGGTGACCCCTCTGCCACTTGGAGCATTTCACTTTCATGGAAAAGGTTATGTTTGAATTCAGCTCGGATAACCTTTGACGAAGGAACTTGACCTTTTTCCATTACTTCTTCCGCAAAACCTTTCAGCTGACCGAGATTCCCAACCAATTGATGAGGCTTGACGATGGTCCCATGGCCCTGCTTTTTCTCAAGCAGTCCATTTTGAACGAGAATCGTAATTGCCTGACGAATTGTTGTTCGACTCACACCGAATTCCTTAATGAGCGCTTGCTCTGTTGGAATGAGCGTATTCGATTTCCACGCACCAGTCTGAATGCGCTCAATAAGGACATCTTTGATTTGGAGATAAAGAGCATCCCCATTTGGATCAATCTGATTAATCGACATAGATCTCATTCCCCTTTATAGGTGGTGGATACGTCGCAAGATCTTCTCCAATGAGCGGCTTCAACCATTCATAGTAAGCCTTCTTATTTTGAATGAACGCATCAGGCAACACACGTTCACCAGCTGCGACAACTTTTTCAAGTTCAATCGGAAGCATTCTCACCGAATAACGATGATGAGCATTCCTTTTAATTGAAACCATAACGTTTGATAATCCTTCACGAATCCATTCAGCGCCAACTCTTCCAACCGTATAAGCTTCTTCTCGATCAACATCTGATATGACTGCGGAGAAGCTTCGCTGATTCATTCCTAGGAGTTCAGCCCTTGTCATAACGCTTAGCTCATTTTTCAAAAAGTGAGCCACTTGACTTGAAATGCCACCCAGTATTGTTCTGCCATCCACATTTCCTCTCTCAACCTGACCACTATTCCCAAATAAAACACCTTCACTTACAACGACTGTTGCGTAACCAAACCGCTTCAAAGCCGTATTTACATTCTCAAGAAGGACTTCTTTTTTATAGGGCGCTCAGGTATAGCGATAAAATGAGGGCCTTCTTCTTCATATTCTTGTAATAACCCTGACGCTGCGGAAAGCCAGCCGGCATTTCTTCCCATCGTTTCAAGAACCCTGACCTTTTCAAAGTTCTGCATCGACGCGAGATCCCGGCTCATATCTCTTGTGGCCTGGGCGACATATCGTGCTGAGCTTCCAAAACCTGGCGCATGATCCGTCCCTCCAAGGTCATTATCAACCGTTTTAGGGAGTCCAAGAACCTGAAGCGAAACGTTTTGCCTTCTCGCTTCGGCTTCTACTTTGGCTAGCGCCTCCATCGTTCCATTACCACCGATAAAAACAAGCACATCGACACCCTGCGCCTGAAGCAAGCGCACACCATTTTCAATATGCTCATCTGTTAACGGAAAGCGTCCAGAACCAAGGCACGCACCCGGGACATCCTGATGTAGATGAACGCGACTAAGCATCTCACTATCTCCGTCAAGATACATTCCGTGCGCAAGTCCTTCATAACCATTTTGAATAAAAAGCAGGGCATGATCTCGTTCGATTTCCTTCACAAACCCTGCGAGGGTAGCATTAATGACGGCCGTAGGTCCCCCGGCCTGGCCAATGGCGACCTTTTTCATGCAACTGTCTCCCTTCAGTTCTTCGTATAGATCGTCGTCTCAAGCCCAAGCTGCTTACCAAGTTCAACAAGCTCATCAGCAACATCATCATAAATAATGGCGTAATGTGGTTCGAAGCCCTCTTCCATTAAGCCGTATAGCGTATCATTTATTTCCGTTTCCAGTTCCACTTCGACAGACGTACCATTGAAGCGCTGCGGCGTATCCAATGCGTTCCCCCTCATAACCAACAAGCGATAACCTTCTGGCGTATAACCAACTCGGAACATCGTTACGCGACCTGGCTTTAAACCGAATTCCATCGTAAAGCCGAGCTTACGGTTTGGATGAACGCCAGGTCGAGCGCCTTGATCAGGATGTGCAAGCGAATACGCGCCTGCGCCGCAATGCCAGAACACAACTGAATTACTCGCCTCGTTCACGTGAACCATATCACCAAGGTATGGGGCGCTTCCTGTTAGCTGCTGAAGAATAAACATCGAAACGGAACCATGAATATCCGATTCACACGATGAAACCACACCGTCTTCTGTAAATTGAGAAAGAGTTGAGCATGCTGCAGCGCCAAGTTCATTGAAAAAGTCAGGCCAACAACGTATCGCAAGCGCCGAAACATCTTCCGCATCAATTTGCTCCTGCACGTACGTTGTAAACTGAGCAAACCGCTGAACAGTTTCTTCGTTACGATTAAGGCCAATTACTTGCTGCTCCGCTCGTTCAATCGCGCCTTCCCATCTTTCCCGAGGGAGCTTCACACATTCCTCAAACGCTTTGTTTAAATCAAAGTTTTTCACTGTCACACCAAGCTGTTTCTGCAAGGCTTCTTCATCCGTTCCTGAGAAGAAAAAGCCTGGAGGATGCTCCCCGATCACACCAATGGTGAGACCTTTAAGATCTTCAATCACCTTTTGAACCTTTAGCTGAATCTTGATTTTCTTTTGCACCTGCGCTTCATCGCCATTCCCAAATACAAAGCTAAATGGATGATTCGCACATCGAAGCACATGACTTGTGCTATTGCCGCCGGTTAAGGAGTTTAAGCGAAGTCTCCCGCCAACACTTGGTTCACGAACGGACCAGACGATCACTGGCGCTTCTACTTTTTTAATGAGGGCCTCAATGAATTCACCGTCCGCAAACGTGACGCTTTGATAAATACTAGCAACAATGTCTTCGCTGTTAACGTTTTCAAGAAATGCTTCTAGATCTTCAGGTGATGTGATGATCTCTTCAGGCTCAATCACATTTGCCGTCACACTATGAAGAAATTCTGAACTTTTCTTTCTTTGTAGTTCCCCCGCTTCAAGATCAAACGTTTTTCTACCAATTGGTACATATAGAATGCTTGTTTTAGCCACGATTGGTCACAACCTTTCTCCTCTGTTTGTTACAAATACTATATCATACATTATTATGTTTTAAAATAGGTAGTAACCTTTATATTTACTTTCTTATTTTAACTCAACGGCTGCTTTTTGGAATACGTCTGCATAAGAAGAACCCTTTCGATAGAAAACAGGAGTTTCTCCGATTGGAGCCTTTACTTCAACTTGTCCTCCACGCATCTCTTTGCCACTCCATAAATGAACCCATTCATCTTCAGGTAAGTACACGGACCAGTTTTCTTTTCCTTCTTCATAAACCGGGGCGACAACCATATCTGATCCAAGCATATATTGATATTTAATGTCATAAGAGGCTAGATCATTCTCATATTCCATAAACAATGGACGTTGCATCGGAATTCCTTTTTCAGCATTTTCTTTGCTTAGCTCTTTAAGATAAGGCTTAAGTGCTGTATAAACGTTCGTCATTTTCACAAAATGCTCAAGCGTCTCTTCGTCTTGATCAAACTGGAAGCAATCGTCAGGACGGTTGCCTTCGTGCGTTCGCATGACGGGAGTGAATGCCGCCATATCAACCCAGCGAAGCAACAGTTCTTTGTTCCGCTTGTTCCCATGAAGACTTGTATATCCGCCGATATCACTATGGTGAACGCCATTCCCACTCATTCCAGCAGATAAAGCAGCTGGAATAACAGATGCAAGACCATCGTCAAGGCTCCAATCGACACTTTGATCACCAGCCCATAGAAGTGGACAATACCCCTGACTTCCTGAGTATCCTGCGCGCATAAAGTAAACAACATCGCCCCATCGTCCAGCTTTCTTTACAGCATTGTGATTCACTTTTGCCCACATCACTGGCCAAGCATTGTGCATTTTTGTAGCAGATTCACCATTGTGAAGTCTTAGATCAGTCGGCAAGTACTCACCAAAATCGGCCATCCACCCGTCCATACCAAAATCAATCATGTTCTTTTGAATGACATCTTCGTACCATTCACATGCTGCTTCGTTTGTAAAGTCGACCACGCCGCAATAAAACTCACCAAAGTCAACGATATAATCACCGCCATCTAACGCTGTAGCAAGATAGCCGTTGTCATAAGCTTCACGGTAAAGATCACCTTCCACAGCGACATATGGGTTAATATAGCCCATAAAACGAATCCCTTTTTGCTTCCATTCTTTCACTTTTTGGTCAAGCTCTGGGTACTCCTCCGGATTCCATTTCCAATTCCACATTAATCGCTTACCGAATGATGTCACACGCTTTCCCTGCCAGTCTTGACACCAAACAGCACCGATTTTCATCCCTTTACCAATAGCACGATCAAGCTTATTTTGTACTCGTTCTGTTCCTCCTTGCATTCCGAGCCAGATGCCATTATATGTCCACTCCGGCAGCTCGGGTTGTCTGCCGAGACGAGAAGTTAGTTTTTCAACGAGATCCTTATATGTTTGACCCGTTTCAAAAAGAATCGAGGCTGGCGCTTCCCAGATATGCAGCTCATGAAAATCGTCTCGTTGAAAATCAAAGTCTGCAAAAGCAGTTGTCTCTACATGGCAATAATATTTATTCGTAGATACATAGGTTGGTTGCGGATAATTCGTATTGTAATAGTCACCACCAGCTTGATCTTTCACGTCGGCCTGCCAAGTTGTATACGTAGATTTATTCCGCCCCACACCAGGTTCAGATGTCCATAAAGGGAAATTCTTTCCCCTTAAATTAAAGTAGGAAAGCTGTTCCCCACAACCGTAAATCTTCTCATCTGCATCGGCTACAACGCGAACCCAGAAGCGATTAAAGAGTGGATCGACGAGCTCGAAAGATACGCGAAGTCCATCTTTGTCCTGCTTTAATACCATTGTTAGTAATTCATGATCATGAGAGAAGTGACGAAAGCCAATTCGACACGTCTCTCCTTCATACCGCACTGTGGCATAACGAAGAGCTACTCGTTCCACTACATAATCCTTTATTTTAAAATTCCCTCTATACATATCAATCGTTTCTTCACCGCTACCAATGAAAATAAACGGGCGGGCAGGTGAATGCCGAAACAATAAGCGACGGTCAAAATAAACTTCGAATTCTTCTCCATTTTGCTTCACTTCAAAACCAGGTTTAGTCTTTAGTGTATTCAATGTAATTCCCCCTACGTACTTTTTGTTTAAGCACTTCTAAATTTTTTCTCAGCGTTTACCGCTTCTTCATGTTTTCTTGTTACAAAACCTGAGTATTTTTTATTCCAGGATTTTAATGCGAAAAGATAACAAAGCGTTCCGACTACAGCCGCACCTAGTATTGATGGCCAGAACCATGCTGAAACCATTCCACCCGCATAAGCAAGTCCAATAGGTGAGAATAGGATATAAACCATAACAACTAGACTAATCAGAACAACAGAGACTGGAATCGTAAACTTCCATGGAACCATATCAACCTTAGGGTTTGCTCTAAATTCATACGCTTCAGGAAGAGGACTAATGCGACCGACGACCATCATGATAGCGACTTCAATAAGGAAAAGAATCGCCGAGATATGAATAAAGTTCATCGTAATCTCAATGCTAAATAGCTGGTTTAATCCCCATACAAGCATGTAGTACGTAATCACATGGAAGATAATCGCGATTTTTGCACCAAGCGCAGGAATGCGTTTGGAAACTATCCCCACAAGAACAATCGCAATGATCGGTATGTTAAAGAATCCTGTAAAACGGCGAATCAAATCCCATAATCCATCAGGTGCGTTCATCAGCATTGGCGCAATGAAAAAAGAGACAAGTGCGAGAACGCTTCCAAAATACTTACTGACATTGATTAGTTGTCGATCTGTTGCATTTTTATTAATACCTGCTTTGTATACATCAAGCGCAAACATCGTAGCCGCACTATTTAATAGAGAGTTAAAACTTGAGAACACGGCACCAAGAAGCACAGCTAGAAAGAGTCCAGACATAAATGTAGGTAGCAAATTTGATACAACCGTTGGATAAGCTAGATCAACAGGATCCATTGAACTGCCATAAAGGTGAAAGGCAATAACACCTGGAATCATCATCATAAACGGAACAGTTAATTTATAGAATCCTGATAAAAGAACTCCTTTTTGTCCTTCAGCAAGGTTTTTCGCCCCAAGCGTTCGTTGAATCACGTACTGGTTTGTTCCCCAGTAGAACATATTCATAAAAATCATACCGGTAAAAATCGTTGAAAACGGAACAGAATCCGTACTTGAGCCAATTGCATTTAATTTCTCAGGGTTTTCTGTCGTAATGGTTTTTATCCCATCTAACATGTCGCCATTTCCAAGTGCTATAAAACCTAGTACTGGAACAATTAATCCAATAAAGAGAAGACCAATTCCGTTCAGGGTATCGGAGACTGCCACCGCTTTTAATCCTCCGAAGATCGCATAGATGGCACCGATAATACCAATAACCCAAATCACGAGCCAGACAGAGGATTGAAAGGAGATACCGAGTAGCTCTGGTACATCAAAAAGTCGAAGAATAGCAAGCACTCCTGAATACAGTACTGATGGAATGGTTACAAACATATAACCAAGCATAAACAGAATAACTGTATACCTACGAACGCTTTCATCGTATCGTTTACTTAAAAACTCAGGTAATGTTGAGAAGGCTCCGCCAAGATAGCGCGGCAGCAAAATTAATGCCATAATGACAATTGCAAAAGCCGCCGTTACTTCCCAGGCCATGTTGGAAAGATTTGTTCTATAGGCCTGTCCATTCAAACCAATTAACTGTTCTGCTGATAAGTTTGTGAGCAAAAGAGATCCTGCAATAAATCCTCCTGTTAACCCACGACCTGCGAGAAAGTAACCATCCGAGTCATTAACTGAATTTCTTGTTTTTAAGTATGAAACCCAAGCAACAAGTGCCATGAAAAAGACGCACGATACTAATGTGAATGTAATACCAGACATGAGCTTGTCCTCCTTTATAGCTTGCTGTAAGCAACTGTTATATTTTCACCGACTATTCCTTCGTGTGCGCCCTGTGCCATAAAACGTTCATGTTCACGATGAGCAAGAAGCCATTTATTTTTCATGAATAGAAGCGGATCGTGCCCTCTTTGCGATTGCGCTAATGGTAAATTTGTGCCTTCAGGTAAGATCACCGTACATTTAAATCCTTCATCACTTACTTTACAAGGAGCAAGGTGAAGCGTCGTTTGGTACATTTCAATCGCGGTGCCCTCTGGAACATAAAATACCTGGATGTTCTTCACATCGTATGTATGATCCACAACGTCATTCATATGTCCTAGTAGGAGCACAAAATCCGTCACTGCCACGTTTATCTCGCTGCCCTTATGAAACTCAAGTCCTCCAAGAGAAGAATTATTCCCGTCGCAGTACCCAATTTGGACCGGCATCCCTCCATAGTAGCTGTTCTCGATGAACTTTTTGATACGATCATCCTCAAGTTCTTCTTTTGAAGGAACGTACTGATTTCCTTGTTCAGGAATAACCGTTTCCCTCATTAACTCCGACATCTGTTCATATGGGAAATCATGAAGAATTCTGCCATACGTCTTAAAAGCTGCCGAGTCAACCGACTGCACATCCAGATTTGGATTCCGTTCCTTTACTATTTCAATCATAGCCGAACCTCCGATATAAGTAGTAATGTTTATTTAAACATCATAACCTTTTATAACATTATATTGTAAACGTATTCATGATTGCAATGGTTTTTTTGAAATTATCAGTAATTTATATCACAGAGGTGGTCAGGTACGCGCCTGACCACCTCTGCGATACCACTTTAATATACCACAGCATTTGTTAAATCGATGTTATCCACTTCTTCTCGACTATCAATCAACCATTCCCCTCCGCTTTTTACAAGTTTATAATGAAACGCACTTGAGGTTACCTCTGTCTTCACATTGCTCTCGCCTCGGTCATGGTTCGCTGAATCCATCGTAATGAGAACGTCGATTTCTGCTTTCTTTCCGGAAGATTCGATGTAGAGGCTGTCGAGGTCAAAAGCTGCTTCTAACACTACTCCCGTAAAGGCCGCATTATTTTCTTTCACTGAAATAAAGCGATCTTCAAAATATGAATTTAGCTCAGGTGTTAGATTTGAAAAGTAACCCGTATCTAAATTCTCATAAGCCATTATCCAGTCATATAAATACGTGTTTACTGCCGCTATTACTGCATTCGTCTCATAATGACCACTCTCTGGAACATCGATTGCCACTTCCTTCTCGATCACTACAGGCTCTTGTTCACTATAATCAATAACGAAATAAACATCATCACCTTCAAATTGAACGGAAGGACTTTTAACTACGCCAGCTTCGAAGTTTTTTTCTGCATGCATCACAACCGAACCGTCTGTTGGATAGGGACCTATTTGACCAGTTTTGCTAATCGTTTCCCCGGTATCTTTCCCATTAATAAACAAGCGAGCATCCTCATAATTGGAATCAGGTGTTAGAAACGCACCGTTTACAGGAAGGTCGACTTCTAAATGTTTGCCCGGTTTAATCAATTCTACTTCCGCTTCTCCCCGCATCTTATAACCTTCATTTTCTAACTTTGTTTCAAAATGATAGTCACCTGGAAGGAACGGACCCATTTTCTTCCCCTTTTCTCCAATTGTGCCGCTATCTTCCTCGTTAATAAATAGAGCTGTTTTAGCGAATTGTGTATGAAGCTGTACGTAAATAGGTACAGGTGAAATGACATAATCATTGAAAAGATAAAAAGTTTTTCCTTCCTCTACTAATTCCAATTGGATAAGCAAGTCTTCGTTTCGACTCAGGAGTGTATGGTCCTCTATCGCTCTTGCTTGTCGTTCTAAATCTTGAAGCAACAGCGTCCGTTGATCTGGATGATTCTTTAATAACGATACAAAACTCTCAATCTCAGCTTCATGTGAAAGGACAGGATTAACCTTTGGAATAGCCTTCCCGATCGCTTCATAATCCTCTTGCAACAGAGCCTCTCGAAATTGATCAACTGCACGTTCAGGAGAAGATATCCAACTTAATGTAAAAAAACTGCCTATTAGTACGATCATAATTCCTACAACGATTGCTCCCCATAACAGCCACCCATTTTTCTTTACCTGTGCAGGAGCTGTTCTCGTTACCTTTTGTCCACATTTTACACAAAATGCACCGGCCTCTTCCCTATTGCAGTGATGACACCAATTCATCTTCCCACCTCCACCCATTATTCCAAATCATATGGGAGAGATTTCTAATTATGACCACTTTTCCCTACTATTTTCCTATGCATTTTTTAACATGATTAAGGACTTTGTACATAACTATGAAAAAGTACGTGAAAAGCACAAGCTCCCTGAAAATCCTGACAAGAAACTTTTATTTCACTTAATAAGGAGGAATGATAATGTCAGATTTGCAAACTAAAATAGGCGGAGGACTATCAAAACTTCAAGATGGTCTTCAGCAAGGAAAAAGCAAGCTTCAAACAGCTCAGGAAGTTTCACAACTTAAGAAAAACGCGAGCGATGCTGCCACAAACCGAACAAGAATCATTAGTCAGCTTGGCGAACTCACCTATCGTTTGATCCGTAAAGGGGAGATCCAACAACCCGAATTAAATGAACAAGCTGAGCGCCTTCTTCAATATGATCTAGAACTCTATCAAGCGAACAGAGCTTTAGAGAGTCAATTGCGAAAGGAACCGGGTGGTGACGTATGTGAGTGCGGAGCAGCCGTTAATGAAGAGGATACGTTTTGCGGCAGCTGTGGCAATCGAGTTCAATTATCAGAAGCACCAATACCAGTACCGACAGTTCAATGTACCACCTGCAAGGAAGAAATCCCTGAGACGGCTTTATTTTGTGGGTGTTGTGGTTCGAAAAACGGCTAGGAGGTGATCAAAGTCATGTACTGTACAACGTGTGGTAACGAAGTTCCGTTTGGTGATAATTATTGCCCCTTTGATGGGACATTTCAGCTTCACACAGAACATCACACCGTCACGACTGCATCACCTAAGTTTTGTTCAGATTGTGGTACATCGAATACTTGTGATCATCCCTACTGTATTCAGTGCGGTTCTTTTCAACTCACTCTCATTCCATTTAAAGTAGAACGCGTAAAAGAAAAAGTAACAGCTCCCTCGCACACGATACCAGATCTTAGCGCCATTAATAAAAAGCTTGCGATACTATGCGGTTTTCTCGCATTTCTAGTTGTTGGTATTATGTCGTTTATTGTATCGGAGGGATTTCAGCAACAAGCCGCTACTTTTCAGCAAACCCTTGAAGAATTCACTGAGTTAGGTCCAACGGGAGTAATTAATGAATTTTATTATTACTTTGGCAACGAAAATTCCGAGTTAACTGTAGAACCTTTTTATGGAATGACAGACTACTGGATGTCAGCTCACCTTCTCAATTCAACCCTTTCTTTCAACACGCAAGGGGCGGGAAATTTATTGAGCGGAGAGATCGAACTCCATTCAGGAATGCTCATTCTTTTATTACTACCTCTCATTGCACTACTGCTTGCTGGATATATGTATGGACGAAAAACAACGTGTACCCTCCAGCAATACTGGCTTTCTTCACTTCTTATCGGAATGATTTACGGATTACTGACAGCGATGATCGCTCTTTTCGCTGGATTCAACTTTGAAGCTTCTGCACAAGAGGGTGGAATCGTTTCGAGTTTATCAATTGAAAATAACTATCCGCTTTTGAAAGCTTTATTTGGTGGTTTATTCCTTGGAACAATCTTTTTGTTTATTGGTAGTTTGTACGGCAGTCGTTCAATGAAAGAATTAACTTCTTCTCCCCTTAAAGAAGGAGTGCGCACACTCACACTAGGGGTCTCCATCTCAATCGTCTTGATGATTCTCTTCCTTTATCGCTTTATGTTCGAAGATAACTCACTTATTAGCTTTCAAGATATTCCGGCGAGTTATTTTCTTATCATCGTATTTCAAGGAGGGTTTCTTCTATGGAACACACTGAACCTTTCTTCCCTTACCTTCGATATAAATATTCCAGGCGAGAAATTTCAAATGATCTATTCAGTACTTGGTGGGATGAAGATCGAAACAAATGAATCTTTTTATATTTTCACCTACTTATTTAGCGACCCAGGTAACACGAAGATTTACATGATGATTGGTTTGCTGATTCCAATATGTTTATTCATTTGGGCAGGTTATCGGATGCACCAGGGAGGAGCGATTCAGTTCCATCGCATGATTATCTTCGGCTTGCTATACGCCTTTATGATGTCGCTATTAGCAGCAGGCTTGAATACAGGATTCACCTTTAATTTGGAGAGCTTCGCCGGAGAAATTAGCGACATAACAGAAGTCCCGTTTCTATTCATTGGTTTCTCGGCAATTGCTACATTTTTTAAGTGCTTTATCTACTCAACTCTCCTAGCCATTTGTGGCGCCTATTGGAAGAGATACCGAACACAATAAAAAGGGACTGTCTTTCGTTCCTATTCAGTCCTCTGAGGGTGGACATTTCCTTCTTTTTGTCTTTTTAGGGGGTCAGGCTCGCGCCTGACCCCCTTACATTTTCCCCTCACTCATATCCATTCGGATTATTTTGATGCCAGCTCCAGGCATGAGATACAATCTGCGCGAGCTCTGGGTATACTGGCTTCCAGCCAAGTGCGCTCATTGCTTTCGACGAAGAGGCTATCAGTGTCGCTGGATCTCCGGCACGGCGTGGCGCTACTTCTGCTTCGATCGTTTTTTCTGTCACGATTCGACACGTATCAATCACTTCTTTAACCGTAAACCCTTTTCCATTTCCAAGATTGTATACGCCGCTCTCATTCGTTTCTTTCATCTTTTTCAATGCAAGGTAGTGAGCCTGCGCAAGGTCAAGCACATGAATATAATCGCGCACACACGTGCCATCCTTCGTATCATAATCATTACCGAAAATAGATACCTTTTCTCTTTGACCAAGTGCAGCTTGTAGAACAATTGGTATAAGATGAGACTCGGGTTGATGATCTTCCCCAATTCTTCCTTCCGGATCAGCACCAGCAGCATTAAAGTAGCGAAGAGAGGTTGATTTAAGCCCATAAGCATCATCACACCAGCGAAGCATCTTCTCAATCGCTAGCTTTGTTTCGCCATATGGATTTGTTGGATTGGTAGCGTCACTCTCTTGAATCGGCGTACGTTCTGGATTCCCATAGGTGGCCGCTGTCGAAGAGAACACAATGTACTTTACATCGTGTTCAACTAACTTTGAAACAAGCGCCTGAGAACCCGCTACGTTATTTCGATAATATTCAAGCGGATTCGAAACACTTTCTCCAACTAGCGAGCTCGCAGCAAAGTGAATGACAGAATCGATCGAATGATCGGCGAAAATTTGATCAATCACTTTCCCATCTGTTAAGTCCCCTTTATACAAAGGAACGTCAAGCACAGCTTGCTCGTGACCTTTTGTTAGATTATCCAGCACGACTACGTCTTCTTTTTGCTCACGCAAGTACATAACCGTATGGCTACCAATATAACCGACTCCACCAGTAACTAAAATCGCCATGTTATTCCCTCCATTTAGTAAAACTTCGTCGATATCCATCGTTATTTCCCGGAAAATACTAATTAAGCTTTAGTACAGACGATCCAAGCGGTTTAATAGACATTTCTCCACTAAATTCATCATGAGAAACGGCATCTACCCAGGTTCCTTTCGGCAATGTTAGCGAACCTTTTTCGTCCGTCGAATGATTCACAACACATAAGAATACCGCCCCGTCTTGTCCTGTACGTGTGACAGCTTCTACGTTTTCACTTGAAGCGATCGTTGTTACGTCTGTTTCTTGGAAAACTTCTGCATAAAGAGCATCCATTATTTCCTCTTGGAGTGCAGAGCCAATGTAATAGACTGTGCCTTTTCCATATGTGTTTTTTGTAATCGCCGCCGTTTTTTCGTAGAAGCAAGAGCGATATTCAGCAAGTACTTCGGCAGTTGTCGGCTCAACAAGATCACACCAGATGGAAGCAACGGAGCTCATACCTTTCATTGCACCTTGAACGCCTTCAACCTCGTTGTTTTGTCCGAGTTGAAGTGATTCATATTCATTAATTTCTACTCCTGCAAGCTCACGTAATGCGCCTGGCAACGTATCTTCTACAACAAAGTTATTCTGTTCCTTCACACCGGCGCGATAGGATAAGATCACCGTTCCACCTTGCTCAGCAAAACGTGAAATTTTGTCGTTTACAACTGGGTCTGTAAGGAAATAAACCGGTACTACGAGCACTTTGTACCCATCCAGCTTGCTTTCTTTCGTCACAATGTCCGTCATGGCATTCATACGGTGCGCAGGGCTATAGAAGCGGAGGAATTCTCGCTTGTATTCAAATGCATTGCTTTGCGGCTGAATACCCCATGCCCAGGCGTTCTCGACATCATAATACACAGCCACATCCGCCTGGTACTTAGACGCAATCCAATCATCTCCAAACACGCTAAGAGAATCGATTACTTCTTTTACTTCATTATATTTACGCTTTGGCTTACCATCATGATCGAGCACACCATGGCAAAACTCTTCCGTCCCAAAGCGTGCCGCACGCCAGCGGAAATAAACAATTGCTTCCGCTCCACGAGCAATCGCCTGATACGTCCAAAGTTTAATATGACCTGGACGAGGTAAATAACCGATGCGACTCCACCCTTGCGCTCCTGAAAGTTCTTCCATTACCCAGAAGCCTTTTCCACCCTTTGAAGAGCGACAAAGGTCGTGTTGATGTGCGATCGCAGCAGGCGCAATCGGTTCTGGTAAACCGCCCCATACCGGATAGTTATCAAATGAAATGAAGTCAAGATCCTTTGCCATATCCCATTGATTAATCGCTAAGTCTGTAAATACGAAGTTATGCGTAATCCACTGATCCGAGCGAATATGTTTACGAAGAATGTCAGTTTGAATCTTATTATAAGACGTATACGCATCCGCACAGAAACGATCAAAATCAAGAAGCAAGCTTGGATTATGTTCCTGTAATACTTTACGAGGCACAGGAATTTGTGACCACGCTGTATACGTTTGACTCCAGAAAACCGTACCCCAAGCTTCATTTAAAGCATCAAGCGTTTCGTATTTTTGCTGTAGCCAAATTTGGAATGCTTTTTGATCCACTTCTCCATAGCTTCGATCAGATTTTTCATGACCGTATTCATTGTCTACTTGCCAGCCAATAATTCCTTCGTGCTGACCATAGCGTTTCGCCATTTTCTCAACAATCTTTGCTGTCAATTCTTGATATACTTCACTGTTCACGGTATAGTGACGTCTCGCTCCGAATGAAATGACTGTCCCGTTAGGATCCACAGGTAAAATTTCTGGATACTTTTCAACCATCCACGCAGGCGGCGTGGCCGTTGGTGTCCCAAGAACTACCTCGATGCCGTTACTTGTCATTAGGTCGATCGCTTCATCATAAAGCGAGAAATCAAACGTTCCCTCCTCAGGCTCCATCAGCTGCCAGCCGAATTCAGCAATTCGAACGACATTCACACCGAGTTCTTTCATCAATCGTACATCTTCTGTCCAACGCTCTTTCGGCCATTGTTCCGGGTAATAATCAACACCTACATACATCATGTTAGCTCCTTTTACCGATCTATTTTTTTGAGTATTACATCAATGAGAAAAGAAGCCCGCCAGAATCGGCAAGCTCTTATTGGTTTAAATGGTTGTTAAACTCATGTGTAAAGCGGTCAAATGCTTCCTGACCTGAAGCCGTTCGTTTAAAAACGCCTGCATGGCTTAAAATATTGGAGAAGATCAACCCAACCTCATGACGCAATCGTCCCTGTGCATTCGATGCATTCAGGTCTGAATACTTCTTAAGAAGAGAATCAGCCCATGTAACATGTTTCTGAATGCGATCATCTTGCTTAATACTTTCTAGCGGGTTTTCACTTATAAGAGATTCACCAAGCAAGTGAAGCTCTTCTTGTAATCTACCAGGAAGCACAGCTAGCCCCATTACTTCAATTAAACCGATATTCTCTTTTTTTATATGATGCACTTCTCCATGGGGGTGAAAAAGTCCCATTGGATGCTGTTTCGTTGTACGATTGTTCCGGAGTACAAGATCAAGCTCATAGCGCTCGCCATTTCGACGAGCTATAGGTGTAATCGTGTTATGAGACTCATTACCTGTAACCGCGCGAACATCAACACTCTCATCACTATATCCCTTCCAGAATTGAAGAATCGCATCAGCCAGTTCGCCAAGTTCATCTCGATCGTTGCTTTGAAGTCGTAGCACAGACATCGGCCACTTCACAATGCCTGCCTTCACGTTCGGATAAGCTGATAGAACGACGTTTCGCTCCATCTCTGCTTTCGCCATCGGGAACTCATGCTTCCCTCCCTGGAAATGATCATGACTTAATATCGAACCGCCTACAATTGGTAGATCAGCATTCGAGCCGATAAAATAATGAGGAAACTTGCCAACAAACTCTAGTAGTCTGTCAAACGTACCTCGTGAAATTTTCATCGGCTCGTGTTCACCGTATAACACAATCGCATGTTCGTTATAGTAAACGTATGGAGAGTACTGCAAATACCACTGTTTCTCTTCAAGGGTTATAGGGATCATCCTAAGATTTTGTCGCGCAGGATGAGTTAATCGTCCCGCATACCCTTCGTTCTCTTTACAAAGCAGACACTCAGGATAGCCGCTTGACTTCATCGTTTTGGCTGCCGCAATCGCTTTCGGATCTTTCTCTGGTTTAGAAAGGTTGATCGTGATTTCCATCTCACCATACTCTGTTTCCGTAAGCCAGTCTTCATTTTTTGCTATGCGATCGGTACGAATGTAATGAACGTCTTTTGAATATTGATAAAAGTTAGCCGTTGCTGCTTCAGGGCCGGCATGTTCATAAGTCGCTTCAAACTTCTCAATCACTTCTGAAGGTCGCTCGGTTAAACACCCCATAATTTTTGTATCGAGCAAGTCACGATAAGTTACCGTATTTTCTATTAGTCGATCATGATCATATGCCCAATTCAGGATGCGATCTAAAATAGAAACAGGGCTATCTGGAATATCCGCAGGAACATCACTTGTATCGATCTCCTCAAGCTGAAGAACTTCTAGAATTTGATTGCGAACATATGATAAATCCCACTCACGAAAAAGATGTTTATTCAATCCGTATTGGAGGAGACGGTTAATCTCTTGATCGATGTTCGTCATGGTTTCTCTCCACTCCTCTCCAGAATTACAGTGCTTCCGAAAGCTGATTTATTTCTCTTGCTCCTGCACCTATTTCCACAACGTAAAATTCAGGTGTTAAGCCCGTTTTCTCTTTATATGTTTTCGCTACATTAGTTTGGAATGATGTTAAAAATTGATCCTCCACAATGCTGATCGTACAGCCACCAAATCCTGCCCCAGTCATCCGAGAGCCAATCACACCTTCTTCTGACCATGCAGCTTCTACTAAAGCATCAAGCTCAAGACCAGTTACTTCATAATCATCGCGCAAGGAAACATGTGACTCATTCATTAACTGACCAAATGCTCCAATTTCTCCAGCCTTTAAACGTTTAGCCGCTTCAATCGTACGAACGTTTTCATAAACTGCATGTTTCGCACGTTTCTGATCAATCAGATTTGTGATGTGGTGTTTATGCGCTTCAAACGAGTCAATTGTTAAATCACCAAGTGATTGAATCGAAACATGTTCTTGAAGCTCGGCGAGTGCCCGCTCACATTCAGAACGTCGCTCATTATATTTTGAATCAGCAAGCCCTCTTCGTTTATTCGTATTTGCAATAACGAGTGAAGCTTTTTCTAGAACTACCGGGCTGTATCTATAAGCAAGCGTGTTGCAATCAAGAAGAACCGCTGCTTTTTCTTTCCCCATCCCAATGGCAAACTGATCCATGATGCCACAGTTTACGCCTACAAATTCATTTTCAGCACGCTGACTGATTTTCACCATTTCCACCATCTCAAGATGAAGGTGATTTAGTTCATTTAATAGAACAGCCGTCGCAAGTTCGATTGACGCTGAAGACGAAAGTCCCGCTCCATTCGGAATGTTTCCAAAGTAAAGGACATCAAATCCGCTAACGTCGTGATCTGACTCCTTAAAGATCGAAACAACGCCTTTCGGGTAATTCGCCCAATCATGTTCAGCATCATACGCAAGACTTGTTGAATCAACTGTCATCACACCTTGCGTTTTGAAGTTCAGCGAATAAAACCGAATAAGATTGTCTTTTCTTTTTCTAGCAACGGCATAGGTACCAATACTAAGCGAGCATGGAAAAACGTGTCCCCCATTATAATCCGTATGTTCGCCAATTAAATTGACGCGCCCTGGCGAGAAGAAGCTTCTTATCTCGCCACCTTCTCCATACACCTCTCGAAATGTTTCGTATAGGGTTTTCATTAATTTCACCCGGCCTCGTTTATTTACTGCTCTTCCGCAGCTTCAGTTTTGTCGACATCGTCACTTTTTTGGCTACTTTCCTTCTCAATAGACGCTCCATCAAAAGGCCAACAGCCGTTTCACCCATCAGTTCTGTGTACACTTTGACCGTACTCAAAGCAGGATAAACATACTTCGAAACGCTAATGTCATTCACACCAATTAAGCTGACGCGATCAGGAACAGCTACACCGTTCTCATGAAGAGCGCGGAGACATCCAATCGCCATTGTGTCATTCCCTACAAAGAAAGCAGTCGGTAGCTTCTCTCCAAGCTCTTCGATCGCACGATTCATAAGGGAATATCCATCATCTACCGTAAACGATCCTGTGTACACGTAAGATTCATGATCATGGTCACGTTCCGTCATATAGCGCTTGAACGTGAGCTCACGTTCATCAACAATTTCAGCACTAGCATCTCGAAATGTTTCTCTGCCACCAATGTAGCCAATTCTCTCATGACCTTTACTCGCAAAATAATCGAGCACTTTTTTGGTCGCCTTTTCAAAATCTACGACAACCGCATCGTACTTTTCATTATCTGGATCATAGTCAACGAATACGATATTCGGGGTGACTTTATTTAATGAAGCTATTTCTTGACTACTAAATTTACCAACGGCAATCATGCCCTGAATGTTTTCTTTTTCTAATTCATCGTAATTATCTTTAAAAATTTTCACGAGTTCAAGCCGCTCTTCCTGACAGCGCTGCTCGACTCCTAGTCGAATCGACATGTAATACAAGTCATTCAACTCTTCTTTTTCGGTATACCAATGGATAATCGCAATTTTCGGTGTTAGTGATTTTTTTCCTCTTTTTTTACTATAGGAAAGCTCTTCTGCCACTTCGAAAATCCGCTTTTTCGTATCATCTGAAACTGATAACGTTTCATCATAGTTAAGGACGCGTGAAACGGTCGATGGTGAACATTTCACTTTTTGTGCGATGTCCTTAATCGTTGCCATGGCCATCATCCTTTTTTATTCTGCTTTTAAATAAAACACTTTCGATTGAAAGTCACCACCGCGCTCAGCTTGCTCGCCATTCGCTCCATTGAACTCAACCGGAAGCGGAATGCCGTTCTGCATCAGTTCATCTCCGAAGTATGTCTCCCCATCGACGTCATATTGATGATCAGGAGCTAAACCTTTTAATTTCACAAATTGATTGGTGCGTGGATTCGGAGTGCTTGATGATTTATACCAGCCAACAAGCGCTTCTTTTCGATTAGACGAAACGATCATCCAGGCCGTTTCATTGCTGTCAAACGGACTTTTTAAGCGAATGAAATCACCATCACGGACAAGGTGTCGAAATGATTGGTATCGTTTAATTTGTTCTTTTACAATTTCTTTTTCTTCATCAGATAGGGTTGAAGGATCCAATTCATAACCAAAGGTTCCAAAATACGCGACATCTGCCCGCATTGACAGCGGAGTTGAACGAAGCGTTTGGTGGTTTGGAACGGCCGATACGTGAGAACCCATGCTATAGATAGGAAAAGCGATAGAGGTACCATATTGGATTTTCAGCCGCTCCACCGCGTCTGTATTATCACTCGCCCATGCTTGTGGGGCGTAGTAAAGGAGAGCCGGATCAAAACGACCACCGCCGCCCGCACACGATTCAAACAGTACATTTGGAAACTCTGATGTTAACCGTTCATAAAGATCATAGACACCGAGAATGTAGCGATGGAAAAACTCTCCCTGGTGCTCTAAACCTGCAGAGTAGGCCTCCGTAATGTTCCGATTCATATCCCATTTAATATAATCCAGATTTGTCGACTCAATGATCGTTTTCATTCGTTCGAAAATATAGTCCACTACTTCTGTACGCGTATAATCAAGTACGCGCTGATTCCGGCCAAGCGTAAAGTGCTCACCTGGAATACCTACAGCCCATTCAGGATGCTCTCTGTAGAGCTCACTATCAGGACTAACCATTTCAGGCTCAAACCATAAACCAAATTGCAATCCCGTTTCCTTCACTTTTTCAGCTAGAGAGGCAATGCCATCTGGGAGTTTGTTAAGATCAACCGTCCAATCTCCTAGTGAAGATCGGTCATTGTTTCTCTTCCCAAACCAACCATCATCAAGGACGAAAAGTTCAACACCAAGTTCTTTTGCCTCTTTCGCAAAATGAATAAGCTTCTCTTCATTAAAATCAAAGTAAGTAGCTTCCCAGTTATTAATTAAGACAGGACGCTCTTTCTTTTTCCACTGTTCACTAATCAACTGATTGCGGTAAAGATGATGGAACGTTTGGCTCATCCCGTTCAATCCTTGATCAGAGTAAACCATAATCGCTTCTGGTGATTGAAACGATTCACCCGGACTAAGATTCCACTGAAAACCAAGCGGATGAATACCAAGCTGCGCACGTGCCACGCCATAATGATCTACTTCCGTTTGCGCTAGAAAATTGCCGCTATACACGAACTGGAACCCAAACACCTCACCCGTATGTTCTGTTGCATCTATTGCTTTTAGTGCAAGAAATGGATTGTGATGATGAGAGCTTGCTCCACGAATACTCGAAACGGACTGAATGCCCTGCTCTAATTTCCTCGTTTTCACGTGACGCTCACGGGCCCATGTTCCTGAGAGGTGCACCATTTCCATATCAGCATAAGGAAGATCAACAGACAGTGACATCATTCGATCAATGGATAGCTCGCTATCTGTTTTGTTAATAAGACGCGCGTTCCTCGCAATCACAGATTCATTTTCAAAAATCGTGTAACTGAGATGAAGCTCAACCTTCTGATACGTATCCTCCAACACAATAAGTAACGTCTCCGCTTCTTGCGCATTCGCATAAGTGGCCGGCAAACCTTTCAAGCGAGGCTTCCCTTTCACTTGCTCATGGGATTTGTAAACAAAGTTCGCTACAGGCTTATGACCTGCTGACACCATAAAGGCAGGCTCTCGAAAATCTCCTTTTCCATAGGCAGGGTACTCCTGCCTAATTGTTTCAAGCGAAAAAGCCGCGTCGTTCTCATATGAATGACAGCTAGCCGGCGTTGGATTGTTGGTGTTCTGAAAATGACGATAATCACGATCAGGACGAAGCGCTTTTCCGAAATACAAATGACCGAGCTGACCATTTTTTAAAATATGAAAGATGTAGCTGATCTTTCCATTCGTTAGATGAAACTGCTGTTGGTTAACCAGAATGCTCATTGCCATCGATCCTTTATCCGAGTTTAGGTTCGTTCACTAGTTTTACGCTGTTTGCAGTATGTCCTTCTAATTCCAGAACGACAATTTCATTTGTATCTTCATTTAACAGTGGACCTGGCAAGTAAAGGCGCTGCTGTGGCCCCATCGTTTGCCAGTAGCGACCAAGACTAAAGCCATTAATATAAACATTCCCTTTTGTAAACCCTTCCAAATCAACAAATGTATCATAGCATTGATCAGCATGAAATTCGCCTTTGAAATATTTCGGATAACGTTCTCCTGATGAATACGTCTTCGGTAAACGATCTCCTTCAATTTTGATCATTTCCCAGTCAAACCAATACTGGTTGTTTAGCCAGAGATTTTGCACAATCCCCTTCTGGTCAGATAGATTTTTTCCATAATTCACTCTTCCAAGGTTTTCAACAAGTATTTCAAGAGCATTTACTTCATTCGGAAACGGAATCATAACCGATTTTGACTCATCATTTACTGAAACCGTCGCCTCATGTTTCCCATTGACGTAAAGAAAAGCTCGATCATGAATTGGCGTTGTATCAAGCTCAAACGTTCCAGTGTCGTTAATCGACGTTCGATAAAGCGTGTAGCCGAAACTCTGATCAATCTTCTCCATGCTCCGTGGTGCAACGTGCTCTACCCTGGTTCCTACTTCTTGGAGAACATCGAACAGGCTTGCGCTCTCCACTAGCTTCACTTCTCCATAGCTTTTCGTCTCAACTTTAGAAACATCTTCAATCGAAACGTCTGCTACGCTTTTCAACACCTCCGCCATTGCGAGATACTTGTCTGTCACGTCGCCCCATTCTGTTAAAAGCGAATCGTAGTCATAGCTAGTAATCGTCGGAGCATATTTTTCGTAATGATTCGCACCGTTATAGAAACCAAAATTTGTTCCACCGTGGAACATGTAGAAATTCACAGATGCGCCCATATCCATTAACTTCTGGAACACTTCCGCTGCTTCCTTTGCGTCACGTGTATGATGCTCGCCGCTCCAGTGATCAAACCAGCCGATCCAAAATTCCGCGACCATTTTAGGTGAATCAGGTTTCATCGCTTCAAGTGCCGCAAAGGCTTCTTCTGGCCTTGAGCCAAAATTCAGCGTCGTTACGACATTATCCATTGAACCTTGTTTAATGAAATCCGGTCCGTCTGATGTGAAGTAAAACGTATCAATGCCATGTTTCTCGTACTGTTCTTTATGAAACTCAAGATAGTTCTGATCGTTGCCATATGCGCCATATTCATTTTCAATTTGAAAGGCAATCACCGGACCGCCGTTCTTTTGTAAGAAAGGCTTCAACCGTGGAAGAAGGTCATTAAAGTATTCCTCTACATGTTTTAGAAAAGCAGGATGACTACAGCGAAGTGCCATGTCATCTTCTTTTAGTAGCCAAGAAGGAAGTCCCCCCATTTCCCACTCTGCACAAATATAAGGAGAAGGACGAACAATAACATAAAGCCCAACGTCCTGTGCTTCAGCTATGAACCGCTCCACATCAGCCATTCCTTCAAAATGAAACTGACCCTTCTTCGGTTCATGAAAATTCCATGGTATATACGTTTCTACTGTATTCAGTCCAAGTGCCTTCAGCTTCTGAAGGCGATCTCTCCAATACTCAGGGACAACTCTGAAGTAATGAAGACCTCCTGAAAGAATTTGGAAGGGTTCGTCATTTAAGTAAAAGTGGTTCTTTCTCGCTTCCAGCATAACAGCCTCCTACTATTTCAAGGCGCTTCCGAGCATACCTGAAATAAATTGTTTTTGCAGTGTTAAGAAGAATGCAATGATCGGAACAGTCGCTAACGTAACGCCCATCATCACTTGACCGTAGTCGATATAAGAGAGTCCCATTAAGCTAGATAGCGCAACAGGGAATGTGTACATATCGTTCGTATTCAATACAACGAGCGGCCACATAAAGTTGTTCCACTGCGTCATGAAAAGGAAGATCGAAGCAGCTGCTAAAGCTGGTCGCATCGATGGAATGACGATCGAGATAAAGATACGCGTTTCGCTTGCGCCATCAAGACGTGCTGACTCCATCAACTCTGTAGGGAATGCCAGGAAGTTCTGTCTTAATAAGAAAATCGCAAATGGGAAGCACAATTGCGGTGCGATAACTGCAAAGTACGTGTTTAATAGATTAAAATCAGACATCATTTGGAACAACGGTATCAGTGTTGCCTGGTAAGGAATCATCATGGAAAGCAAGAATGCAGTAAAGATGAACTTTTTCCCTTTGAAATTGTACTTCGCTAGAACGTAGGCTGCGCTCGCACAAACTGCAAGGGCAATCACTACATAAAGTCCTGAGACGAAGAGAGAATTAAACAGTACTCTGAAAATACCAATTGACTCATTTAGATTGGTTAAGTTCGTCATAAACTGATCGCCAGGTAAAAGCGTTGGCGGGTTCGTAAACATTTTACTAGAGTCGTTCGTCGCTCCGATAAACATCCAGTAGAACGGGAAGATCGAAACAACAAGGAAAATACTTAGTAGCGTATACATCCAAACAGCTTTTAGCTTATTTTTCTTTTTCTTAGGTTTCTTTTGTTGCCTTTGAGCAAGGGTGAGTTTATTCGTCGACTGTTCAATTACCTCAAGGTTCTTAGCCATTAATCATCACCTGCTATCTTAAATTGGATAATGGAGAGAATACCAACCATCACAACAACCGCGTATGCAATTGCGGAAGCGTAGCCGAAATCAAAGTATTCAAATCCACTCTGGTAAATATAAAGTCCAAGGGTCATCGTTGAATCCGCCGGTCCACCGCCTGTTAAGTTAAATGGCTCGTCGAAAAGCTGAAGCGTTCCGATGGTTGATAGAATACCTGCAAAAAGAATAACGGGTTTTAGTTGTGGAACAGTAATGTAGAAAAATTGCTTAAACTTATTCGCTCCATCAAGAGAAGCGGCTTCGTATAAATCTTCTGGAATGTTTTGAAGAGCTGCTAAGAAAATAACCATGTTATATCCTGTCCATCTCCACGTCATGGCGATAATGATCGAAGCCTTTGCCCAAAACGGATCAGATAACCACGGAATTGCGGTAATCCCAATGTAGCTTAATGCCGTGTTAATAATTCCTTCTTCTTGAAGCATGATCGAAAATAAAATCGAGTAAGCTACAAGCGATGTAACTGTTGGAAGAAAGAATGAGACGCGGAAAAATCCTTTTAGCTTTAACAGCTGGTTGTTCAACACATTGGCTAGTACCATTGCAAGAATGATCATAACTGGGACTTGAACAACAAAGATAATGAATGTGTTCTGCATCGCCGTCCAGAAAATATCATCATTCCAGAGACGCGTATAGTTTTTCAATCCTGCAAAAACGTATTCTCCACCAACTCGTTCCTGAAAACTGAGAACGAAGGAAGCGATAATCGGATAGACGGTAAATGCTAGGAAAAGCAGAATGGCCGGAGCTGCGAATAAATATGGAAAACGTTTCGCTCGATTCATGAATATCCCACCTTAACATGACAGGGGTCGAAATGAATCAACCCCTGATGATTTCTGTAGCTTATTGAATACGGTTTTTCAAACGATCTTCTGAAGCTTTTAATGCTTCTTCAATGCCTTTACCGTTCGCAATTTCAGATTGCGCTTTAACAGCTTCATCCTTCGCTACGGCATAGTCTCCTGTGTAGTTAACAGCAGGAATGCTATCCATTTCGTCAGCAAGTAGACTCCAGATCGGCTGATTGTTAAAGAACTCAACTTCTTTTGTAAATGCCTCGTTACCATAAATCGTGTTTAGTGAAGGGAACAAACCACCTTCCATTGCAGTTAATTGAACATCTTCATCTGTTGAGAAGAATTCCATAAAATCATACGCTAGATCAGCATTGTCGCTTGCACTAGGAATCATGTAGTTACTTCCGCCCAAGTTAGATGCGCGATTGCCACCTTCTTCAAACGCCGGTAGCTCAATTAATCCCCATTTTCCTGAAGTATCCTTGCCCTGCTGAGTGATCGAACCATACAACCATGCACCCGATGGAGCTGTCGCAACATCTCCACTAGTCATAGCGCTAATCCATGCGTCCCACCCTACTGTTTCTTTAACTAGTCCTTCTTCATTTAGATTCTTTTGTACTTCCATTGCCTTTTTCGACTCTTCTGAAGTGAGGGCTACATTTTTCTCATCGTCAAAGTAGAATGTGCCTTGCTGATTGAGCATCATACGATAAAGACCGTCATCACCGTTCAGATCAAGACCAATCATTGCTTTATCCGTTTTTTCTTTAATTGTTTTACCAGCTTCGATATAGTCATCCCACGTTTTAATATCTTCCGCATTTACGCCAGCTTCTTCAAAAATATCGGTGCGATAGAAAACTCCTGTTGGTCCACCGTCAAACGGGAATCCGTACATGGCGCCGTCTTTTGAAACAAGCTCTGTCTTATAAGACGGGAAGCTCTCTTTCATTTCGTCAAATCCTTTATCGGAAACGTTTACAAATGCGTCCGGAAAAGCACTCATATAACCTTGAACGCGGTCATCTTCCACAAGAACGATATCTGGTAAACCTTTACCTCCTGCTTGAAGACCAGTTGTTAACTTCGAGTAAACATCGTCAGTACCCATTTCAACAACTTCTAGTTCAAAATCCGGATTTTCTTCTTTAAATTTCTCGGCTGCTTCTTCAAGCACCGGTACATTAATATTCCAAGCCCAAGCTGTTACTTTATTGCTATCGCCTGATCCTTCACTATCATCTCCACCATTCCCACACGCCGCAAGAAACAGACTTAAGACAAGCATCATACTTATACTAACTAGACCCGTTACCTTCTTCATCGACTACCCCTCCAATTAATTACTGAAAACTTTCAAAATTCGTAATGAAAGCGTCTACACTTATTAGAATAGTCGAAGAGGTAAACATAGTCAAGTAAACTTTTACTAAAAGTTTACTACTTTATTTAATTGACAATTAATGGAAGTTTTTACACAAGAAGAAAGTGTCCATCTGTGACGGACACTTTCTTCTTTTTGTCTTTATAGGGGGTCAGGTGCGTACCTGACCCCCGCACTATTATTGAATCCGATTCCTCAACCGATCTTCCGCCGCTTTATAAGCCTCTTCAATCGATTTCTGACCATTCATCACTTCGGATTGTGCTTTGATTGACTCATCACTTGCAAGCGCATAATTACCTGTATAGTTCACAGAAGGAATATCATTCATCTCGCTTGCAAACAGCTCCCAGATTGACTGATTGCTAAAGAATTCCACATCCTTTGTGAATGCATCATTTTCATAAATCGTGTTTAGCGTTGGAAATAAACCATTGTCCATCGCCGTTAGCTGTACGTCATCACTAGTAGTAAAGAACTCCATGAAATCGTAAGCCATATCCTGATTCTTGCTCGCGCTTGTAATCACATAGTTACTTCCACCAAGGTTCGCTGCACGGTTACCATCTTCTTCAAACGCCGGAAGCTTAAACACTCCCCAGTTACCTTCTGTGTCTTTAGCTTGCTGTGTAATAGAACCGCTCAACCACGCGCCAGAAGGAGCCGTCGCAACATCACCTTGTGCCATTGCACTAATCCACGCGTCCCAACCCACTGTATCTTTAACTAGTCCAGCTTCTTTCATCATTTGTACTTTCTCTGCCGCCATTTTAGATTCTTCAGAAGTGAAGTTCACATTCTTTTCATCATCAAAATAGAATGTTCCTTGCTGCGTCATCATCATACGGTAAAGACCGTCATCACCATTCAAATCAAGGCCAAGCATTGCTTTTCCTGTAGCTTCTTTGATCTTTTCCCCCGCTTCAATGAAGTCATCCCACGTCTTAATATCATCGGGATTTACACCAGCTTCTTCAAAGTAATCTGTTCGATAAAAAACGCCCGTTGGACCACCATCAAATGGGAAACCATACATTGCATCTTCTTTTGAAAGAAGGTCTATTTTATAAGTAGGAAAGCTCTCTTTGCTTTCATCAAATCCCTTATCAGATACATTTACGAACGCATCAGGGAATGTTTCCATATAACCCTGAATACGATCATCCTCGACAAGTACGATATCTGGCAACCCTTTCCCTCCAGCTTGAAGGCCAGTCGTTAATTTCGAATAAACATCTTCACGACCGAGTTCTACAACCTCTAGTTCAAAACCCCGGTTTTCTTCTTTAAACTTCTCTGCCGCTTCTTCAAGAACTGGAACATTAATGTTCCATGCCCATGCTGTCACCTTTTTACCATTACTATCTCCGTCTCCCGCCGACCCTTCACTTGAGCTATTATCACTAGAACAAGCACCGAGAACTAACATCAGAACAAGCAAGAAACTAACTCGACCGATTACCTTTCTCAAAATAACCCCTCCTGTTTGTTTACTAAAAAATATTGAACGACAAAAATGAAAGCGCATTCATGTTTATAGATTAAGGTACATTCAAAACTTAGTCAAGTAAATGTTTACTGATTAATTTACTTTTTTGACGGCTATATTCTTTTCATTCTGCCTCATGTATTTTACGTTTTTGTAAAATATTGAAGAAAAGCAAATTTCAAAGATATAAATGCTATAGTATTAGGTGGATTATATTTAATTATTGGAGGAGCTATATGGTATTTAGTAATCTCGTTTTCTTATTTGCTTTTATGCCGATCGTCTTATTTTCTTATTTTTTTGCTAGAAAAAGTTTTCGAAACATCGTGCTTCTTATTGCTAGTCTTGTTTTCTACGCATGGGGAGAACCACAGTATGTCTTTCTGATGCTCTTCTCTATTATAATGAACTATGGTTTTGGGAGAGGAATTGGCTATTTTCATAATCAGCTCGCAATAAAAAAATTCCTCCTAACGTTATCGATTGTCGGTAACATTGCAATTCTTGGTTACTTTAAGTACGCAGGCTTCGTATTAGCTAATGTTAATGGCTCCTTTGGGACAAGTTTTGAACTTGGAGAGCTGCCTCTTCCAATTGGAATCTCGTTTTTTACATTCCAGGCGATGAGCTATGTCATTGATATTTATCGAAAAGACGCACCCGTTCAGAAAAATGTTTTCTCACTAGCACTTTATATCTCTCTTTTCCCCCAGCTCGTTGCAGGGCCAATTGTTCGATACAATACCGTTGATCAACAAATTCATTCTCGCTCTATAACTGCTGATAAGGTACACGAAGGAATCAAACGATTTATTATTGGTTTATCAAAGAAAGTACTGTTAGCTAATAGTTTCGCAGTTGTTGCGGATCAGGCATTTAACACTCCCGCAGGTGAAATGAGCGTGATGATGGCGTGGATTGGTGTTATTGCTTATACACTACAAATTTACTTTGATTTCTCAGGGTATAGTGACATGGCCATTGGTCTAGGAAAAATGTTTGGCTTTGATTTTCTAGAGAACTTTCGATACCCCTACATATCTAAAAGCATTTCAGAATTCTGGAGAAGATGGCACATTTCTCTTGGGACATGGTTCAAAGATTACGTTTATATCCCACTAGGTGGGAATCGCCATGGAAAGCTTGTGCAGGTACGTAATCTTCTAATCGTGTGGACGATTACTGGGTTCTGGCATGGCGCTAGCTGGACGTTTATGGCCTGGGGATTCTACTACGGGGCAATTATCGTAATTGAAAGCCTCGGATTTGGTAAATGGTTAAGTCGCCTATGGTCGCCTCTTCAACATATCTATGTCCTACCGCTCGTCATGATCGGCTGGGTCTTTTTCCGCGCTGATAACTTTACGTATTCATTTGAATACTTACAAACGATGTTCGGCTTTAATCAGGCTGCTTTCGCAGATTCAATGTTCCTATTGCAGTGGAATGATAACTGGGTGTTATTCCTAGCTGGCGTTATTTTCAGCACACCTTTCATAGCGAATATCGGCAACATTTACAATCGAATGGCGACGAAAGCAAAGGGACTACAGGTCGTCACGCTTTTCTCAGAACCAGCGATTTATATGACGCTAATGATTTTCGCTATGGTTCGATTAGTCAATTCTAGTTACAACCCATTTATTTATTTCAGGTTTTAATGCCAATAAAGGAGCTTTGCTATGATTCAGCGAATTGAAAAGGCAAGGAAATGGATGCTCATTATCTTATTCTTTGCGTTTATCTTTACCGTTTTCTTCTACCTTACAGTTTCAGCAGATATCGAAGTATCTGACGTAGAAAAAAGAGAACTAACTCAAAACCCTGACCTTTCGATTGAGAATGTTTCGAACGGAGAATACATGAACGATTTTGAATCGTATTTTCTTGATCAGTTTCCCGGTCGAAATATCTGGTTGAAATCATATCTTCAATATCAGCAAATGACGAACAAAACCTATATTTTTGATTACTATGTATCTGACTCGAATTGGATCATCCCAAAACCGAGTTATAGTAAGCCTTCTACCTATATTGATAAGGCAGTTGATAACTTAAACGAATTTGCGGCGGCGATGAAGTATGAGGGAAAGGAAGTTTATTTTGCTTCTCTTCCTCATAAAGTGAATACCATCGACATCCTGCCGTCTTATATTGAAGAGGGAACAGGAATAGAAAAGAAAGATCATTTTTTCTCAGAATTTAACCAAAAGAGCATCCCAACAGTTGATGTTGGGAAAGAATTTAAAGAAGAATATACTGATGATGAATTGAAAGAGCGCTACTTCAAGACAGACCATCACTGGAACATGTTTGGGGCGTTTGAAGGCTATCAAAAAGTAGCAGACCTTCTCTCTGAGAATTCAACTTACTACACAAACATGAACGAAGACGACAGTGACTATGAATTAAAGTGTTATAACGACAAACAATTTATTGGAAGCTATAATAATCAGCTTTATTTAACGGTTGATGCAACAGGTGAAAAGATCTGTCACATGTTACCTAAAGATAATCTATTTGATAACTATCAAATTACCTGGAACGGCAAAGAGCGTACATTTAAACAGGTATATGGTACTGACATATTTAGAGATAACGATCCTATCGATTTTGGTGGGCTGTACATGAACAATACAGCTGAAATTACAATTGAGAACCCTGCCGTTCAAGAAGAAAGTCGACTATTGATTTTAAAAGATTCCTACGCAAACCCAATTGCGTTCCACATTGCCCAGCATTTCTCCAATACTACTGTTTATGATATCCGTTATAACGATGATCAGATTTTAACAGAGTATATGGCGGATAAGGATTTTGATGTAGTCCTGTTCTTGTATAATGACGCCATGCTTCAAGGCGAATCCTTCCGCTTCTCAACACCAATGGAAGACTAAATCGAACGAAGTTTTAGTTGAGCAAAATAAATGAAACCAGCTCTCAATGAAGAGAGCTGGTTTTTTGTCTTTGTTTTGAGGACAGCCGTCTTTTGTTGGGGACAGGTACGCACCTGACCCTCCCCTCATACTTCCGCAGTTACCCCATATACAGACTCATGAAAATGGTGAATTTGAGGTTCAAGTCCATTCTCTTTAAAAATCTGCATCATCTTCTCAGAAGAAATTCGCTCATGAAGTGGTGGGCCCATATCCATTTCAATGGCTTCCCATTCAAGTACAAGCAATTTCTGTCCCGCCTTAATAATTCGCTTAAATTCTTGGAATGCTCTCGTAAGATCAGGCACTTCATGAATCACAAATGCCGATATGGCTTTGTCAGCTACGTGATCTGCCAGATTAATCTGCTCAAGGTTACTGACAACGTACTCGATATGCCCTGATAGATTTTCTTCTGAAACACGCTTTTTAAGAAGATCTAGCATCTGCCTTTCAATATCAACCGCATAAACCTTTTCAGCTGCTTCCGATAACGGCAATGTAAAATACCCATTTCCCGCTCCTAAATCAGCCACATGATCAGTTGCCTTTACACCAAGATGATCGATAACTTGTTCAGGTGAAATAATTTCTTTTCGTTTCGGATCAAGTAGTCGATCCGCATTACCTGGTTTGAATCGTTTACCAGCCACAACGAGAACCTCCTTAGAATTTCTTTCTAATTCTTCACAACACTACTGGCAGTTATACAATATTTAAACACTAAAGCCCGCTCATTAATGAGCGGGCTTTAGTGTCCTCTATAGAAAGACAGCTGTCCTCCGTGGGGGTCAGGTACGCACCTGACCCCTCTTATACCCATCAGGATTTTCCGACTGCCAGCGCCACGTGTCGCGGCACATTTCTTCAATGCCTTTTTCCGCTTTCCAGCCAAGCTCAGCTTCAGCTTTCGCCGGATCTGCATAGCATTCTCCAATATCGCCAGGACGGCGCGGAGCAATGGAGTACTTCACTTCTTTCCCAGTCGCTTCTTCAAAAGCCTTCACCATCTGAAGCACGCTATACCCATTTCCCGTGCCAAGGTTATACGCTTCTACTCCCGTTGTACCTAGGATATGCTCTAACGCTTTCAAATGACCGTTAGCCAGATCCTCCACATGGATATAATCACGAACGCCTGTACCATCTGCTGTATCGTAGTCATCTCCAAACACGCTAAGCTTTTCGAGTTTTCCAACCGCAACCTGACTAATATACGGCATGAGGTTATTTGGAATCCCGTTAGGATCTTCCCCAATTCTTCCGCTCACATGAGCTCCGATTGGATTGAAATAGCGAAGAAGGGCAATGCTCCAGTTTGAATCAGAAACATGAAGATCACGAAGAATCTGTTCAATCATGAGCTTCGTTTGTCCATACGGATTCGTTGCGCTTAAAGGGGCTTCTTCAGTGATTGGCATAAGATCAGGCATACCATAAACGGTTGCAGATGAGCTAAACACAATGTTTCGAACGTTAAATTTCTCCATCACTTCACAAAGAATGAACGTCCCTGTTAAGTTATTATGGTAATAATGAAGTGGCATGGAAACCGATTCGCCAACAGCTTTCAAGCCTGCAAAATGAATGACTGCTTCAATTTCATTTTCTTCAAACACCATTTCTAAAGAAGATCGATCAAGTAGATCCACTTCATAAATCGGAAAATCTCGCTCAGTTAACTCTTTCACACGATCAAGCGATTCCATTTTACTATTCGAAAAGTTATCCACGACAACAATATCGGAACCTTGATTAAGTAACTGAACACACGTATGACTTCCAATATATCCAGCACCGCCTGTTACTAATATAGCCATTCTTACTCCCCCACTTCTTGTTATGTCACCAAAAAATTCCTTCTCATCATATCACATTCATTCCCATAAATTCAGCGCAAATAATGAAAAAATCGCTCTCTATGAGAGCGATTCTGCTATAGAAGGAAGCAAATCATCTAGACAAGAGTCTGGATTTCTTTCGTTTTCCTTTCTCTTCTGAATCAGCAGCTAAAAGACCTTCCTGCTTCTTCATTCCTTCTTCTTTGAAGCGACGCTTTTCTTCTTTCGACCACGATTTATACTCTTTAATAAAAGCTTCATACTTCGGCATGATATCTTTCATTGCGCCATACTCACGGATCGTGCCATGTTCAAGCCAGATTGCTTTATTACAAAACTTCTTCATCTGGCCGTTTGAATGACTAACAAAGAAAATTGTTTTTCCTCGTTCCTTAAACTCCTCCATTTTGACAAGGCACTTATCGGCAAACGTCTTGTCACCTACAGAAAGGGCCTCATCGACGATCAGAACATCTGGGTCAACGCTAATGGATATTGAAAAACCTAGACGTGATTTCATACCACTGGAATATTTTTTAACAGGCATATCGATAAATTTACCGATATCTGCAAAATCAATAATGTCAGGCTTCATCTTTTCAATAACGTCTTTCTTATATCCCATCATAAGCAGCTTCAATTCGATATTCTCGCGCCCTGTTAGCTCTTTATTTAAGCCAGCAGAAACAGCGATAAGGGAAACATCACCTTTTACGTCAATTTCCCCACTAGTTGGTGGCGTGATATTAGCGACAAGGTTTGAGAACGTTGATTTCCCGGACCCGTTCACTCCGATGATACCAACGACATCACCTTCACCTGCTTCAAATGTTAAATCACGAATGGCATAGAAATCCTCCCCGTAGCCACCAGGGAGAAGAATATCCTTGAGCTTATCAGAGTTCTGCCTGTGCATTTTATATTTTTTTGTAATCCCGTTTAATTTAACTGAATAACTCATAAACGACAGTCCTTATTAAATATAGTCTACGAAATGACTCTTGAACTTCATATGCAGGTAGGAACCAATCATCAGTAAGAGCACAACGACTACCCAGTAGTAAAGGGTATATTGCAGTGTCTGATGAACCCAGCCCATGCCGAGAAGTGCATCTCTGTAGCCTTCCACTATATAGTATAGCGGATTAAGTTTCATCCCAATCTGAATAAATCCAGGAAGATCATCAATTGTCCATAAAATTGGTGTTAAATAAAGAAACATCCGAATAAACGACTGAAGCATTTTGTGCACATCTCGAACGATTGTCGATAGCGTCGACGTAATGAGAGAGATGGCAAAAATGAGAATAATTAAAGCAAACATATAATACGGTAGTTGAAGCAAATGCCAGGATACCCCCTGGCCAGTTAATAACACTGCTGCAAAGTATATACCAAGTAAAATCAAATGTTGATAAAAGACTGACATAATCACATAGCTCGGAATCGTACTCATTGGAAAGTTCATTTTGGATACCATTGATATCCTAGTATAAATCGACTTTGATCCTTGAATAACAGCAGGATTAAAGAAGAACCATACAACAAGACCAGCGGACATCCATAGAACAAATGGGACGCCATCAACCGGGTTCCCGTTTCGTATTCCAAAGCCAAATACAAACCAGTAAATACTCATTTGGAAAAGGGGATTTAGAATCTCCCAAACCATACCAAGATAATTATTGCTATTCGTGCTCTTTACCTGATAAACCGAAAGCCGATTAATTAGGTAGAAGTTGCTAACTTGTTCTTTTAAAACTGCAATCATAGAATTCATGCTTATTTTGCCTCACTAACAAAAATTTGGTCAACAACCTTTTTGGTAGCAGACCCTCCTTCAAGGTAACAATAAGTGTTATAGAAATCGTTATACTTTTCTTCAAATACGCCAAATCCTTCATTTTCAAACGTTTGAATGGCGTGTAAAACTTCTTCAGATGTTGTCACGACAGGACCTGGCGCCTCTTCTTCAAGATCAAAGTAAAAGCCACGCAATTTATCACGATATGAAGCAAGATCATAAGCGAAGAAAATAATTGGTCTCCTCAAATTAGCATAATCGAAAAAGACAGATGAATAATCTGTAATCAACACATCAGAAATTAAATAGAGATCATTGACATCGACACCAAGTGATAAATCAAAAACAAATCCTTCATATGGAGAAAGATCAAACTGCTCTGCAATTAAATAGTGCATCCTTAATACAATAACATATTCCTCGCCGATTTCACGTCTCAATAAATCAAGATCTAATTTCAGCTCATGTTTATATTTCCCCGGTTGATAAAATTCATCATCTCTCCAGGTTGGGGCATAAAGAACCACTTTTTTTTCTGTAGGAATGCTATACTCCACTTTCAATGCATCAATTTTTTCTTGATGATTTTCAAGATGAAGACGATCATTACGTGGATAGCCCGATTCTACCATTTTTTTCTTAAAACCAAATGCTCTCTTAAAAATCTCAGATGAGTACCGATTCGGCGAGATTAAGTAATCCCACTTCGCTGCTTCCTTATAGAAATTATCTTTATAGGAAAGCGTGTTTGTTCCAGGCATGTACACTTCTTCCATATCACCTGCAAGCTTCTTAAGCGGCGTTCCATGCCAAGTTTGTACATAGACAGTGTGAGAAGGCTTAGGAATCCAAAGCGACATCCGACTATTAGTCACCCAATAACGAGCACGAGCCATGAGATAAAACCATCTTAGCGAAAAACGCTTTACAGTAGGTATACCCCTTTTACGGAAAGACTCAGCATGAGATTCTTCAACACTCCAAATCATGTCTAAATCATAGTCGTGCTCTAACAGATATTCGTAGATCGCCCTTGGATTACAGCTGTACTGCTTTCCAGAAAAGCTCTCAAAAATAACAAGGCGCTTGTTTGCTGGAAAACGGCCCAACGCCACAAAAAGAAGTCGACTAAACGCCTTCATTAATGGATATATTTTCAACATTCTCAATAGCTTTTTCATGAAATGGACACCATACTCCCGACTAGTAGTAGATTACCTCTATTCGAAATGCGCTGTCGCTTTGAAAAAACAGGATAGTGCCATATCGCCTTCACCAGCGGCAGTACCCTGTTTCTCTAAAGTCTATCTACATTTCAGCTTTCTCGGGCTCAAATACCCTATTAATTACTTTTCTAGAAGCGTGCCCATCATCAAGATGACAATATTTATCATAGAATGCATCAAAATTGCTTTGATAGGTAGCTTCTATTTTCTCGATATGCTCAATCGCATCTATGACACCGTCCGACGTTTTAAGAAGCGGACCTGGTGCTTCATTCTCAAAATCCATATAGAACCCGCGAAGAGAATCGCGATATTTTTCAATATCATAAGTGAAAAATAAAATGGGACGACGTAAATTTGCGAAATCAAAGAATACGGATGAATAATCAGTAATCAGAATATCTGATAATAAATAAAGCTCCGCAATATCTCCGTAGTCAGATAAATTGTATACAAAATCGCTCATTCCAGTCGTATCAATATGCTCTGCAATTAAATAATGCATGCGTAGACCAATCACATATTCGTCACCAAGACGTTCCTGCATTTCGCTAAGGTTCAGCTTTAAATCAAACTTATACTTCCCCTTACCGTGAAACTCGTCATCACGCCACGTTGGGGCATAAAGAATGACTTTTTTATCAGCAGGAATACCAAGCTTAGCCTTTATTTCCTGCTGACGTCTAGCCTTTTCTTCATCCTCAAGATAGAGGATATCGTTTCTCGGATAGCCCACATCAAGAACTTCTTTCCCGAACTTAAAGGCTCTTCTGAAAATAGAAGTCGAATAATCATTTGGCGAAACGAGATAGTCCCATTTTTGGGCTTCATTGTAAAAGTTCCGCTTATATTTTTCAGTTGTCGTGCCAGGCATACGTACTTCTTTCATATCAGCTGCCAGTTTTTTGAGCGGTGTACCATGCCATGTTTGTAAATAAACTGTCTCAGGACGTTTAATCGCAAAGTTTGGCATTCTAGCATTCGATACCCAGTACTTGGCAGTCGCAAGATGGTAATAGTAAGCGGGGCTTAAGCGTCGCACCTGCTTAGGATTCCCCGGTATATCCTTTTTCTTTTTATCATATACCCATAAATAATCATACTTATGATCGCTTTTTAACAGTTCTTCATAAATGTAGCGAGGGCTATCTGAATACCCCTTACCACCGAAGCTCTCAAGAAGTACTTTTTTCGGTTTCATTGGCATTTTCACAAGAACCGTTCGATAAAGCTGACGCATGAGTAAGTGCTTCTTCCTCAATGATCTACGCCACTGCCTTAAGCGTACACGAAACATCATTGACTTCAGAACAGCTTCCTTTTTCCCCTTTTGTAGAAGACGATGCTCTCTTCGTTCGATGATATTCCGTCTCTTAATTCTTCCAGGTGCTACTAAAGAGAGACTGTTCTTTAAAGCAGTGAAATGATCAAATAAAACGTTAGAGTCCTTCACGGCTTTATTAGTAATGCTCTTTGAATAATAATTTAACAAGAGAAGGTCCAAATAGCGACTAATGCTTTTCGTATCAGCGTACGACATCTTCATTTTATGATAGACATAAAATAAATCAGGCAACTTCTCCTCTACAGAATGGAGCATGAGAGTTGGGTGGTCGATCGGATCATAGCATTCTCCTTTTAAATAAGTGGGAACGCCTGTAATCATCGGAATCTCCTCTGTATTTACTATTGCTGGAATGGAGAAGGTAAGGTCCGTGTAAAAGGTAGCTTGTTCATCAAAACGAAGCTCATGAACATCCACAAAGTCTTTGCGTAGCAACAAGTTAGTAGCACTCCTACGACGAAGTGCTTTGATTTTTCTTCCACCACTTAATCTACGCAAATAGTAGGAATCTTCCCCGATTTCCATTGGAATAGCAATTTTTCCAGCTTTGAAAATAGAACCACCAATGAAGTGATCTTCTCCTATGTTGTTTAGGAGAAGGTCTAGTGTGTATGGCGCCAGGTAATCGTCACCGTCAACAAAATAGATAAACTCGCTTGAAGCGTACTCGATCCCCATGTTGCGCGCTTTTGAGACACCAACATTTTTATCTAGATGATAGCAAGTCATTCTCGAATCGCTGTAACGCTCAATAATCCCCTTACTATTATCAGTTGATGCATCGTTAATCAGAATGATTTCTATATCCTGAAAAGTCTGCTGTAATAGGGAATCAAGGCATTTTTCGATATAGTCTTCTTTATTATAAACGGTTACTATTACACTAATTTGTCCCATAACAATTCCTAGCACCTCAACTATTTATTCTTTCTTTCTACAATTGCTTATCCGTTAGATACAAGTAGCTCTTTCTTGATTTTCGATGTCGAAATTCCCGCTGTGCGAGGAAGATAAATGACTTCACAATGATCTTTCAAGAAATCAAATTTCCCTTCCCAATCATCACCCATCACAAAGATGTCTACATCGTGATTTTTTACGTCATCTACTTTTTGCTCCCAGTGTTCTTCTGGAATCACTTCATCAACATAGCGAATTGCTTCTAATATCATTTTGCGATTTTCATAGCTATGATATGCTTTTTTATTTTTAATTTCATTAAATTCATCTGTTGAAATAGCTACAATAAGATAATCACCAAGATCTTTCGCTCTCTTCAATATATTAATGTGGCCCCAATGCAATAAATCAAATGTACCGTAAGTCAAAACCTTCTTCATTTCGACCCCTCCAGTTAGTAGTGTTTAATAATTTTTACGAGACGTGAATTAACATACAATTTACAATCTTTAATAACACTTAACATCACGCGAGTTCATTATGATTTATAATGGATTTATATTGAATATTAGCTTTTATCAAATGAACGTGATGTAATGAAGACCCGTAGGCCTGTCTTTAATACAAGCATGGCAAGGAAAAAGGATATATAGTAAAGTAGCAGATCTACTCCTGTTAGTTGTTCAACAATGATGATAACAACGACAGCTACAAAGAAACCAGGTAGACCGAGCAGAACAGCTACAATATCAAAGAATAATGATCCATCTCGAATCGAATTAACAGGATCTTGAGTGGTTGATTGTGACATCGTCAGCTTCGTTAATTGATAAGCAATCGGAACGAGTAATGCCATAATAATCGCAACAAACGTCGCATAAACAAGAACCATTTCGAGAATACTAACATCTAGCATTCCAGCTTGTCTTAATACCGTTAAAACGATCGATAAAAAGACAGGTAGAGCAGCTGCTTGGATAATAATATCAATATAATAACCTTTCGACGACGTTTGCTTCGTAATGCGAGCAACTTCACCATCTACACAATCAAGTAGATAACCGAGATTGTAGAAGAGCGCCGCAAGTATAATGGATAGTGGTGTAGCGATCACAAGTGATAAGCCTGAAATGAGAATGAAGAATACACTCATCCAGCTTATCGTATTTGGTTTTATACGCATCTTACAAAAAAGAATTGTAAGGTAAATCGAAATTCGACGCAGTACGTACCATGACCACAGGTCTTCTTTGTAACTTAATGTTTGAGACTGCTTACGATATGCAAGGATCGTCTCATTATCAAGAAATGTGGTCGGTAGTAATTCTTGCCCATTTTTCATGACCGGTCTTCACCTTCCAGTATTGTTTGCTAAAGTATCCGCCTACTAGTCCAAGTCCTCTCGTAAAGTGAAGCAAAAAGAACTGCATCACAGTTGGGAAATAAGCGCGGAAACCATGTTTTTTAATAACTCCTAGCGAAGAAATGCCGATCATCATCATATAAATAGTAACGAGCGTGATTAAGCTGATTAGAAACCCATTGTTAAATAGCGCTCCAATTCCAAGACCTGTTCCAGTTAGAAATGCTATTAACGGAGCAAGCTGTCGGAATCTCATCACACCTCGAGTACTTCTCGATGCAATAATACCCCATTTTCCATCTGCATAGGATTTCTGAACAAATGCTTTCAGACTATCTCTTGCGTAGTAAGTGGAAGCAATTTCGCTTGATAAATAAAACTTGCCACCCTGATTCCGTACTCTCGCATGAAATTCAATATCTTCACTTCTTCTTAAGTTTTCGTTGAATAATCCGGCTTTCTGGAACACTTCACGTTTGTAAGCGCCATAGGGCACGGTATCTACTCGCCCTTCCCATTTGCTAGAGCTCTTTGTGATGCGGAACATAGAGTTCCCAACGCCCATAGGATGTGAGTAAACATAAGCATTAATCGTTCCCCAGAACCCTTTTCCTTCTGTTCGAATGACTCCACCAACGCAGTCCATATCTGGCTGACGCTGAGTTAAGTCGTAATAACTCGTAAGGAAATTAGTTGGAATCATAGTATGACCATCTACTCGAAGAATGTATTGCCCCTTCGCGTTTTGAATGGCAAGATTCCATCCTGTCGGCAACGTCTCTTTCGGATTTTCAAACAACCGTATTCTTCCCGGGTTCTTACTACTAACATCTTCTATAATATCCTTCGTTCGATCGGACGACATTCCATCTACTACTAGAATTTCATATGAATCTTGAGGAAACTCCTGTTGCAAGACACCTTCCAGCAACTTTCGTATATACCTCTCTTCATTCTTCACGACGAGAAGCACGGAAAAGAACAATTCTTTCATTTCTTTTCATCCCTTCACAACTTCGCCTTATCTCTCTTTTAATCTAAGAGACTTACATAAACCTTTTCAATCTAATATTTAAGTATACATGATACAGGTTAAAGAATCATTGTAAAAATAAGGGAAAAGTAATTTATTTTCTTTCAATTGTGTGAACAATCATTGGCCATTGCTGTCGTTTTCTAAGAATAAACAAAGACTTATCGCAGAAAAGCGAGTTTGAAATGAGCAGTATTTTAATATTTCATAATGCATTTACGTCTTAATTAACATACTGACATCCTTCGTCACTCTCATTAAGATTGTGGCCCTACAATCACTTGCAATAAATGGATGCTTAGTTAGAATCACGTACTTTAGTGACCTATGCAATCTAAATCCGGCACATACTTTTTGATTGCTATGGGAATAGGAGATTCTATCGTTGAAAAAAATGATCCATTTTATGCTTAAACAGACTTATACATAGTTAACCTACATTACCCTTTTAGATGTAATTAAAAACAATGAAGAAATGAGAAGTAAAGGTCAATAAAAGCAAACAAGACCCAATAAATACAAAGGAAAGCGTTATTTCGTTATGCTTTATCATAACATTACCCAAATGAGAAGGATACCGACTATCGCTGTCGAAAAATCTGTTATGGAGGCTAACGATAATGAAGAATGGCTTCTTATTTGGAAAGCTACGTTAGCTTAAATTGTTGATTCTTGATTTTAGGCTAATTCGAGTGAAGTCTTCCTATCGTCATGTCTTTTCATTATGAAAATGCAGGAAAATAGTCATGATATATGTTAATATTAGTAAGCACTTATTGGGATTTTGAAAACAATTAGTTACTGGGAGGATTCAACATGAGAGTTAGAAAGGCGATTATACCTGCCGCTGGTCTTGGAACAAGGTTCTTACCAGCAACTAAGGCACAGCCAAAAGAAATGCTACCAATCGTGGACAAGCCAACGATTCAATATATTGTAGAAGAGGCTGTCGCTGCTGGAATTGAAGACATTATCATCGTTAGCGGTCGCGGAAAGCGTGCTATTGAAGATCATTTCGATAAATCATATGAGCTTGAAGAAACGCTTATCAAGAAGCAAAAAGACAAGATGTTAAAAGAAGTACAACAAATTTCTAATCTCGCTAACATTCACTACATTCGTCAAAAAGAACCTAAAGGACTTGGGCATGCCATTAATTGTGCTAGCCGCTTTATCGGCAATGAACCTTTCGCTGTTCTCCTTGGTGATGACATTGTAAAATCAGACCAACCATGTATCGGCCAGCTAATGGATAGCTACAATCGTTACCGCACTTCAATCGTAGGTGTTCAACAAGTGGCTGACGATGCTGTTTCTAAATACGGAATCATCTCTCCTAAGGGAGAACAAATTGACAACGGCATTATTCCAATTAAGTCACTCGTTGAGAAACCATCCCTTGAAGAGGCACCTTCTAATTATGCCATTCTTGGACGTTATATCTTAACTCCTGAAATCTTCTCCATTCTTGAGAACCTACCTAAAGGTGCAGGCGGAGAAATTCAGCTTACAGATGCGATTAAGGTGCTAAATGAGCAGCAAGCAGTCTTTGCTCATGAGTTCGAAGGTCAGCGTTATGACGTTGGTGATAAATTTGGATTCATAAAAGCAACAGTTGATTTTGCCCTTAATCGTCCAGATCTCCAAAAAGATGTGATGAACTATTTAAAACAAGTTGTGGATCAAGAACTCACAACAAAGAAATAAATAAGTAAGTAAGACAAAAACCGCACTCCTCCCATAATAGAGGAATGCGGTTTTTATTATTTGATTTTCTCTAGCTGTTTCTCTGCAAATTCACCACCAATCGGTAGCTTATACATCTGTCCCTGATAAGCTTTTACCATTAAGACAATCCAAACAATTAAGCTTAGCGGTGGCAATATAAGAAGAGAGACAAGCGATCCTATAATTGGAATCACATTCATAACAAGACTTGCGACAAATAATGTTCCGAACACAACGATCGACTGCATGGCATGAAAACGCACAAACTTGTTTTCCTTTTCAATCAACAAGAAAATAATACCTGTCACGAACCCCAGCACATAGGTCAACAGTCCTGCGACATTTTCCTCCATACCACTCGATGTTTTGCGAGGGGTTTGGCCCATTTTTTCAGGGTTATTCCCTGTTTCCACTGCGATACCTCCCTTATTTTGTAAATTCTGAATATTGTTTAAATTAATTTTATCAAAAGAAGGAATTGGAGGGTAGTATACGAAAGTATACTACTTAGACAAAAATCGAGTACTTTTTCAGTGGAGTGTGATAAGGATGAACCTTCCAGATAACCCCAATCAAGAACAAATTCAGTCGAAGGCTTTTCCGTTTAATATTACGAGAGAAAAAGAGTTAGCCGTATTTTCTCGTTTGCTAGATCAAAACGGTAGCAGCATTCTATCCGTATATGGACAGCCCGGGACAGGAAAAAGTGAGCTAATGACGCATTATCAAAAGGAAGCGTCAGACAGAGATATTGTTTTCTACCTTGTAAACGCACAGTATTCAAAGGCTGAACCATCCGCTTTTCTCCAATTACTATTGGAGCAAATGGGAGCATCTAACCTATACATTTCGCCTCTTGAGGCAATTAATATGCATATTCAACATCTTGAACAACAAGGAATTCGTTTCGTCATAGCCATTGACTCCTATGAACGCTTTGAGAAATTAGATGAATGGTTTAGACAATCTTTCCTTCCATCTCTTCCCTCTTCAAGCATTCTTTTTTTTGCGGACGTAAAAAGCTCAGGGAATCCTGGAGGGCATCGATCTGGTATCCGTTCATTACTTCCATTGAATTAAAAGGTTTCACCATCGGACAGTATGATTCTGCCTTTCGCACTCTTAAACCAGAGCTCACTAAGTTAGCCTGGCAATTTTCAAGTGGTAATCCCTATGCATTATCGCTTTGCGTTCAGAAACTAAACGAGACGCAGGAATGGAATGAAAAGGATGAGCAGAAAATTTATAGAACCGTCGTCCAAGAATGGCTAAGTGAACTTGAAGATGATCGCCTCCTTCCCTACATAGAAGTGGCGTCGATTGGTCACTACATTCAACAGGAAAAGCTTGAAGTAATGCTGGATCAAACGATCTCGCGAAAAGATTTTGAAGCACTCGTATCCCTTTCCTTTTTTGAGGAAACAGAGTCAGGGTGGCAGCTTAACACTCTTTTTCAACGGGCAATGAGAGACGACCTGCGTAGAAGAAAACCCACGTATTATCATCAATTATGGAAACGCGCCCTGCTCTATTGTCGATCCTTTTTTAAGCATGACCGAGTCATGGATTCCACCGAAATTAGCGAATTCTTCTACTTGCTTGGTGAACCAATGATGCGTGCTTCTTTATTTGATCATGACACGCTCTCTACTTATAGCATGACATCTGCTAGCTCAGACGATTGGGACGTGGTCCTACCTTATTTGAAGAGTCCTCCCACGATGAATGAAGCGTTGTTTGATGATGATCAAAGTACCAAGGGTTTTCAGCAACATGTTCCAAAGAGCCGTGATAAGCAATCAGCCTATATAACGAAGGAAATGATTGAGTCTGTAGGGATTCAGCATGTGAAACTGCTACGTCACCGTGGTGGAAAAGTCATTGGAATCGCGTTTCTTATTCCAATCCAGTCCAGCACGCTTAAGAAGCTACAGCAAAGCCCTGTTACAAGAAGTTATTTTAAGAGGCTGTCTTCTGCAGAAGAAAAAAGTATTTTGTCTCAGGATAAGCCGGCAGGGTGGGTCATTCGATACCTCGGTGTTAAAAATGTGAGTCAAATGGAAGATCGCCAGGCACTTTTGTATCATCTTCTGCCTCTTGTTCTAACAGAAGGAATTCTCGTTGCATCGACACCGCTTCCTTTTTATCAAGATTTATCAGAGCAGTTCCGTTTCAGCGAAGTACACGAGGCAATGCATTTTGACTATGGTCCAGACCGACCTTCCAGGACTTATGAACTTGATTTAAGAAACGCTCGTCTTTCCCAGTACCTTGAAACATTCGCCCAGGCGCTCGGCGTAAATCTAACCGAAACACCACACCATCCATTTCAGTTTACTCCGCGTGAAGAAGAAGTTGTTACACTCGTCATCCAAGGATACTCAAATGCTAATCTTGCTGCTGAACTCTCCTTAAGCGAAGTGACTATCAAAAAGCATTTAAGTCGAATTTATGAGAAAACTGGTGTAAAGAACCGCACGCAGCTAACGCGTATTATGCTTGAGAGGAAATAATGGAAGAGCGGGGGTCAGGTGCGGACCTGACCCCCGCTCCTTTAAAGAGGTGAAGCACTAAATGAATGAAACGAAAATTTATCTTGTACGTCATGCTCATTCTTCTTATACACCTGATGAATACGGACGAGGATTATCACCGAAGGGCAACAGGGATGAAAAGAGCCTTACACATCTAATGAAAGAAAAACAAATTGATGTTGTGCTTTCTAGCCCTTATAATCGAGCGATTCATACAGTTGAAGGCATCGCAAAACATCACTCGATAGACATTCAAGTTATAGAAGCATTTAAAGAGCGAACACTTGCTGGACAACCTGTTGATGATTTTCAATCCGCGATCGACGCTGTTTGGCAAGATGAAACGTTTAGCTACCCTGGTGGTGAATCCAACGAACTCGCTCGTAGCCGAGGAGTGAGCGCCCTACAAAACGTACTAAAAACATACAAAGGAAAAAGCGTAGTGATTGGTACTCATGGGAATTTAATGGTTCTCATGATGAGTCATTTCGATGATCAGTACGATAGACACTTTTGGGAAAATCTCGATATGCCTGATGTCTATTGCCTCACCTTTCAAGGAGAAGAGTTAATGAAGGTGGAGCGTATTTGGGAAAGAACAGCATAAAAAATGACGGCCCTTATGCGCCGTCATCTTTTATGCTGTTCAAGTGTGTGGTTTACTTTCTTGCGAAGAACTTGAACCCTCGATATGTCTCAATTTAAAGAACCTTACTCTAAAATCCCCTCTTTCTTTAACTTCTCCTCTACGCTAGCGAGAATGTTTCGATTCCCTTCATTTTCAGGACCTTTACCATGAAAATCTTCACTACAGTGTGACTCTGTTAAATAAAAAGCATTATAAAGGAGGCGGCGATCTTCTATAGTGATTCCGCTATTTGGGAACAAATACGTACAGCTTGTATCAATTTCAGTACGCTTGTCTTTTTGATCCACATAATAGAATTCATCCGTTACTGCCCCGTATTTCATATCTTCCGTTGAAGTTAAATACGTACCGTCTTCGCTATAGGGAATAACCGTAAAGCCTTTTTCTTGTTTTAATTTCGGAGCGCCTTCCACGTTGTAAATCACGATCAATTTCCCCTCAAACCCTTCAGGAACTAAATGAACGGTATCTGTTTTTTCATGATGAACGGTAGTAGCCTTAGACGAACATGAAGCGGCCATCAACATTATCAAAACCACGATGAGTAATCTGATCGCATGCATACGCTTCTCCCCCTGACCGTTTGTACCTTTATCTTTTTCGACGGTGATGGTTGCACTTCCTTCACATGGAAAAATTCCTAACAACAAGCTGACTGGGTTTTGACGATGCACTATGTCAATCGAGTTATTCTTCTCATAAAAAAAGCCCGCCTTCTTTGGAAAGCGGGCTTCATCCGTTAGTTAAACGGCAATATCTTTTTCAACAGCATTTGAATCATTGAACTTATCGTGGTTCAACTTGCCAAGAATTCGTGATGTTAGTGTACCTGAAGTCATCGCACCATTCACATTTAACGCCGTCCGCCCCATATCAATGAGTGGCTCAACAGAAATGAGAAGACCGGCTAAGTAAACGGGTAGGTTCATAGAAGAAAGAACGATTAACGCAGCAAATGTCGCTCCGCCTCCGACCCCAGCCACACCAAACGAACTAATACCAACGATTAAGACAAGTTGGATTAAAAAGCCAGGACTGAGCGGATCAATACCTACCGTTGGCGCAATCATAACTGCGAGCATCGCTGGATAAATTCCCGCGCAACCATTTTGGCCAATCGTTGCACCAAAGGATGCAGACATGTTCGCTGTTCCTTCATCAACACCAAGGCTATTTTTCTGAGCGGAAATATTCAAAGGAATTGTCCCTGCACTTGAACGAGAAGTGAAGGCAAACGTAAGAACAGGTAATACTTTCTTCAAATATGTTAGTGGATTTAATCCACCTGTCGCAACCAAAATCAAATGAATGATAAACATCACAAGCAGTGCTAAATAGGATGCAAGAACGAATTTCCCGAGTTCGAGAATACCGCCTACGTTCGTTTGAGCGACGGTAGTTGCCATCAAGCCCATAATCCCGAATGGAGTTAACCGAAGAACTAGTGTGACGATTCTCATAACGATGGCATAGACAGCATTCACACCTTTCGTGAAGACGGCTGCTTGCTCTGGATTTTTACGACGTACACCGAGTGCCGCGATTCCAACAATAGCTGAGAATATAACAACGGCAATCGTTGAGGTCGGGCGAGCTCCTGTCATATCTTCAAACGGATTTGCAGGGATAAACGCAAGAATTTTGTCTGGCGTACTCATATCTTTCACACTACCAAGCGTTTCTTCTAGATAGCTGCCACGATCCTGTTCCGCTTGCCCTGCTTCAATTTGCTCTGCATTTAAATCAAAGACGAGCGAGCTACCTACACCAACGATCGCTGCAACCATTGCGGTTGATACAAGAATTCCAATAATCCAGCCTGACATTTTGCCAAGCTCTGAAGTCTTCTCAAGGTTCGTAATCGATTGAATGATCGAAACCATGACAAGGGGTATAACAATCATCATTAGAAGGCGTACATATCCGCTCCCTACAATGCTATACCAATCTGATGTTTGACTCACAATCTCTGAGCTAGCTCCGAAGACAGCTTGCAAGTAAACACCTAACACAACCCCAAATCCTAAACCAGCAAACACACGCTTACTAAAAGACACATGCTTCTGTTGCATCTTAATTAAAACACCAATAAGAACAAGTAAAATGGCAATATTCACAATGACTAAAAATGTATCCACGCTATTTCCTCCTTTTATTTTCTCTATAAAACCAAAACTTTATAATCCACATAAGTTTAGTCGGCATTAATCTAAAATACTACCAATTTGTGGCACTGTCAAGCGCTGGTGCCTGTCACTCCCCGCTATTTGTCGAATGGAGGAAAAGGCTTAGGAAATCTCCATCTTAAGTATGAGTTGAAAACCGAACTGGTGACTGGTTTATTTGATAAGCATACGGCGTAGACTGTAATTAACAAGGAAAGAGAGAAACAAGGAGGTGCTGGACATGGAGAACATTTACGTTCTTGAACAGGAAATTATTAATAGGCGCTAAACAATACATTCGTTGAATCGGAGGGGAACATTTCAATGATCTTATTACTCATCAAGAACTATTTTCAACCAGGTGCTGATCAACAATGTCAATGGAAGGAACATCGCAATCGCCATCTTGATCTACTCGCAAAATCTATCTATCATATTTAGCCCCCTAGAAGTTGAACCGTAACTTCCAGGGGACTTTTTTTCTCACTAGATATGCCTAATCAACTTAACGTAACTTGTAATGCTTCTAATCCAAGAATCGCTTCCACTACATCATTTTTCGTCACATGACCTGAAGGGAAATGAATGGACTCCCCATCTCTCGTAGCGTATTCTGCGATAACTTGACCTATGCTCTCCACATTTGTTGGTTCAATGCCAATTGACTCTAACGAGAGGGGCAAACCTATTTCTTTATAATAGGCAAATAAACCTCTCACCTCTTCCCACTCACCTTCTAGTACAAGTTGCACAAGTATGCCATAAGCTACTTTCTCACCGTGAAGAAACGAATGAGCTTCAGATACGTGTGTTAAACCGTTATGAATGGAGTGTGCCGCTGCAATCCGACCATAGCGATCGCCAAGACCTCCTACCATTCCTCCTGATAAAAGATTTGTTTCAATCACCCGAATAAACGCATCACTCAAACGACCATTCTGTTGATCCCTAACCGCTTTTTCTCCGTCTGCTACAAGGACATCACGGCAGCTTCTTGCTACTTCATACGCTAGTTTTATGGGAATTGGCGTTGAACGCAGTTCCTCAATGAGCGCTTTCGCTTCATACCATTTGGCCAGCGTATCACCAATACCTGCTTTCAAATAAGCGATTGGTGACTGCACAAGAATTTCAGGCTCTACAAGAACAAGATATGTACTTCTTGGAAAAATAGTATACTCAATAAACTCTCCCTCGTCTGAATACTTCACACTAAGTGGCGTCGTTGCGGCACAAGTAGACGCGAGCGTTGGCACAAGAGCCACATCTCTGTTTACTTCATTACCAACCGCTTTCGCTACATCCAGAACCTTTCCACCACCTACACCGAGTATCAAATCGGCACCGTGAATATTGGCTAATTCAGATTGCCTTTTAATTTCCGTTTCTGAACATTCACCACTGTACGTAGAATAAGCTACATGAAAGGCAGATAGATCTGGAAAATAACCCTGAGCTGCTCCCCAAGATTGATGTCCAGAAATCACAAACACTTTTTGAAACTGCCCTTCCTTAAGCAATCGTGGTAATTCTTGAAGGATACCTGATCGACATTCATAATGTCCTGGCGTTGCTCTTACCTGAATTGATTCCATCTTTTCTTCCTCCTAAATCTGATGAACAATGTGCTTACCAAGTTCATTTATTGAAGACACACCTGCTAATAACAATAAAACAAAAAGATCTTCTTTTAACTTAATCCTTTTTCAAACGAGCGGAGAGAACATTTCCAAACGATTGTAGTCCCTGAACAAGGACAATAAGGAGAAATACCGTAACGTACATCACATCGACTTCATATCGCAAATGACCGTATCGATAAGCGAGATCACCAAGCCCACCTGCTCCAACGAGCCCAGCCATTGCCGTTGCCCCAATCAGTCCAATTGTCGCAATCGTTAATCCAAGAACGATCGATGAACGAGACTCCCTTACAAGAACATGCCAGATAATATGTCTGGTTTTTACCCCCATTGCTTCGTAGGCTTCTACTACTCCACGATCTACCTCAAGAAGAGCGGATTCCATCAACCTTGCGATATACGGCGCCGTAAAGACAACGAGCGGCACAATCACACCTTTTACTCCAATTGTTGTACCTGCAATCATTTTTGTAAAAGGTAAAATGAAAAACAGTAAAATGATAAATGGAATCGACCTGATCACGTTTATAGCCGCATTTAATATACGGAAAAGAACTTTATTTTCTAATGCTTTTTCAGGTCTAGTTAAAACAAGTAGCACACCAAGCGGCAGGCCAATCAATACTGAAATCAGTAGTGAGATCCCAACCATTTGAAATGTTTCAATAATCGCGTTCCAAATGTCTGCACCCCAAAGATCAATAAACTCCGATACCTTAGCTGACATGAGCTTCCACCTCCTGAACATAGCCTTCTACTACGACGCCACTTTCCTCTAAAAAGGCAACGGCCCGAGCCGTCTCTTCCGCTTCCCCATCTAAATGAACGACTAGCCTACCAAAAGGCTGATCCTTCAGTTGTGTAATGTTCCCTGCTAAAATGGACGGATACACGTCGAACTTCTTACTAACAAGCGCAAGAGCGGGACTACCTGATTTCTCCCCAATAAATGAAAGATTCACGATCTGACCACGCTCTTTCAATCGCGACACAAGTGATTCTGGAAGCTCATCCTGGAATAACGACTGAACAAATCGTTTGGCCGTCATTGTAGCAGGCTTACTAAAGATATCGATCACTCGTCCCTGTTCAATCACCTTCCCGTTCTCCATCACAGCCACTTCATGACATATTTTCTGGACAACGTGCATTTCATGCGTAATGAGTAAAATCGTGATTCCAAAATCACGATTGATTTGTTCCAATAAAGATAGGATTGATTCTGTCGTATCTGGGTCAAGGGCACTCGTTGCCTCATCGCATAGTAGCACTTCAGGTTCATGAGCAAGCGCACGGGCAATCGCCACACGCTGCTTCTGACCACCTGATAGCTGGGAAGGATAAGCATCCCGCTTATCCGATAACCCAACGATACCTAAATATTTATCAACTCGCACTTCAATCTCTTTTTTACGAAGACCCGTAAGCTTCAGCGGAATGGCAATGTTTTGATACACAGTGCCTGTTTTCAATAAATTAAAAGACTGAAAAATCATCCCGATGCGCTGTCTTGTTTTTTGAAGCTTTCCAGTAGACAAAGAAGTGAGCTCAATGTCATTGATAAATACCTTTCCATCTGTCGGTCGCTCCAGAAGATTCACCATTCGGACAAGCGTGCTCTTTCCAGCACCACTATAACCGATGACGCCATAGATGCTTCCTTTCTTAACTTCTATGGAAACATCATCAACCGCCTTCGTAATCGTCTCACCGCTTTTATACGTTTTCGTTATATTTTCTAATCGAATCATCGTGCTCACTCCTCTTTCGAATTACCAGGATGCAACTACAGAACCGTTAAATTCGTCCTGGATAAATTGCTTCACTTCATCTGATTGATAGTAGTTCACTAGCTTTTGAATACGTTCATCATCTTTGTTCTCTGTTTGTGTTGCAATCACGTTCACCCATGGGGAATCTTCTGGTTCCATTTCAAGCGAATCTTCTTTCGGTACGCGTCCACTTTCCATTGCAAAGTTCGTATTAATTGCTGCAATCGCAAGCTCACCAAGCTGTCTTGGAATTTGCGAAGCTTCTAATGGAACAAATTCGAGATTGTAAGGATTCTTCTCAATATCTTTGATCGTTGCTTTAACACCAACGCCATCTTTCAACTCAATAATGCCAGCTTGCTCAAACAACATTAGCGCTCTCGGTTCGCCTGTTGAATGGTTAGGCAACCCAACTTTGTCACCTTCTTGCAATTCATCAAGACTCTTATATTTGTCAGAATAAATTCCCATTGGAAAAGTAATCGTAGTTGCTACCTTGGAAAGATCGAGTCCTCTTTCTTTTACATAATCATTCAGATAAGGTTCATGCTGAAATACGTTCGCATCCAATTCCCCTTCATCAAGGGCTGTATTTGGCATCACATAATCATTAAACGCAATCACTTCAATTTCAAACCCGTCTTCCGCTGCGATTTCCTTCACCTTGTTCATCACATCTTCATGCGGACCAGCCGTTACCCCTACCTTCAGTGGGCCATCTTCTGAAACTCCAGAAGCCTCATTTCCAGAACAACCTGCCAAAAGAACTAAAATAAGTGCACCTAATAAATACAATGATTTCTTCATTTCTCAATCTCCTTTAAAATTCATATAGTAATGTAAAGCGTTTTAGCACTAAAATATAAAAGCGCAAAAGTACTTCGATCTGCTAAAATCCCCTCCCAATAAAAAAACTCCCTCTGTAAAGTACAGAGAGAGTTGTATCATTTCATCATTATCAGCAGCGCTGAACTCTCTCTCATCTTTCAAACGATTGCTCGTCTGCTGGAATTAGCACCTTTCTCACGAACTGAGATGGTTGCTGGGCGTCACAGGGCCAGTCCCTCTGCCACTCTTGATAAGAGTTTTCAATATTATTTAACTATTTTCAATAGTATAGTATCTTTCTCGAAGGGCGTCAAGGGAAGATCTCAAAAAGTGCCTGTCACCGCCCGCTATTTGTCGAAAGATTTCTTATTGTCTTCCTTCTAGATAATTGTCGAACCAGTTTCCTAGATGCTTAAGTCGTTCCACTCGTAGCTCTGGATAACCGCTTCGTGATAAATTATGATCAGAATCTGGGAATCTTACAAACATCGTTTCCTTCCCACGATGCTTTAAAGCCACATATAACTGTTCTCCTTGCTCTATAGGGCACCTGTAATCATTTTCGCTATGAAGAATTAAAAGTGGGGTTTCGATTTGGTCCACATACTTAAGCGGTGAATGATGCCATAGCTTAGCGGGGTTTTCACCTAAATCACTTCCAACTTCCCACTTTGTGAAAAAGTATCCGATGTCACTAACGCCATAGAAACTCTGCCAATTCGAAATGGAGCGCTGGGTAACCGCTGCTTTGAATCGATCGGTTTTCCCAACAATCCAGTTCGTCATAAAGCCACCGTAGCTTCCTCCCGTCACGAAAAGTTGAGCTTCATCAATAAAGGAATACTTATTCAACGCGTTATCAACACCCGCCATCAAATCCTCATAATCACCCCCACCATAATCTCCTCGGCAACCATTCACAAACTCTTGTCCATATCCCTGACTACCACGTGGATTCGTATAAAGGACAACATATCCTTTTGCTGCAAGAAGCTGAAATTCGTGCATAAATGAATTACCATACATCATATGTGGCCCACCGTGAATTTCAAGAATAAGGGGATGTTCCTGATCTTCCTTAAAATCCTTTGGCTTCATGAGCCAGCCCTGAATCTCCAAACCGTCTTTCCCAGCGTATGTAAACATTTCTGGTGTCGAGAGATCCAAGCATTCGAGAACGTCAGCATTTGATTGAGACAAACACAGTTCATTTACTCGATCTCCATGAAACGAAAGCGTATAAATATCGCCAATGTTAAGTGGATCACTAATCGCAACAGCCGCTTCATTCGCGCCTGGCAAATAGTGAAACGCGTAATGGTGCCTGTCACCACCCGCTATTTGTCGAACCGTGCAATCTTCTCCGACGAAATAAACACCAGTGTTTCCTTCTTTACTAGCAAGGAAATAGAGTCCATCTCCATTTTGGCTCCACATCGCACCAGGAGAAGCGCCGCCCCAGTGCATATCTGAAATCAATACATCCGAACACTCTAAATCAACCTCCTCTGTTAAACAAGTAAACTCTTTCTTCGCTATGTCAACAGTCCAGATTTTATTCAACGTAGCTCCTTTATGCTCAAAGTTATGCCCAATGAATGAGAGCTTCTTCCCATCTGGTGACCAGTTCGGTGTGCTAAAGCTCCCACCCTCACGATTTAACTGATCAGGCTCTGATCCTTCATTCAGACCCTGAATAAAGATGTCGGCTCGCATGTAGGACCCCTGTTCTTCATATCTATCTCTCACATATACAATGGATTGTCCATCCGGTGACCAGTTAGGGCTAGAATGATTAAATGGTGCATCTGTTAGCCATTCTATTCTCTTTTCACCTGAGGTTACCTCGATCAAGACAACTTGCAAATAGTTATTGTCAAGAAAACCACTGCCGTCTGCTTTATAGCGCAAGTCAGTCACAACGAGAGGCTTACGTCCTTCTTCTTTCTCATTTGTATCCTTACTTAAAACAAGTAGCGAAGAACCATCGGGTTTCCAAACAGGAGCGGAAACACCACTTTTTAAATCAGATAGTTGTCGCGCTTCGCCACCATCAGTTGAGATAAGCCATATTTGATTTTCTCCTGATCGATTCGAAACGAAAGCAATCGTCTTCCCATCAGGCGACCAGCGCGGAGAGTGATCTTTTTTCTCCCCAGAAGCATATGTCCAATCATGCTCAATTCCAGTATCGCGATTTACTATGACTAAATTTGAAGTATATTCTTTGTTCTCATTTATCACTTTCTTTACATAAACAACGTAGCTCCCATCCGGTGAAAGTTGGGGATCACCAACAAAAGTGAAATCATAAAGGCTTTCTTCCAAATTCTTTTGTTTCTTGTCACTTCCAATTTCTATTTCCATCATCCACACTCCCTTTCTACATCTTCTCTACTTCCATTGAATAGGAAAAAACTCCTGCAGAGGGAACAAATCTCCTTCTAAATCCATCTCCGATTCTGATTTCAACCATCCATCCTCGAATAAAGATCACTTCATCCAACTTATTAAAAAAGGAGGAAACAACCAAAATACACATTTTTTTCAAGTTAAATCACAATAACAAGAACGTACATTCTCTTTTAGCGGCGTATTCCCCGAATCACCGCTCACTTTCATAACAATTTCACATCGGTTCCCTGCAATATATCTCATTTTGGTATTTGAATCATCTCATTGTGAGATGTATAATAAAATTAACAAATTGAAAGCGGTTACCAAACAGGGATTGCCGCTTAAAATACAGGGAGGATTTACAATGAGCCAGCAAGCACGAAACCAATTTATTGATCTTTTGTGCGACAAAACGACAATGAACAGAGAAGAAGTTCTGAGAATGTCTGATGCGGAAGTAGAATATTTTCACTGGCTCTACTTTGATGACTCACCAGCGGACTTAATGATGTAATAAATATTTACAGCCCCTGCGGTAACTCCGCAGGGGCTGTTTTAATAGAAAGAATGCGATGTGTCTTTGTTGAGATTACAGATGTATTTAATAGGGGTCAGGTACGTCACCGGTAACGCACCTGACCCCTTACCTATCTTCACCCCTCCATCGCAGCCACAAAATCCCCATCCTTCTCCTCAAGCAGTTGCCTCGCTCGATCCGCATCAACTCTCCGCAAAATCATCAGCACCGCTACCCGCGCATCACCTTCTGCCTGTTCACTGTAGCGTCCAGCTTCTTCTTCACTCACTCTCGTTAACTCCTGAATAATCGAAACTGTTCGCTTCCGTAGCTTTTCATTCGATGCTTTAACGTTCACCATTAAATTACGATAGACCTTCCCAAGCTTGATCATCGAGGCTGTCGTAATCATATTTAACACCATCTTCTGTGCTGTTCCTGCTTTTAGTCGAGTTGAACCTGTCACCACTTCGGGACCTACTGGTAATTCAATCGGGTATGTAACCATTTTTGAAAGCGATGCGCCTGTATTACACGAAATCCCTGCTGTCACTACACCCATTTTATTCGCTTCTTCGATAGCGCCAAGCACATAAGGGGTTCTTCCGCTTGAAGCAATACCGATAACCAAATCGTGTGCACTTACATGCTTCCTTACATCCTCTCCCCCCGTTTCCCGACTATCTTCAGCCCCCTCGATTGGATACCTGAGCGCTCGGTCTCCTCCAGCAATTACGCCATTCACTAGGTCAGCCGCAACACCGAATGTCGGCGGGCACTCAGAAGCATCTAACACGCCGAGACGCCCGCTCGTACCAGCTCCAAAATAAAAGAGCTTTCCTCCTTTTTTCATCACAGCAACAACTTGATCAACCACTTTCTCAATCTCGGGGAGGGCGGTTTTCACAATCCCAGCTACGCTCCCATCCTCTTCGTTCATCAGCTCGATTATTTCAAGCGTTGAAAATTGGTGCAGATTTTCCGATTTTGCATTTCGCATTTCTGTCTTCATCTCATTCACGTCTGTCAACGTCATCTCTCCCCTAGTTTAGCCGTCCATTCCGTGATGAGACGACATCAGATTTGCTTTCCGTTCGTCTACGATCGGTACGCCACAACAAAGGAGTGCACAAATGCATGCCCCTACAGCTGGAGATAAGTTAGGGTAATACACATCGCTTACCCCTCTTGTTTTCAATTCTTCAAGAAACCCATTTCGAAAGAAGGAGGATTGCATTAGCCCTCCGCAAATCACAAGTTGATTGCCCCTAATCTCGATAGCACGAACTAATTCACTCAAACTTTCACAAGCTCTCTGAACGATCTTCAACGCCGTTTGATTTTGTCGCTCAGCAAGCTCGATGACGTTCTCAGCAACAGAAGCGATTTTCATACGCGCATAGGAATCCTCATAAATCGCCGTAATTATTTCAGGCGCACCGTTTACCTGTAAGAAGGAAAGGATGTTACTACAAAAAGCTTCGTCCAACATCATTCTTCCATCATGCATCATCGCAACTGTCCGGAGCGCCTTACTCCCAATATCGTAGCCGCTTCCTTCATCACCAAACAAATAGCCCCAGCCTCCCACACGACGGGAACCATTTGCATCGATCGAATAGGAAATCGAACCAGTACCCGCAATGAGAACGGTCCCTTCCATCGAAAATGTACCGCTTGCAAGCGCACCGTAAGCATCGTTCTTAACCTTGAGAATCCCTTCAAAACTCGGAAGCCTTTCCCTCAGCCATCTTTCCCAGCGCTTCTGATCCTCTTCTCGGTCACCACCCGCCGTTGAAACAAAGATTCCTGCAAGCTTTCCATCTTTTAATCCCGACGTTAATTCTGTAATCACGTGATGAATGGCAGATCGCACCTCTTGTTCTGCGCGAGATTTTAGATTTGTCGAACCTGCCGTACTTTTAGCTAAAATCACTCCATTTTGATTGCACAATAACCCAAGAGTTTTCGTTCCTCCGCCGTCTATGCCAATGTAGAATCGCTTATTTAATTGCACCTTGAGTAAGTCCTTCCATAAATTGTTTTGATGCGATGAAGAAGAGGACAATCATCGGAAGTGACGCAAGGGTCAGACCTGCAAAAAGGGCTCCCCAATCTGCAGAGTATTCGCCAAATAAGGAAAGCATGCCAACTGGGATTGTCTTTTTCATGTCATCGGTAATAAAAATAAGTGGGAAGAAAAAATCGTTCCAGGCTTGGATAAATTGGATGATCATCACGGTTCCAAGCGCCGGTCTCATCAGTGGTAGCACAACACTCCATAAAATACGAAGGTTTCCAGCTCCATCAATACGTGCAGCTTCTTCTAGTTCACGAGGCATCGTTCGAAAGAATCCAGTCAAAATCAAAATCGACAGTGGTATTCCCGTGGCAACATACATAAAGATCAGTGACCAGAGCGAGTTTAGTAGATTGAGATCTTTCATTAAAATAAACAGTGGTACAATGCCTAGTTTGATCGGAAGCATCATTCCCATTAAGAAGAAAAAGAAGATGATGTTATTCCATACAAACGTGAAGCGTGCGATATAGAAGGCGGCAAGTGACGAGGTAATCAAAATTAACAGGACAGAAACGACGCTCACAAACACGCTATTCATGAAATACGTTGTAAACGGTATAATCTCCAGTAAGTTCCGATACGTATCAAGCGTGAACGTCTTCGGTAATGAGAGTGGACTTGTGAAAATCTCTGCGCTTGTTTTAAAGGAAGAGAGGATCATTAATAGAATTGGATAGATGCTAATGGATGCGATGAGAAAAGCAAATACATAGTAAAACGGTCTCGTCCAAATCGTATGGTTCATAGTATCGCCTCCTTACATGTCCACTTGTTTTTTCTGCATATAGCGTAAATAGAGTGCGGTAAAGAATGAGATAAAGAGAAAGAGCACAACCGCAAGTGCTGATCCTAATCCGACTGCCGTTGTCGATCCTCCTGCAGAACCTCCGAATGCAAGACGATAAAAGTAAATCGCAAGCGTATCAGTAGAATGGTAAGGTTCTCCCTGCGATCCCTGCATCGCGTAGACGAGTTCAAACGCTTCAAATGACTGAATAAATGTGAGGACTGTCATAATCATGAACGAAGGAACCATTAACGGAAGCACGATTTTACGTATCATCGACAAACCATCTGCGCCATCAAGCTTGCCTGCTTCGAACAGTTCTTTCGGGATCGACTGAAGACCGGCAAGAAAAATAAGGACACCGAACCCAATACCATACCAGCAGTTAACGAGAATAATAGAAATCAAAGCTGTATCTGGATCACCAAGCCACGCTTTTTGAAGCTGTTCCAAACCGAGCTTTTCAAGAATCACATTCAGTGCACCGTAGTTAGGATTTAGAATCAGCTTCCAGAGAAAACCGACAACGATGACGGATAGAAGTCGCGGCAGGAAATAAGCAATTTTAAGAAATTCCGATCCCTTCACTTTTTTATAAATAATATAGGCAAGTACAAAAGCAAGGCCGTTCTGGAAAATCATCTGTAGTACAAAATAAAGAATGTTATGGCCAAACGCACCCCAAAACAGTCCCGAAAAAGGCTCCAGCGTAAACAGATCTTTAAAATTTTTCAGCCCCACGAACTCCCCACGTACAATTCCTTTCCAATCAAAAAAGCTGTAGGTTAAGGCTGCAAACAAAGGATAAACGATGAAAAGTCCATATATAATTAGGGCAGGAATCGGGAAAAGGTGGATGGTCCACCTTTTCCAATTCCTTTGTTTTTTGATCTTCACGATTGAATTTGTAGCTAGTTTCATATTGTCCGCCCCTTATTACTGTAGTGGCTCATACCAGGACTGTGCGCTTTCTTGAATAGTCTTTGCTACTTCTTCTGGTGTACGTTCGCCAAGATACATCCCCTGAAGCTCTGTTTCGATCGTCGCTTTTGTGGAAGGATTTCCACCAGCGAAATGAACGAGCATCATGTACGGTGTTGACTGTTCTTCTGCTGCTTTTCCAAGCGCATTGACAAGTTCATCTTCCGACTCAATACCAGGGATTGCGCTGATCATTTTAAATTCTTCTGTGAACATCGTGCCAAACTCTTCTGTTGTCATAAACTGAAGAAATTTCTTCGCGGCATCTTTATGCTCCGAGCTTGCATTGATTGCATACGATCCATCTACCCAAGTTGTAATCGTAGGTTCTTTTCCTACAGCAGACGGCATTGGGAAGAAGCCAAGTTCAAGATCAGGATTCATTTCACGTAGCACTTCAATTTCCCAGCTTCCAAGTGGGAACATCGCTGCATCACCTGTAAAGAACATCGTACGAATATCTTCCATTCCAAGACCTTCGTAATTTTCTGGGAAGTATTCTTTCAGTTCATCCATCGCGTCAATCGAACTCTGAAATTCATCACTTGTAAAATCCGTCTCACCAGCTGTAATTTGATCAACAAATTCATTACCACCATAGTGAGCTGGACCAATAATTCCGTGCGATAATGATAAGAGCCACCCTTCCTTTGTTCCAAGAGCGATCGGTGTAGTACCTTCCTTCTTTATTTTTTCATTTAGCGTCATGAACTCTTCCCATGTTTGCGGTTCTTCAAGACCCATTTCTTCAAACATTTTCTTGTTGTAGAACATTTGCGTCGTGCTCATATTTAGCGGCACACCGTACTGCTTATCATCCGATCCTTTCGAAGCGGCAAGGGTTTCCTCTGGATATTGATCTAGTCCTTCCAGATCATCCAGCGGCTCAAGATATCCAGCATCCGCAAGCTCGATGCCCGGTGTATAAGGGCGGAGGTGAATGATATCAGGACCTTCCCCACTTTGAAGGGCCGTATTTAAGATCGTGTTATACTCCGTATTCTTTGAAGGCTTGAATTCCACCTTAATGTCCGGATTTTCTTCATTAAAAGCATCAATCATTTTTTGATAGCTTCCTTTGTCTTCTGTTCTCCAGCTTCCGATCGTTATCGTAACGCTATCTTCACTTGCTTCAGAGTCTCCCGAATTCCCACCACTTTCTGAGCTACACGCAGATAGAACAAGAATCAACGCTAGAAAACCAGAAAAAGTAAACGCTTTCATTTTATCCAAAATATTTCCCCCTCATTTAATTAGTAAAAGAGTCATGAATCAAAGAATGAAGATGAAGTCTAATCTGACTCATGTTGTGGTTTCTTCCGTAATGCACGATATTCGTTAAAAAAGTGACGATCAGCTCTTCTTTAGGATCAATCCATAAACTAGTACCAGTAAACCCTGTGTGGCCGAAGCTTCCTTCTGACCACCTCCTTCCACATGATAATGCCTTTCCTTCTCCGTCCCAAACCTCAAAGCCAAGCCCACGATTTTGTATCACATGCTTTCTAGCATTCCTAATCGTCTCCGGTGACAGCACCTGCTGCGTTTCTGGATACAAGAAATATCGACCGAATTTTCCGACATCTTGAGCTGTAGAAAATACACCTGCACTTCCGCTTGCTCCGCCGAGGTGGAGCGCTTTCTCGTCATGCACCTCCCCCTGAACGTAATGATCGTTATGCCACTCTGTTGCAGCAATTCCCTGATGTTGCGGGGGATTGAACATCGTTTTTGTTAACCCCCATGGCTTGAAGAGTTTAGTATTCGTGAAGGTAGGTAAATCCACACCGCTCACACGCACTATTACTTCTCCAAGTAAAATCATGCCTAGATCACTATACTGCACAACGCTCCCTGGTTGATGGATAAGATCTGCGTTGACAACTTCTTGCAAAATCAACCGCTTTTCGTCTCTTTTGATAGGTGGGTCAAGGTCTGCAGGTAAGCCTGTTGTATGAGTGAGTGCTTGGTGAATCGTGATATCTGAATGGTTCAATTCTCGGATGTAGGTTTGAATGGTGTGATTTAATTCAACTGACGTGTTGTCGATCAGCCATAAGATAGAAGGAAGGGTTGCCACCACTTTTGTTAGGGAGGCTATATCAAAAAGCGTTGTGGTATTCATGGTGTGAGATTGTTGTATCCTGTCTTGAAAACGACCGTAAGCTTGATGAAAAACAGTGCTCCCTTTATGTTGAACATGAAGAACAGCGCCAGGGAGCTCCTTTTCGTCAATTAATTTTTTTAAGTAAGTATCAAAGTCATACATGCTTCTTCACAACCTCAACTGCTTTTCGCGTTCGCTCAAGTGCAGCAACGCTCTCATCGTAGTTTCGACTGGTCATGCCAACATACAAAATATCAATAACGTTCAGTTGAGAAATACGTGAGCTCATCGCACCACTTCGAATGCTCTTTTCAAGAGAGCTTGTGAAAAGCTTAATATCAGCGAGGTCAGAAACTGGATTTGTACCGTATTTGGTTAAGGTAATCACAGTGGCACCATTGTCTTTTGCGATTTTCAGAGATTCAATAATGTCTCTTGTTTGGCCAGAATAAGAAATGCCGAAAACGACGTCAGCTTCTCCGAGGTTTGCGCTAATCGTCCCTTGTGTATCATAATCGACTGCAGCTTCACACCAGCGATTAATACGAGAAAGTTTTTGTTTGAAATCCTGGGCAATTAATCCTGATGCTCCAATACCATACAGCGCAATTTTCCTCGCACGACTTAAAACAGTGATTGCTTTCTCTACTTCCTCTTTTGATAGAACAGAAATTGTATCATTAATCGATTGAATATTATTGTTTGATACATTTTCAATAAACGAATCCACCGTCCCATCAATCGATATTTCTTGATAAGATTTGCTCGTCTGCTTCGTTGCAAGATCACCTGCGATTCGAAGCTTCAATTCTTGAAACCCTTTGTAGTTCAGCGTTCGAGCAAGGCGGATAATTGTCGCTTCACTCACTTCTGTTCGTTTCGAGAGTTTCTGAATGGAAAGGTTGATTACTTCTTCCGGATAATGAATGATGTATTCCGCTACTTTTCGTTCTGAAGGTTTTAATGAAGTGATTGATTCCTGAATACTGATCAGGCCTCCGTTCATTCCTAGCCCACCTTTACCTGAATAGATTTTCAATCATTTCATTTTAGCATATCTTATTTAGCGATTCTTACCTTAGCTTGTCACAAAAGCAGATTCAATCGCTTTTCGCAAATGCCCATCATACCTTTCTAATGTCGAATGAACGATTTCTCCTTTTAATCCTGTTAGTAACGAAAGAATCGCTCCTTTCGTTGATCCGTATTCTTCAAGAGCTTTCTCCGCCTCCTCAGCAGATACACCTGAAATTTCTGCAACAATGTTCTTACCACGCTGAACAAGTTTACTATTTGTTGGTACAACATCAACCATCAAATTGCTATAAACTTTTCCAATTTTAATCATCGAAGCAGTCGTTAGCATATTTAATACAAGCTTCTGGGCCGTCCCCGCTTTCATCCGCGTCGATCCTGTGACAACTTCTGGGCCGACATTCGCAACGATGCTGTGGTGAGCGACTTCTTCCATCTTTGTATTTTCACTACACGTAACCGCCCCAACCGTTGCACCAATTTCTTTGGCATAAGCCATTGCAGCTACCGTATAAGGTGTGCGTCCACTAGCTGCAATCCCTACGATCACGTCTTCCTTCGTAAGCGACAGCTCTTTCATGTCTAAGACAGCCTGCTCTTCATCATCCTCAGCACCTTCAAGCGCATATTGAAGAGCTTTATCGCCACCCGCGATCACACCAATCACCTGATCTGACGGCGTTCCGAACGTTGGAGGGCATTCAGAGGCATCAAGAACGCCAAGTCTCCCACTCGTCCCTGCCCCAACATAAATTAAGCGACCATTATGTTGAAAGCCATCTACAATTCGATCAACAAGACGTTCAATAACTGGTAGGGTTTCTTTAATAGCGTCTGGTATAACATGATCTTCCTCGTTTATGATGTTAAGAACTTCATATGTTGTCATTTGATCAATGTTCAGTGTGTTTTGATTTCTACGCTCGGTCTGGATGTTATTTAAATTCATTGTGTTAATTCCTTTCATGAGTAGCATCAATTTTCAAAAGTAATTCAAATGGTTGAGATGCTCCAATGTAATTTAATAGAGGCAAATCTTCTCTAATCACATTTCCAATAACATTCACACGATCGTCCTCCGGAAGATCGTGCTTTACAAGCTGAATTTCACCAGCATAGCGGCCATAGTTCATATTATCAATCGTGATGGCGCCGCGTTTTCTTTTTAATGAAGGTATTGGTTCAGGACGATGTTGTAACTGTCTCGACTCTACTGAACGGATCACATCCCGCGCTGGATCGGGACGGTTCTTATGTTTTCCCTTCACATGAAAACTTTCAAACTGATCATCCACTTTCGAAACCTCAAGCGGAATCACTCCTTTTGCAAGGAGTGAAAGCTTTTCTAATTGGTTATCACTGACTGAAATATCTCCTATCAGAACTTTATCAACTTGATAATGATAAAGTAGCTCAGCACAGGCCATATGAGGAGACATAGAACGATGTTTCTCAAGTGTTGGAAGGCCAGAGTAAATCGGTCCTCGAAGGTTTTGATCGCCTGGAATAAATGCCATTGTTTGAATGCCATATTCTCTAAATAAGCGATTTCGTTCTGAAAAAAAATCAACGTCTAATCCAGTTTCTGGTCTTGGGTAGTAGTTATGCCACGCCTCTAGGTTCGAAACGTTTGCACCCAATTCAAGCCACGTCTCAATTTCCTCTCTCGAAACAGTACTTGCATTTAAGCCCACTTTCATCAACTGAGATAAAGAAACAATTAGATCATCAGTATAACCATAGTCCGGACGAACGCCATTCACTCCCCAGTCCAATAACTCTTCATAATGTTGAATATTTAAATGGGTAATGGATTCTGGCGAAATATCTGCAACAAGCTCCATCTCAAATTTCCTTGCTAATTGACCAAGCTCTTTCAAACGAGTTTGATAGAGCGAATGATCATCCTCAGGAATATGGAGGGATGTAAAGATAGCATCGAATCCAATTGATTTAGCTCTTTCTAAGCGTTGCTCAACATCTCCTCCATCACTTCCAAGATAAACAGATATTCCAAGCATGAAATCTGACCCTCCATTTTCTTATGCAGCTGTGTTCGTTGAAGCCCCTTTATCAATCGCAACGGTCATTTCTTCTTTAAACCCGAAGAGATACGTGAAGACAAAACCAAAGAAATAAGCAACAACGAGAGAAATAATATAATATAAAATTTGATTCGAATTCACGAGGAAGATCAGCGGTAAGCCAGATACTCCGATCGCAATTGTCGCCACTTTAAAGAATGCGGCAAACGCGCCTCCAATAGCTGCGCCAAGACATGCTGTAATAAATGGACGACCAAGTGGTAGCGTCACACCGAAAATCAGTGGTTCTCCGATCCCTAAAATGCCGACTGGCAAGCCAGCTTTAATCACTTTTCTTAGTTTCTTATTTTTCGTTTTGAAATATATCGCGAAGGCTGCCCCTACTTGACCAGCGCCTCCCATGGCAAGGATCGGAAGCAATGGATCATCACCAATCGTGTTGATTAATTCCATGTGAACAGGCGTAAGCCCTTGATGAAGCCCTGTAACAACTAGAGGAAGGAACGTTCCTGCTAGAATCAATCCGGAGAAAATACCTCCTGCGTCAATCAATCCTAGTAGCCCTTTTGTGATAAGGTCTGATACAAATCCACCAATTGGCTGTAGGACAATTAATGTCGCAAATCCCGTAATCAAAACAGAGATCGTTGGCGTCACGATAATATCAAGAGACGATGGAACAAAACGACGCACGCGGCGCTCGGTCCATGCCATGAAAAACGCTGCAAGCATGACGCCTACTAAGCCGCCTCGACCAGGTACAAGCTGTTCACCAAAAAGCGTAATATCAGCAAGTGCTGGGTTAATGATTAAAATACCAGCGATACCGCCGAGTGCAGGGGTTCCACCAAATTCCTTGGCTGCGTTTATACCAACGAAAATGCCAAGGTAGCTAAACAAGCCCCAACCAATAAAGTTTAGAATAGAAACAAGTGACGTTTCCGGATCAACACCTGATCGAATCACAATATTCGTTATTCCAGCAATTAATCCTGACGCAACAATAGCTGGAATAAGTGGAATGAATATACTAGCTATTTTTCGTAAAAATAACTTAAATGGCGTTGCATTCTTTTGCTTAAGATCTGATTTTGTTTGATCTGCGAGTCCTTCAAAAATGTTCTCATCATCTTCCAAATCCTCCGCATCAACACCACTCAGCTTTGAAACTTCTTCTGCTACCTTTGTCACAATGCCAGGACCTAAAATAATTTGGATTGTTTCAGCTTCCACAACGCCAAGCACGCCGTCAATTTCTTTCAATCGATCAAGATCTACTTTTGTATCATCAATCGGTGTTACCCTGAGCCTTGTCATACAACTTGTTAATGAGTTAATGTTCGATGGTCCACCTAAATGCGGTAGAATCTCCCCTGCTAAGCGTTCTTCTTTTCTCACAAGCCTTCCCCATTTCTTCTTATGATTTCGTGATGTATTCCGTTTCCTCATATTGATGGAGCCTCTGGCTATGTAGTAACTGCCTACAAATGCGCCCTAATCAATCCTGTTTATTTCGTTCGTGATCGGCCCTCCTTTATATCTGTTAATTGAGTTGAATTTTCTAATAATTTCAGTTTAACAAGTTTTATTTAATAATGTAAGTGTTTTTGTGAAGTTTTATTACATAAAATAAAAAAGCACTCGACGCTATGCGAGTGCTTAACAATCTATCTAGTATAGTAAATAGTCTTCTCTTACTTCTTTAAAATCTTTTAAATCATCTTCCCACTGCTTCTCCATCTTTTTCACGCTGTCTCCATTTTCAATGCCTTCTCGAATCCATCCGTTTCCAACGAGAAGGTCAAAGAATGAGACGCCTGCGCTATTTTCTGCGCGAAACTCAAAGTCTTCAGGATAGAGATCGTGAATGGTTTTCACAAGGCTTAATCCTGTTTTGACTGGCTTGAACGCTTCTTTATCAGTCACATGAATTTGAACGCCATGTGTTAACTCTCCCGCATGCTTCGAAAACGAAGGAGTAAAGGAAGCTGCCCTAAAATCAACGCCTGGAAGTTTCAATTCGTTCAGTTCACTGGCAAGTTCTGTTGCGTTAATAAATGGTGCACCGATTAATTCAAATGGCTTTGTGGTGCCTCGACCTTCGGATACGTTTGTTCCTTCGATCAAGGCCGCTCCAGGATAAGCGAGTGCAGTATCGAGCGTTGGCATATTAGGCGAGGGCAATACCCATTCAAGTGGCGTATCATCGTAATACATATCCCTCTTCCACTTATCCATTTCGACGACTGTTAAATCAGCACCGATTTCAAATTCTTCATTGAAAAGTGAAGCAAGCTCACCTACTGTCATGCCATGACGAAGTGGAATTTCATATTTTCCGACGAACGAAGAGTATTCATCATCAAGAACGGGACCTTCCACCGTTTCCCCACCTAGAGGGTTAGGACGATCAAGCACGATAAATTCAATGTCATTCTCGCTGGCAGCTTCCATAGCGTAGGCCATCGTATAAATGTACGTATAGAAACGCGTGCCTACATCCTGAATATCGAAAAGAAGAACATCAATGCCTTCTAGCATTTCTGGCGTCGGCTTTTTAGTAGATCCATAGAGACTGTAAACGGGTAACCCTGTTTCCTCATCCATATAATACTCGACATATTCTCCTGCCTGTGCGCTTCCACGAACGCCATGTTCCGGTCCATAAAGTGCCTTTAAATCAACATCGGAATCATTGTGAAGCAAGTCAACAATGCTATTAAGCTCCTGATCTACCCCTGTAGGATTTGTAATCAGGCCAACGCTTTTTCCTTCGATAAGCTCTTTTTGATCTTCGAGTAGAACTTCCACACCAAGCTTAAACTTCTTACGCTTATCATGACCGTGTCCTTTCCCATTGTTATCAGCGAATGCCACAGATAATGATGATAAGACAAGCATCGTAGTTAACACCATCACAAGCCACTTTTTCATGTTTAAAACGCCTCCCCATTTTTTAAGAATCGGGAAGAACAAGTCTTCCCGATCACAATTTTAGTACGTTAACCCATGACCAAAGTTATAAAGCACGCCGCCCGTTTCCCCCGGGATCGTTATTGGTAGCTTACCTGACGGGGCATTTTCACCAAAAATGGTAGCTGCTGTTGCTTCAAAGCTAGCTGTTCTAAAACCATACTGAGCAATATAACTGTCAACGTTCGGATAAGCCATAATGTCATATGGATTTCTGATTCCAATCGCAATCACATCCGCATCCGTTTCACTCATAATCGTATCGACCATCATCATCTGTGGATGCTCAGGCGAACGCGTACTCACACTGTACGTATACGTGCCAATGATAATTTGATCAGCGGACGCAAGAGTTTCACGCTGTTCATCTGTTAGTGTGTAGCTTGCATTTACTTCAATAACCGTCGTATTGTCATGCGCTGCTTTTACTGAGTTACCGAGTGATTCAACAAAACTTCGTCCGATAACGACAACGTGATCATCACTGTTCCCGTCAAGAGGAAGGACATTGTCATTCTTTACAAGCGTAATGGATTTATCCGCCGCTTCTTTCTCAACGGCTTTATGCTCGTCTGACCCTACTGTCTCGAGCGCATCTTGAATTTGTTCATTTACGTCACTAGGGTTCTCCGACTTGATGATTCCGCGATTTACTTTTAATGTTAGGATTCGTTTCACTGATGCTTCGATCCGTTCTTCAGATATGTCACCTGATTCAACTGCTCCATATAATCCTTCTGCCACTTCTTGAAGTCCAACTGGCATCAAGACGATATCGGTACCCGCTTTCACTGCGCGAATCGCTGCGTCAACAGATCCGAAGTGATCCTGGATAGCACCCATGTTCATCGCATCCGTTGTAATGACGCCTTCATACCCCATCTCATCACGCATTAATTCTGTTAAAACTTTGTGCGAGAGTGTGGCCGGAAGAGAAATTTCTGTACCATCTTTTTTGGAAATCACTTTCGTATCATCGATTTTAGGGAACGTCACGTGCGCTGTCATAATCACGTCAATCCCAGCTTCCATTGCCTTCTGAAATGGATAGAGTTCGACTTCCATGAGACGTTCTTTATCATAAGGCACTTCTGGAAGTCCTAGATGTGAATCAACTGCTGTGTCTCCGTGTCCTGGAAAGTGCTTAGCCGTTGCTGCAACGCCAGTTTCCTGAAGACCTTTTGTATACGCAATACCAAGGTCCGCAACAAGCTCTGGATCTTCTCCAAATGAGCGAACACCAATAACAGGATTATCGGGATTGTTGTTCACGTCCATATCAGGTGCGAAGTTCATGTTAATACCGAGGGAGGCAAGCTCCTCCCCAATCGCATGTCCAACTTCCTTCGTCAGATCTTTAGAACGCGTAGCACCGAGCGCCATGTTCCCTGGCATATCTGTGCCCGACTGAAGACGCGTTACAATGCCTCCCTCCTGATCAATTGTCATAAGCAGACCGTACTTCTCGGATGCTTCCTGATAATCGGCAACAAGCTTTGTCGTTTGCTCGGTTGTAACCACGTTTTCTCTGAATAAAATCACGCCTCCAAGATGATATTCTTCAATTTGCGCTTCAATTTCCGGAAGCATCTCTGTTACATTTTCACCGTTCCAATTTCGATAGTCCGGCATCAGCATTTGACCGACTTTTTCTTCCATCGTCATACCGTCAATCGCATTTTCGATAATGTCGTATTGCTGCCCTTTCTGTTTAATCAAAGACGGAGCGGATGATTTTTTATTTGATTTATCCACTTTATAATCAAGGGCAATCCGATCTTTGTTCTTACCATCTGAAACCGTAATGAACGTCCGGCCACGCTTACCTGTCAGCGTTACGTTCCCTTCACGATCTACTTTCGCCACCTTTTTATTGGATGACTTCCACTTCAGATTTTGATCTGTTTTCATAAAGTGACCATCATCGTAAATGTGAAGCGCATGCAATGCAATGCTTTTCCCATCAAATTCTGAACTCACTTCAGGAACATTTTCCATTAAAATCAACTCGGGTGAACCAGCTTTTTTTGCGGAAGCTTTCCCCGGTAACATAACTGCCTGGGAAAAGATCATTAACAATGCAAGAAAAGTGACAATCATCCGTTTCTGTCTCGTTCGCATGCTATCCCTCCTGGTTTTTAATATGATCGCTTCATCCATTCATCACTCGTCAGCGTGACTGTTGAGCCATTCACCTTCAAATCATCAACATACCAACCACGTTTGTTTGTAGAGCCATCTGTCTTATATGTGAAGCGAACGTACTTTGTGTTTGCAGGAAGAGCGACTTCTCTCGCCTCCCATTTCTTACTGCTTCCTGTTAGCTGAAGCGCTTCGGTCCATTCATTCCCATTCTCTGAAACCTCTACTGTTCCCATGTCGTAGCCTTCCTCAATTTGGTACCACGTATCAAAAGTAATAATAGATTCTTTGTGCACGTTAACTTTAGCAGTCAGATACTTCGATTCGTTATCTCCATAGCCGGCAAACCAGGGATCAGCTTTCTTGTTCATCGCAACTGGAATCGCATCGGCTACCTTTCTTGCAAACTTCCGTCTCGTTGGAGAAGTAGATACGGTTTCACGCGTCGGATGAACCCGATTCGTTAATAAGATCGCAATTGTCTGATTCGTTGGACTGACAACGATTGACGTCCCTGTATAACCTGTATGACCGAGCGTTGTGCTTTCAGATAGAGCATCCATGAACCAACCTTGTTGAAGCTCCCAACCGAGGCCATGATCGTCACCTGGAAACTCTGGAATCCGATTTTCTGTTAAAAGTTTCACCGTCTCCGGTTGAAGAATGCGTGTCCCACCATAGCGTCCTTCCATCAGAAACATATGAGCAAATTTAGCGAGATCGGATGCTGTCGAGAAAACACCTGCATGACCAGCGACTCCGTCCAATGACCAGGCACTCTCATCATGAACTTCCCCCAGACAAGCCCTCTGTTCGTCCATGGCTGGTATTCCGTAGCCGCAATTCGTTCCTTTAATTCAGCAGGAGGATTGTACATCGTATCCTTCATATCAAGCGGATTGGTGATTTCTTTTTTCACATATTCATCTAGACGTATCCCAGACAATCGTTCAATGAGAGCACCGAGTGTAATCATGTTAAGATCGCTGTATGTATACTCACTCCCCGGCTCTGATTGAAGTGGATAGTTAAAAACATACTCCAGGCGATCTTCTCGATCGCCTTCGATCGTATAGAGTGGAATCCATGGTTTGAATCCCGATGTATGTGTCATCAGTTGTTCGATGGTAACGCTTTCCTTTCCGTTGGCTGCAAATTCCGGAATATACTTCGCTACCGGATCGTCCAACTTAAATTCCCCATCTTCATAGAGCGTCATTGCCGCCGTTGTTGTGAAAAGTTTGCTAATTGAGGCAAGATCAAAAATGGTTTCCTTACTCATCGGAATTGGGTTGTTCATTTCAGTAAACTCATCATCTGTGTATTGCGCAGCATAACCGTAAGCTTCTTCCTTTACGATATGTCCTCTTCTCGCTACAAACGCAACCGCGCCAGGCATAACCTGTTCATCGATGGCGCCTTCAATCAAATCATCAATCTCATTAAGTGGTTCTACTCGCATTCCGGCCCCTTTGACTGAACCAGGATGCAGCACAGGCGATGTCGGTCCAGGATTGTCCCACGAAAAAGTTGGATGACTTTTACTTTGACTCATGTTGATCTTACCCGCTTTCTCAATCGTTGGACCAGGTGCAGCCAAACCAGATCCTGGAGCTAAAAGTGACGTACCAAGCGCGGTGGTCAAAAGCAGTGACAGCGTTTTTCTTTTCATAGTGCCCTCCCCATTGTTATTGAATACAAGTAATAACGAGCTACCTCCTCAATGAAACAAAATAACATTCAGAATATTCTATTCAAATCGTAACCTCTTCCTTTATAGTCGTCTATACCACTTAAGTCATAGATAAGAGAAAAACACCCTGATTTATCTATCTTTATACCCAGGTCATTGGAATGATTTTGGAGTTTTATACCGTTTTATTTATTTCGTTTCCGTAGCTTTATTTCAGAATATGAGTGTATACGTTAAATAAACGTTTGTTTAGTACCGGTATATTAGGTGGTGCCTGTCCCTCGCGAATTCGCGAGTGACAGGCACCACCAATTCTGGACTTCTCACTTCAACGCATTAATCAACAATCCCCAAAACTTCTCTTGATTAATGCCATGCGCAAACTTCACATTCGGCTTTCTTCTCGTCACACGCAGACGATCAACGCACGTTGTACCGTATGTAAATTCTCCTTTTGTCTCAATATCCACTCGAACCGTCTCGAATTCAAAAATCGATTCATCAATTAAATACGCTATCGTGCAGGCATCGTGAATGGGAGCTCCTTCAAAACCAAAAACCTCTTTATACGTTTTCGTGAAGAATTCAAGAAGATCCCCCACAAAATTCGAAACGTTCGTGCCAATCGAAGAAATCTCCTGAAGAATCGCTGGCGTTGTAATCGCCTGATGCGTAATGTCTAGACCAAACATTGTCACAGGCACTCCGCTGTTAAAAACAACATCCGCCGCTTCGGCATCGACATAAATATTAAATTCCGCCGTAGGTGTCCAATTTCCAAACGTCCCTCCCCCCATCAGTACGATTTCACGAATCTTTCCAACGATCGCAGGTTCCTTTTCAATCGCTAAAGCGATATTCGTGAGCGGACCTGTCGGAACTAGCGTAATCTCTCCATCAGAATCTAACAATCTCTCAATGATAAAATCGACAGCATGCTGATCGATCATCATTTTCTTTGGAACTTCCGGAAGCTCTGGTCCATCAAGACCAGAATCTCCATGAATGTCTGGTGCGAATTCACGCGTTTTAACTAGTGGCTGCTCAGCTCCACGAGCAACTGGCACCTCGAGCCCTATGAAATCACATACTTTTAACGCATTAAGCGTTGTCTTCCCAACATCTACGTTCCCCGCTACCGTCGTAATGCCTTCAATCTGAATCTGATCACTAGAAGCTGCAAGAATAATCGAAATCGCATCATCATGGCCTGGATCACAATCTAAAATCACTTTTCTCTTTTCCCTCATTCAGCATCTCTCCTCGTTGTTAAAATAGAAGAACCCTGAGCACCTCCAAGAAAGGATGCAAATCAGGGTTGAGTTATTATTGAATAGACTCGTATACGATATTCGCGATATGTTTCGAAAGTCCTCCAGTGCTTGGATAGGATCCAGATGCGAGAGGGCCGTTATTTTGTTTATTAGTTAACACAATAATTTGGAGATCATTAGATGGGTCAAAGATCACTTGGGTCCCTGTAAAGCCTGTATGCCCAAAAGTCGCTTCTGAATGCTTGTCACCCATGTACCAGCTCTTGTCGAGTTCCCATCCATAGCCCTGTCCAAAACGCTGAGGGGTTGTAAAGTCTTCAATAACCTCATGATCATATAGCTTCACTTTACCGTAACTCCCACCATTCAACATTACCTGTCCAAGTACGGCAAGATCTTGTGCCGTGGAGAATAGGCCAGCGTGTCCAGCTATACCTTCGTTTGCATAAAAACTATTACCGTCATTAACTTCTCCGACAAGTGTTTCAGTTCTCCACCTTCCAAAATCCTCAGCTCGCTCAGGAACGTTGTAGCCGAAATCGGGATCATCCACCATTTTATATTCAAAAGGATTCCCCCATGAGGTGGCTGCGATTTTATCATCAAGGTGATCTGAAGGAGTAAACATCGTATCTTTCATTTTCAATGGCTCATAAATATTTTTCTGAAGATAATCATCAAGCTTCTCTCCGCTTATTTCCTCAATGATGAACCCTAGCGTCATAAAACTAAAATCACTATAGCGACGATCTGTGCCGGTTTCGTATTCGAGTGGAAGTGCATTAATATAGTTTAGAACTTCTTCCGAATTCTTAGCATGAAAATAAGTCGGCTGCCAAGGAGTTAAGCCAGAGGTATGTGTTAAAAGGTCTGCGATTGTAATATCTTCCTTACCATTAGAAGCAAAATTAGGAATATATTTTGCTACTCGATCATTTACTGATAATTCCCCATCACTGACAAGCTTCATAATTCCTTGCGTTGTTCCCATTACTTTAGTTAAAGAGGCAAGGTCAAACATTGTTTTCTTTTTCATTTTCCTTGGTTTTTCTAATAGATTTCCCATATCATATTTTTGTGCATCTCCATAGGCAGACTCTTTTACGACTTTACCACTTTTAACCACAAGTACCACTGCTCCAGGAGTTATATCATTACTTATAGCTTCTTGCACTACGTCATCAATTTCCTCAAGTGTAGTAGCATTCATTCCAGCACTCTTCGGACTACCATGACTCAGCTTCTCTCCGTTGGCAGTAGCTGAAGCTGTGGAAAAGACAGAGATATTCAACAGCAGAACCACGATCGGTATTATAAAAATTCGTTTCTTCATATATACTCCTCCTTAGTTTTTGAGGATTTGATTAAGAAAGCTAGTACCTGCTTCAGTGGATTCAATACGAAAATAATCACTCAAGGTTGCCCCTATATCTGCCATAGTATTTCTTATCCCAATCGATACTGCCTTCACTTTAGGACCAGTAACCATAAGAGGAGTATACTCTCTTGTATGTTTTGAGTGCCCGATCGTAGGGTCATTCCCATGATCTGCCGTTACTATTAAAATATCATCTTCTTTAAGTAGAGGAATAAATTTCTCCAGCCAATTATCTACTTCTTCAAGAAGTGATGCGTACCAATTCGTATCCTCTGCATGACCAGCAAGGTCCGTTTCTTGTACATTTACTAGAAAAGCCCCATGCTTTTCTTTACTAAATGTTTCTTTTAGTTGTTGAAGCACCTCCGCTGTATTCACAATAGAATAAGCCCAATGCTTTCCTTCGAGTACATCTGCCGTTTTCCCAATTCGATAAACTGGAATTTTAGATTCAGCTAGGGTCTGGAATTGTCTTTGTACGTTAACACCATATCCCAGGTGACGAACTTGATAGTCTGGCCCATACAAGCCTGCTTTAGGGCTATCAATTCCCCACTGCCCCGCTTCCCCTTTTTTACTACTGATAGAAGTCGCTCGACCGAAGTGTGAGGACCGCCTAATGTAATAACTCGACTTGTATCAACAACTCTCCTTACAACGCTTCCTACTTTAAGCGCATACTCAAACGAAACCTTTGTCAGGTCTGCCGTAACATTAATAATATTTCCAGGGGTTGATTCAATGTTATCTGCAATAATGATTGCATCGTCAATTAACAATATTGGCAAATCTTCAAAAGGATAGGTTACTTTGAAATTTTCCCTTAGTAGACTCGTAGCTATATTCTCATGAACGTCTTTCATCAATCGTTTGGCGGGACGTTTCGGAAGACTTCCTACAATCTCTTGGTGTCCCATATAAGTATCAGCTCCGTAGTGTGCGAGTCGTGCTTTTCCGTAAGCTCCTTTTGGTGTTCCGGTTTCATCTACAAGTTGATTAAGTCCAAGCGAATACATGGTGGGAATGGCCATCGGTACTTTTTTTCGAATATGCTCGTACGTATTTGCTATGCAGTCCCCTGGTTCAAAATCTGCACAGTCATCCATTGCTCCAATCCCAAAACTATCGAGAACGAGCACTACGATACGTCCCATCGTTAACCTCTCCTTTCAAAATGTACAATTTCTGGAACACCATCATGTAACCCACGAACAAGGGCAACATTTGCCCTTGTTACAAACACTTGCGTCCGAAAAGCATATATTGCCGTATCACCGATAGATACTCTTGATTCACGTTCAAGTCTTCCATAGTAATCAATGTACTCAGAATTTAGAGGCTTGCCTTTTAAAAATGTATCAAAAATACGTTCAGGGGAGCTTCCGACGTAAGCGCCTGTCATATTTCCCCTTTCGTAAAACCCTCCTCCAATCACATAAAAATTCTCCTCATCTTCATGAGAGACTTCAGATACATAGATAATAGCAGGATCCTCAGGAAGAGTTCGCACCGCATGAAGTGGGGTAGTCCCTGTTAGAGCATGTCCAGGTTCCCCATGTGTAACCCCGGCTTTTTTAGCATTGGAATCGTTTCTGTACTTGTTGCACTTGGACCATTTACCTGACGAATATGAAATCCCGATGCTTCAAGGATTGCTTTTGCCGAAAGAATTGTTTTCAGGTTCTCCGTAAACAATAGCTCCTTACGTTCTTTGTCCATTAGCAATAACGGAAATGAAGTAACGCCCATTACTTCGATTCCTTTCAGCTGCTTTAGCTCTGGAATAAAACCTTGAAGCTCCTCTACCTGAAATCCTCCCCACTGTCCAGGATAAATCGTGTCTGATGAATTGATTACTCGCAGAATGACCTCCTGTTTTTTTCCCAGTTTCATAGCTGCATCTGATACTTGTCTTGCTCGCTCAATCGAAAAAACCGTCACAACTTCTGGATCGAAACTAAGAACCTCATCCCACTGATGTTTCCCAGGTTGGACAAGATGACCCACGTTACCAATACTGACACCGGAATGATATAGTCGGTAAGCTTCTTCAAATTCAACGGCAACAGCTTTTTCAATTCCATGTTCCGCAATCCAATTCCCGAGATCGCCTATACGACCAAGCTGCTTACTCATAAAATACAATGTGAAATCATTCTCTTTAGCAGCTTGCGCCATTCTTCTGACATTGTGGGCTATTGTGTCAAGGTCGAGAACATACGTATTGGGAGGAATAAGCCCAGATTGGTGAAGTTTTACTCCCGCTTTAATGAGTTCTGGATTTCTCTTCTTTGTAAGTGAAAGAAACAATGTAGTAGCCTCCTAAACAACAGCGTATAGATTATGTCTTGATGTATACTTACTCTCCTCGCAATGATTCTCGAAGAATACGAATAACAGTCTCTGCTCCAGCCTTCATAGGGTTAATCCGTAAACCATATTCAAGTAATGCGGGTGTACTTTCGAGGAAACTACCAGAAACTCGATAAATCATTGGAACAAGTTCAAAACGTGATTCTGCTCCAATTGGATATGTTGCTGCTCCAAAGGCCTTACTTCGCTCGATTACTTCACGGGCAACTGGCTCTTTCAGTTCAACAATGACATTCTTTGATTGAGAGTTTGTAATATATGCCTCTTTTACTCCATACACTTCACCTTTATTTAACAAGTCACATAGAACTTCAACTTGCTGACTCTGAATAGCTAATGAGACAGGTGCAAAAGGTAGGGATCGAAGTAACTCCATCGCTTCTGGTCCCTGAACTTGACTGCCTCCAGAATAATTTCGCTGTTGAATTGTTTTAATGGCGCTCTTCCCTATCACTACTCCAATTCCTTCAGGTCCAAGTAGCTTAAATCCGGAAAAAGTGGAATAATCAGCGCCAGCCTCTACACCAATTCCATGCATTTTCAATGCACAATAATTATCATCAACAACTACAATCATTTCAGGGTTGATCGTCTTAACTAACTTAATCACTTCTTTAAGTCGATAAGTGTCGATTGGTTGCTGCCTTGCATGTTGGATATAGAAAACCTTTGCTTCTGAATGAGGAAGACTTTGTTTAATAGCATCTAAATCATTGAAATTCACTTCTTCCGTTCGTAACCCAAGCATTCGGATCGTTTCTTTAGTCGTCATATAAATAGGTGCAGTGTGAATAATCATAGATCCTCCCGGTTCAAGGAGGGCACTTAAGAGAGATCGAATTGCACCGGTACCCGATCCTCGCACAAGTACTGCCTGATCACCTCCAAAAATACTAGCAAGAACGTTCTCAACTTTCGCAGTTGTTCTAGGTCGTTTATAGATCGGATGCACACCGCGATCGCCATCATGGAACATTTCATTGTCTTTAAATTCCTTTGTGATATAATCCACAATTTCAAATTGTTTATTTGTTGCTTCTGCAAGTGACATCTGAGGTATAACAGATTCCTGGTATTTCAATGTTATGCAATCCCCTTTCGACTGAAAGCATGAGCTGGATTATCGATTAGCATCATTCTGATATTCTCATCAGACAAGCCTGCTTCTTTTAAACGAGGAACAAATTCATTGAGAACATAGTCATATCCAATACCTCCGTGCTTATGCCAATGTGACTTTCTAGTTAAATCAGCTGATAATAAAATCTGCGCACCATATCCTCTTTCAAATAGACGACAAATTGTATGAATTCGCTCTTCATCAGGTCGATAATTAATTTTTCCAATCGTATCAAATCCTACAAATGCCCCTGCTTCCACAACAGAAAGTACTCGTTCATCATCTTGATTAAGGTCTTGATGCCCCACAATCAATTGGTTCATTGGCAATCCAAGGGCAGAATAAAGTTCAACTTGCTCGACTCCCATCGTTCCGAGCGTTGTATGTGTGGTGAGCGGAAGCCCCGTTTCCATTGCTGCGATTCCCGCACCAGTTAAGAGCTCTTCTTCAATAGGCTTGATTTCATAGTGACTGCTCCCTATTTCTCCAATAACGCCAGGATAAACGTCTGTTCCTTCAATTCCGTTCTTTATTTCATCAATCATGTATTGTGCAAACTGATCGCGATTCCACTCAGTCGCTTGGTTTGGAAGGAATGGGTCTTTGTAAAAACCGGTACTTGCGATCAAATGCACTCCTGTCGTTTCGCTTAACTTTCTAAGGAGACTTGCATTACGACCCATTCCGTCATTCGTAACTTCTATCATCGCCTGCCCACCTGAAGCTTTAAAATAGCGAAGTTCTTCTTCCATTCCGCCTATATCGTCAAGAATAGTGTCAGGATCATTTTTAATTCGTGATAAATCAATACAAAGATGTTCATGAGCGGAACAAATCCCGAGCTCAGTAGGATCAATTGGTCCTCTAACCGTTTGAATCATCTTATCTCCTCCTTCTACTGTGGTATTTGCATGAGGCCAAGTACGACAAGAACATTCGCCAAGATACCAACTGCTATTGCGCCAATCGGTCCTACTGCCATTCGCACAATTGGACGGCCCGCAATCTCATTTAACAAATAGAACCCTGCAATGATAAAAAATCCAAGCCCTGGAGCAATAGCATTAGCTGCGTTTGCACCACCAATTAAAAGAGCCACTTCTAAAATTCGACTCATCGCTGTACGAATATTTTCTCCTGATTGTCGTACTCCGGGATATTTGTCAAGGAAACGTGCAATCTGACTCAATAACATAACCTCAAGAAAAACAGTAATAATACCAAGGATAGCCGCAACCCATACATTAGGAACAAGCAACCCTACAACGAAAATGATTGTAAACCCAACTGGACTATACACCCCTGTTGCAATCGCCGTACTAGCAACAAGTGGGATGAATCCCAGCGCTCGGGCTCCTGCAGCGATAGCAGCATCTGTTATTTTTCCGTCTGCTATTAAATTTAAAGATATTGGATCTCCAGCCATAATCAGAAGGTTCGTAGCCGCAGCAATAAGCCCACCCATAATCATGAAATAAACCACATGCTTTTTAATACGATCGACTCTCTCACTGAAAACCGAAGCAAGATCAATCCCGCTTCCGTCCCCTTCAGGTTTTTGACGCACAGCATATGTAATTAAGAAAATCATTCCAGTAATGAGAGCCATTCCTTCTTGATTTAACGTAACCGTCGTATCACCAAAAGTCATGGCACCGCTTTCATTTAACCATACAGCTAATTGCCGAATAATGGCTGATGTAATAAACGTCAAAACACCTTTTTTAACACTGAATTGCAACGCCACTGCTAGAGCTGGAAATGCCATGAAGGTTACCACGACCGGTGATCCCACTTGCCCCATCGCATCTAGAAAATTCAATGGTAGTTTTTCAAATAAGGTGACAAATCCTTCTAGTCCAACTAACAAACCTGCACCATATGCGCCACCAACAATTGCTGCAACAGGCGTACCCCATTTATTTCGCGGGGTAATTAATCCAATAATATCTGTTCCTAGCAAAATACTATGGATAAGAATAATACTCGCTGTAATGGTAAACGGAATCCCAAAACCAACTACAAGTCCAAAACTCATAGCAAAAGCCGTTAAACCAAGCTCTTTACGTCCCATTCGCCCTTCAGTATTTTCAGGTACAATTGGTCGTAAGCCGTCATTAAACACAGCTAAATTTAAATTTGCAAGAACAGCTGCCATAGCCCCGATCAAAATGACGAGAACCATTTCCATGTGCCGAACCCCCTTCTAAATTAAAGTGCTTTAATTGCTCTCATAATCATTGGAACGGCCGTTTCCATATGATCAGCAGTAAAACCAAATGCTTTCTTTCCGTCCTTAACAGCCTGTTGAATTTTCTCTTCACTCGGTTTTCTTCCTGGCATTGAAACAGTTTCACAGCTTGGTTTTCCAATAATAGCAATCGCCATTGCTAACGCACCTCCACCACCAGTGTGACACGCTCCAACATAGTATTCTGCCTGACCTGTTTTTACTGCCATTGCCGCTTCTACATCTGATTTAATAGAAGTTTCCACTCCATTTGGTCCATGTTCCTTCACTAGGGCTTCGACTTCCTTTTTATCTACCTGTCCACCAATAACAATTTTCATAAAAAATCTCCTCCTATTTCATTTCTTTAAAAATAGATACATAGTGCATTTTTAAAAAAAGCGATCTCAGATTTTGGAATTTCATCACCCCAATTGGATTTAAGCCAATTAATCTCTCTATTTGCTAGATCAATTTGCTCAGATTTCTCTATTTCTGAAAAAAGCTCTTCCGGTGGGCCATCGACTGATTCACCGCGAGACATACGCGTTAAGGCTGATGCAAGATGAGTAACAAGCATTTCTACTTTATTTTGAGGAAGCGCCCTTTGCGTATGGGCACTTAATCTTTGCACCGCTTCCTCAGCGATAGTTGATGCTTCCTCACTAATCACATCGCCAGCTTTCAGAATATCTAGTCGTTTCTTAATCGTTGTCATAAAAACCACCCTCCAATATACAGGATTTAGTATATTAAAATCATAGGGATTCAAAATGGAATCCCGCCTAATATCGAGGATAAATTTCCCCCTTTTCTACTCGAACTTGTAGCTCCTTGACGTTAAATACTGACAGGTCGAGTAGTGCATCTCTAAGTTCTATCCTCTCCCTATTTAAGAGCATAGTTGCCTCATTCACCTTCCGACTTAGTTCCTGAGCTTTTATCGAACGAAACGATCCTTTGCCCATTCCTTCAGAATGAATAATTTCATCCTTATTCCAAACTGCTGCATCAATTTCATTGTTCTTAAGCATCTCCATCATCTGCATGTAGTTCACTTCAATTAGCTGAACATCAATACCTTCTATTTCATACTCCGTTAGAAGATGCTGATCAGCTGAAGAATAATCAATACCTACCCGCATGCCGTTTTGAATACGCTCTGTTTTAGAGTCTGAAAAAAAGATTTCATGTCCGGAAACATATGAGTTATTTCCAAATGTTTTTGCCATTTCGATTCGAGCGTCATTCCGAACAGCAAGCTCAGCCGCAAACCTTGAAACAATCACAAAATCATATCTTCCAGCTTTCAATGCCTCTATTCTATTCGATGAGCCTCTCATGAAAGCCAAATTAAAAGGTATTTTCATCATTTCAAGCACTTGAACTAAACCAGTAGCAAGGCCTTCATATTTTCGCGAATATGGTAAAGGCATTGCCCCCATAACAGAACCAAGTCCTGCAATATCCCAAAGCAATTCTCGATCCGTTCTTACAAGAAACGTACCAAGGTGTCCTCTTGCTTCAAGAACAATAGCTCCTATTTCTTCGAGTAGACGTAACGCTCCCTGAATTGTCCCCCTTCCAAGTGATGTTTCTGTAACAAAATCACTTACGCGAGGAATACGGCTTCCTGGCTCGATCGCTATTAGATTAGCTGCAATTCTCCTAGCTGCCAGTCCATTCTTGCTGTATAATTTCTCCCATTTGCCTTCCATATCCTCACCTCAATATACAATTTTTCGTATTTTCACTTTAAAGAATAAAACAAAAATCTGAAAATTTCAACTGATTTCCTAAAAAAGAATGCGCGGTGTAATTAGTAACCTCGCATTCTTACTGTCTTTTTAACTATTCTATGCTAATAAAACTTATTGATTTCTATAGGTTTGACACCTTCAAATAAAATATAGATTCACTCTACTTTTAGCTTAATATAATGGTCATAAATGAAATTATAAAGTGAAATCTAACAAAGCAAAACCGTTCCATATTAAATTCTTGAATTAAAACAAATTAGAATTAATCACCTTTGGTAAGTAAAAAGCAACATCTGGTACAAACGCAACTACTAGCAGTACTACGAGTACTATAGCTATATATGGCATAACGGCACCTAGTGAACGTTCAACTGGTAATTTTCCAATTTTCGCAGCTAAGAGTAAACATAAACCATATGGGGGCGTCACTAGACCCACAGCTAATGTCATGATTGTAACGATACCTAATAGAATGGGATCAATCTCAAAGCCGATTGCAACTGGCAAGATCACTGGGATAAATAAAATCATTGCTGGTATAGCATCCATGAATGTTCCTACAAAGAGGAAGAATGCAATGATAATTAATAGAAAAACCCATTTACTATCGATGTTATTTGCGAAAAATTGTTCCGCCCATGATGATAATTGGTAGTAACTCATCAATTCTCCTAAAGCATTTGCTGCGGCTAAGGCGAATAAGGATAATGAACTAAGTGTTAACGTATCCACTAAAATTTTAGGGAAATCTTTTATTTTTAATGTCTTGTAATAAAAAAGGCCAATGATGACTGTATAAAGTGAAGCAAATGCCGCTGCTTCAGTCGCTGTGAAAATTCCGGTGATAATCCCACCAATCAGAATCACGGGTGTCATTAGTGCAGGAATTGTGCCAACAAACTGTTTCATGAAATTTTTCATTGAAGCTTTTTGATATGTGGGATATCCTCTCTTCCTAGCAAGAATATAAACAAGGATCATCATACCGAGTCCTACGAGGATACCAGGGATAATTCCTACTAAGAACAAAGCGCCAACTGATACATTTGTTAGCCCCGCAAAAATGATCATCGGGATACTTGGGGGAATGATAACACCGATTGTAGAAGAGGCCGCTGTAATACCAACAGCTGTTTCAGTGTCATATCCTTGTTTTTTCATATTAGGAATTAGGATTTTACCAACCCCGGCCGTGTCAGCTTGAGCTGCGCCTGAAACCCCTGCAAAGAGCATAGATACGAGAATATTGGCGTGTGCTAATCCACCACGGATGTGCCCGACAATTGCTAGTGCTAAGTCTATTAACTTTTGGGAGATTTGGCCGCTATTCATCAAGTTAGCTGCTAGTATGAAAAGAGGAACGGCTAATAAAACAAACGAATCGAGACCGTTCAGCATTTTAACTGGTACTGTTACTTCAGGAATATAAGGTACGTTCATAATTCCTAGTAGGGCTACAATTCCGATTACGAACGCAATAGGAATACCAAGAAACATCAGGATAATAAAGAGACCAACTAACAGAATACCAATCATTCGGTTACCTCCTTCTTAGAGAAGCTTCTTACGTTACGTAAAATGTGAGCAAACGTATATATCATCATCGTTCCACCCATAATCGGAATTGAAATCCATACATACCCCATTTTTAATTCCGGGATAGAAACCCAGGTATAGTTCCAGAAGTTTTGCACAGCTTCTATTCCTAAATAAAATAAACCTGTACTAAATACTAGAAGAATAAGATCATTAATGAGATATAGGCTGTTCTTACTTTTGCCAGTTAACTTATTCAATAGAAGATCAAATTTAAAATGCTCTCTTCGATTGAGCATGACGGATGCCCCCATAAACACGGCCCAAATAAAGGAATAAGTCGCAACTTCTTCGGTCCAAATAGCTGAAACCCCCATATACCGCGTAATAACCTGGATAATGATCGTGATAAAAAAGACAACTAGAAACAAGACACCAATAGTTAATTGAATTTTCTCAAGCAGCTTAACGAGCACGGCTAACTTCCCCTTTCTACAAGCGTAAGGCTAATGATTAGAATAAGAGCGAAGGTACCGACTATACCCTCGCTTCACTCTTTACTTATTTCAAATCACGAATTTTTTTCAAAAGATCCGTCGCACCAATATCTTCTGCTGTTTTGTCTTGAATAGGCTTTGCTAACTCAATGAACGGTTTACGATCAATGTCATTTACTTCTGCCCCTTCATCAATAGCTTTTTGTTTGTACTCTTCTTCTTGCTTGTGAAGGACCTCAATCTCTTTCTTTACTGAAGCTTCAGCTGCTTTTAATACGGCATCTTTTTGCTCATCTGTATAAGAATCAAATTTCTTTCCATTAATGAGTAATAAGCGAGTCGTGTAGTCATGCGCTGTTTCTGTGATGTACTTTCCATTTTCAGTTTTATGGTGATTTTGTTGAACGAAGTATGGATAAGCGTTCTCAGAGGCATCAACGACACCTTGTTGTAAAGCTTGATATAACTCTCCCCATGCTACCGATGTTGGTACGGCTCCAGTTTCTTCCCAATACTCTGCAATAGCACCAGAAGTTTGCGTCCGGAATTTCATCCCCTCAATATCCTTTAAGGAATTCAATGGCTTTTTCCCATAGTAATGACGAACTCCAGCTGTCCAATAGCCCAAAACTTTGAATGTATTATCAGACTTCTCATTAATCGTTTCAGCAATTTGATCGCCAACTTCTCCCTCAACTGCTTTCTCCCAATGGTCATAACTATTAAATACGTAAGGCATAGCGAATAGATCGATTTCTTTAATACCCGTTTTCGACATAAAACCAGGAGACACGAGAACAACATCAGCACCGCCAAGCTTAAGCTTTTCCACAAGTTCTGATTCACTTGTGCCCAGAGTTCCTGCATGGACTTCTACTTCAATATTACCGTCTCCATTTTCTTCAGCTACTTTTTTAAATTCCTTCATCCCATATTGGTAAGGATTTTCAGGCGAAGTTTGGTTATGTGCCGCAATGATTTTAATCTTGCCATTTTCGTTTGCTCCAGCATTTTCACTGTTACCGCACCCCGTCAAAAAACCTAGAGATAAAATCATAACTAACAATAATGTAGATACATATTTCATAAAATCTCCCCCTTTATTTTCTGAATCCGCTTTCAAATAATGAAGTATGATTTGCTCCTCTTAGCTTTTCAACATATTGACTTGCCAATTCTTTTAAACTATTGAAATCGTCTTCTGACGTTAGATGATCACATTGAACAAGTTGGCCTCCAATCCCAACAACCTTAGCTCCCGCTTGGAAATAATCAAGCATATTTTCCTTATCAATTCCACCAGTTGCCATTATTTCAATTTGAGGTAGAGGACCGAGAATATTTTTTATATAACGAGCGCCCATTGTGTCCGCCGGAAAAACTTTCACCATATCAGCGCCTGATTCATAAGCTGTCACCATTTCCGTTGGGGTCAAAGCACCTATAATGCATGGGACTCCATATCTTTTCGCCACTTTAACTGTATTTAGATTCACCGTAGGAGAAACAATAAAATCGGCACCCGCCATAATAACTGCTCTGGCTGTTTCACCATCGAGCACAGTTCCTGCACCTATTAATAACCCATCAAAACTATCTCTAACTTTCCTAATCAACGTTTCAACCTCTGGTGTTTCTGCTGTAATCTCGATTGCTTTAATACCACCCTCATATAAAGCTTGAGCAATTGGTAAGATATTGTTTTGATTTGCTTTACGGATGACAGGAATAATTTTTGCCTCCTGTACTTTTAGCAGGTTAGCCATTTAGTACACCTCTATTCCATATTTGCGTGTTTGGAAGTCATTCTTTCATTATCCGTTTGCTTTGATTGATTAATCGTATAGATGATAATAGCGTCTAAGAGCAAATGCAGCGATTGATCAAATTGGTTTCCAAGCGGCTGAATCGTACTAGGCTCTTCTGGTAATCTCTTTTTAGTTGCTGCAGGAACGACTAACACATGATCACTTATCCCAGCAAGCCTAGAGCTGTCATTCGTTGTAACCGCTGAAATACACGCTCCTATTTCTTTTGCTTTTTCTGCATAAAAACAGATAGACTGAGTTGAACCTGATCCAGAGATAGCGATTAACAAATCACCAGTTTCAATATTCGGAGTAACTGTTTCCCCTGTAACATATACCTCATATCCACCATGCATTAATCGCATAGCAAATGCTTTTCCCACTAGACCAGAACGTCCCTCACCAGTCACAAAAATCCTTTTAGCTTCTTCTATATGAGTTGAAAGCTGCTTCGCTTGATCTTCGTTCACTTCTGATAACACCTGATTAATTTCATTAACTACAGTGTGAATGACTTTTTTCATATTCCTTGATCGCCTCCTTAATTTGTGCAGCGGCTTGTTTACGGTTATCCTGCTTCGTAATGCCTCCCCCAACGATTAAAGTATCGGGAGCGTAAGAAAGAATTGATGACAGAGAATCAAGGTTGATTCCACCTGCTACAGCAATTTCTATACCTGAGCAGTCGCTTACAAGTTCAAAGAGATCACCGGTGATATTTCCTTTTTTCTGCATATCTTTACCAAAATGTAGACTAATGAGATCGACTCCAAGGTTTTGGAGCTGATTGATGCGCAATTTATTAGTAACGCCCAGTAAATCAACCATTACTCTGCCTTTATGCTCTAAGGCTACGTCTAACATATCGGAAATCGTTTGATCTGCTGCGAAAGCCATGACTGTCGTAATATCAGCCCCAGCTTCAAAAGCCTGAGCTGCTTCATGTTTGCCCGCATCACATGTTTTCATATCTGTTACTATGATTGATTCAGGAAAGGACTCTCTGATTTCCGTTACAATTGACATTCCGTATTCTTTGATGACACCAGTTCCAATCTCTATCCAGTCGATGGAATCATATGTCTCACCCAAAATGTCTAAACACGCTTCACGGGATAGCCTGTCCAATGCTAATTGAAGCTTCATCTAACTCACCTCTCAATAAATTCTCTTTCTCCAAGCTGTGTAAGAACTTCACTTAATTCTGGCAATCCTTCATTATCTCCATAAACGCTCACTACCATAGAACCAATTGCATTTGAGAACTTAAGAGTTCTTTCAAGAGTCCAGCCATTTAGTAACCCATAAACAAACCCTGCATCAAACCCGTCTCCTGCTCCTACCGTATCGACCACTTTTTTGGGAGGTATTGCTGGCGCATGAACAAGTTGACCATTCTTATAAGCACTAGCTCCATCCTCACCTTTTTTTATTGCTATTGTTGGGATACCGTATCTTTGACAAACCTGCGCAATTTGTTCAGGGTCATGAACTCCAAAAAGTAATTCAGCTTCATCTTCACCAGTAAGCAGTACGTCTACATATGGAAGGAGTTCTGTTAAGCCGTGCTTAGCTTCTTCGGGAGACCACAATTTCAATCGTATATTAGGGTCGAAAGTGATCATCGCTCCATTATCTTTTGCTATCGTGGCAGCTTTTTGGAGAAGTGAAATATTCTTATCCGGATTAATTGCAGCAAAAACGCCAGTTATATGTAACACCTTGCAACGTCTCAGCATAGCTTCATCAAGGGTAGCCTCTGTCAGTGCCTCCGTAGGTGATTGATGACGATAATAGAACGTTCGACCATTTCCGTCTTCTCTAATCTCCTTGAAATTCAACGAGGTTGAATATCGATCGAGCAACTGCACTTCTGAAACATCGATTCCCTCACCTCTAGCAAAATTACGAATATATTTTCCAAACTCGTCATTCCCTAACCTACTAATCCATCCTGTTTGTAACCCGAGCCTTGCACATCCAACAGCGAAATTAAATTCAGCTCCACCTGCTTTTCTTTCAAAATTGGAAGCATACCGCATTGGACCATGATGTGAAGGATCAAATGTGATCATCGCATCTCCAATCGTAACAACATCTTTTTTCATGCCCGATCTCCCTTCTATTTAGTTAACTGATTCTCTTATCATCAATTTTGGTTCAAAACGATACTCTGGCTGATCATTTATTCTTGTCGTTTTATTAATTTTATCCAACAAAATCTCGGCTGCCATTTTACCCATTTTAAAAGTAGGCTGCGCAACTGCCGTGATGGGAGGAGTAAAGAAACTCGCATACGGTACATCATCAATTCCGATAACAGATAAGTCCTCAGGAATGCGCAAAGATTGCTGCTTGGCAAAACGAAGCACTTCTTTTAGTACAAAATCATTTCCTGCAATAATACAATCTGGAGGTGAAGGAAGTGCTAACATCTTTTCAAGTGATGAAGCAATCAAGTCTGGATCAACACATTGGATATAATCTTCTTTTAATTCAATGTTTCGTTCAATCAGAGCTTTCTTATAACCTTCTACTCGCTCATACCGTGAAGAGATGTTATCTATAAAAGATGTAGTCATAATGGCAATACGCTTATGCCCTTTACGAACAAAATGTTCAACAGCTAATTCGGAAGCTTTTTCATTGTTGAGCATTATAGAGGATGCTGGAATATCTGGAACTAGACGATCTAGAAAAACGAGCGGATATTCTTCATCCAACATTTGTTTGTAGAGCTCACGGTTGTTACCCGTTGGAAAGATAATCAATCCGTCCACCTGTTTGGCACGAAGCATTTCAATGTAACGCTTTTCTTTAACTGGATCATCATCAGCATTACAAATGATTGTATGAAAACCTTTTTCATGACACACATCTTCTACTGCTCTACTCACTTCTGTTGAAAAAGTATGGAGAATATTAGCTACAATGACTCCAATCGTTTTAGTAGATTTTTGTTTCAAGCTCCTGGCTACAATGTTTGGTTGATAACCAAGCTCTTTAATCGCTTCTTCAATTCTTACTTTCGTTTTTTCACTCATATAGTCATATCGTTTGTTTAAATATTGCGAAACGGTGCTCTTCGATACTTGTGCTTTTTTTGCAACGTCAGCCATAGTTACAGTTCTCATAAATCATTCTCCACATCTAAAGTGATTTTACTAAACCGATTTAGTAAATCGATTTAGTTGTATTATAAAGGGGATGTAAGCGTTTTACAACCCTTGATTTTAAAATTGCCAGATTATTTAGTTAATACTGCGGTTAAGGTACAAAAGAGAAGGAAAAAATAAAAGAGTGGGGAAGACATTTGTCTTCCCCACTCCTCTACGCCTTCACATCCCAACAAACTCCTTCTTCCTCTCTCGAAACACCGTCCAATTCTTAAATCCAATCTCCTTCAGCTTTGTTCGAACTTCTTCAAATTCTTCTCCAACGCGTGAAGGCCAATGAGCGTCAGATCCGAAAGTAACTCCCACACCATAATGGCAAGCCATTTCGAGCATGTCATTCGCTGGATACCAGCCGCCGCAGTCTTTATGCTTACCAGATGTGTTGATTTCAATCGTTGACTCAAGCTCTCCGAGTCGCTTCAATGCTTTTTCGACTTCAGGTGTTTGAACGTTTGCGAAGTCTGGATAAAATCCCTTCATGGCATCAATATGGGCTAGAATATCGAAGACGCGGCTTTCAGCTGATTCTACGATTAGCTTGTAATAATGCTCTTTTTCTTTGCGTATGTCTTCTTCAATTAAATTTTCCCATCGACTTTTATCAAAGATGTTAGTTCCATTACTAAAATGAACAGAGCCAATTATATAGTCAAACGGGTACTGATCATAAATGCTTTTATATAACGGGTAATGGTCTCGAAAAAAGTCAGATTCAACACCAAGCAAAACGTCAATCTTGCCACGGTACTTTTCCTTAAGCGAGAGCACTTCTTCTACATAAGAAGCGAACTCACTCTTGGCCATAGCAATGCGAGGCAACGCTCGATCCTTCTCACTTGCAAAAAACGGTGAATGATCAGAAATTCCGATCATCTGCAAATCATTTTGGATTGCTGCTTTTATGTAATCTTCAATTCCTGCTTCTGCATGACCACAGCGTTCATGGTGCGTATGGTAATCAAATTTCATCGTACCGCTCCTTCCCAATACTTGTAAGTCGTAATATCGTTATCCTACCATATTTGTCTTATAAGAGTTTACTTTCACGCAATGTATTTACAGAAAATTCATACTCATGATCTATATTTTTGAAAATTCTCACATAATTAAATTGACATCGTTTTCATAATTCAGTAAAGTGAAATCATAATGAAGAACACTGTTCCTTATTAAGGAACAAGAAGGAGGCAGTTTATGCAATCACAATTGGATGTCGTCACACTCGGTGAAACCATGGTGCTTTTTGATGCCGCTTCTACCGGCCCTCTTCGATATACGAATCAGTTTAACAAGCGAATCGGCGGGGCTGAATCAAACGTAGCGATCGGTCTTTCAAAGCTTGGTCACTCTGTAGGCTGGATCAGTAAGCTGGGCGATGAAGAATTAGGTCATTTTACATTAAATGCCATTCGTGGCGAAGGGGTCGATACAACGAATGTCCTTATGGACCCTGAAGAACAAACGGGCTTATATGTTAAAGAAAAGCGAACAGATCGCAATCAAGTTTACTATTACCGCAGTGGTTCCGCTGCAAGCACTATGACTACAGCAGACATCAACTGGGACTACATAAAAAGGGCGAGAATCGTTCACTTAACTGGCATTACTCCTCTGTTGAGTGAATCTTGTTATGAGCTAGTGAATGAGGTTTTCCACTTTGCTAAAAAACATGAAATTAAGGTTTCATTTGATCCTAATATTCGAATAAAACTGCTGAAGAATATTCCAAATGGACAAGAAAAATTGCTAGACCTCGCAAGACAAGCGGATATTCTTCTTCCAGGACTAGACGAAGCTGAACAATTGATAGGTACAAGTGATCCTGATGAAATCATTTCATTTTTTCTAGCCTCTGGCGTTCAGAAAATCGCGATAAAAAACGGAGCAATTGGGACCACCTTGCCACAGCAAATGGTGAGAATGGATTTGTGAAAAGCTATCCTGTCTCTAAAGTGAATGATCCCATAGGAGCAGGAGATGGTTTTGCTGCAGGAGTTCTCTCTGGCCTTCTGAAGGGGAAAACATTTCAAGAATCTGTTGATCTTGGCTCATTAATTGGTTCCATCGTTGTTTCTGTATTTGGCGATATTGAAGGGCTTCCAACGATTCAAGAAATTGAATCTTTAAATGCAACGAAACAGGATGTATTAAGATAAAAGGAGTGGGAGAATGAAACAGGCGATCTTAACAAAAATGATTGACGGTGGTGTTGTAGCCGTCGTTCGAAAAATTGACCGAGATAAAGTGATGCAAGTGATTGAAGCGATCGTAGATGGTGGTATTAGTGGAATTGAAATCACACTTGATTCTGATGGGGCACTTGATGTGATTCGCGAAGCAAATCTTGCATTTAAAGGTCAGGCAGTTGTTGGGGCAGGTACCGTTCTTGATGCGCAATCAGCAAACATGGCGATTCACGCTGGTGCCGAATTCATTTTCTCTCCAACAATGAATACAGAAACCATTTTGACCGCTAATCGATATGGTAAAATTGTGATACCAGGTGTATTCACGCCGACAGAAATACTGCAAGCCCAACAAGCTGGGGCAGATCTTGTGAAAATTTTCCCTGCAAGCGTACTTGGACCAACCTTCATTAAAGATGTGAAAGGCCCTCTCGCTCACGTGAACATGATGCCAACCGGCGGAGTAAGTCTTTCAAATACAGCGGAATATATACGAGCTGGGGCAGCTGCCGTAGGTGTTGGTGGCTCCCTATTACAAAAAGATTTAATCGCAGAAAAGCGATACAGCGAACTACAATCCCTCGCAAAGCAATATTGTGATGAAGTACAAAAAGGCCGACATGCCCTTGTCAATTCGAATTAAATCGTTCTGATTGTCGTGATCGGTCTAGGAAAGGAAGATGTTATGATTCAGTCTGTCGATCGATCACTTCAAATTTTAGAACTATTGAAAGAAAAACCAGAAGGAATGGGCATTACAGAGCTCGCTAACAAGCTTGATGTGGCAAAAAGCACGATTCATCGACTTGTTTCTACCCTTGAGTCACACCAATATATCCAGCGCTCGGCTGATCAAACATCTTATCGACTTGGGTTGAAATTCATTGAGATGTACCATGTGGTTGTCGATGAGTTAAATATTTTAGAAGTCGCGCGGAATGTTCTTGAAGAATTAAGTGAACGAACTTCAAAAATCGCTCACCTTGTTATGATCGAAGAAGATCATCAAGTCATTTATCTTGATAAAGTGGAAACACAGTCCACGATTCGGATATACTCTCGTACTGGGCGAAAAGCTCCGCTTCATTGCACAGGTGTAGGGAAAGCGATCTTAGCATATTCGAGTGATAAGCAACTAAACGATTTCCTTTCAACTAAAGAGTTATTTAAGCTAACAGATCGGACCATCACGGACGCTACAGAATTTCAAAACGAATTAGAAAAAGTTCGTCAAAATGGCTTCGCTATTGACGACGAAGAACACGAAGAAGGCATTCGCTGCATCGCTGTTCCGATCTTTGACCATCTCGGAAGTGCAACGTACGCGATCAGCATTACAGGCACCGTTCCTCAAATGTCAGAAGAGCGTTTAGCTGAATATTTACCCATTCTGAAACAAGCCGGGAAAGAAATATCGAGAAGACTCGGGTATAAAGGAAGCCGATAGGAGTGATCCTATCGGCTTATGATGGTGCCTGTCACTCGCGGTTTATGTCGAATCTCTCTCCCCCTTACTATCCAACCTTTCTCCCATGTCTATCGGTCTGTTTTTAGTAAATTCTGATATTTTACATTCAATCCGTTTACTATCCTCCGTTCCTTATGTATACTAAAATCGAAACGTTTCACTAATTTTGAAAGGAAGTGGATTCATGAGAAAATTTCTTTTGTTTTTTCTTGTAGCAGCCATTGTTTTAACCGGATCCTTGCCAGTCACTAATGCTGAAAGTTCTACCAAAGGAAAGAATCATGCCTTTTCCAAACAATTGAGAGCGATTTCAAAGACGACGTATCGGTACTTTGAAGATTTCACGGATGAAAAGACTGGATTAACGTATGATGCCGTTCGAATGAAGAATGGTGAAAAGACAGTACAAGACTTTACATCACCAACAAACATCGGCATGTATTTCATGAGTACAATATCTGCTCAAGAAATTGGGATAATTTCAAGAGATGAAGCAGTCCACAGGATTCAAACTACACTTCAAACATTAGAAGAACTCGAGACGTGGAATGGTTTATATTATAACTGGTACTTCACTAAGGATGGTTCACTTATGACCGACTGGGGTGAGTTCATCTCAACCGTTGATAACGGCTGGCTATCCGCAGGTTTAATCGTAGCCGGACAAGCTTATCCTGAGTTAAATGATCAAACAAGTGAATTAGTGGAAGCGATGGACTATTCTAAGCTCTACGATTCAGAGGTTGGCCAAATGCGCGGAGGGTACGATGTAGCAACTGAAAGTGTTACAGAGCATCACTACGGAGCGTTTTATACAGAACCACGCCTTGCGAGCTATATCTCGATTGGTAAAGGAGACGTTCCTGTAGAACATTGGTGGAAAATGTACCGGACAATGCCTGCAAGCTGGGATTGGCAATCTCAAGTACCAGAAGGCTATACCAAAACATATGATGGGATTGATGTATTTGAAGGTCACTATACATACAATGACCAAAAGTATGTACCAAGCTGGGGAGGTAGTATGTTTGAAGCCTTGATGCCGGGTCTTGTCTTGAAAGAAAAGGAACTTGGCCGAAATGCCCTCGGCTTAAATAATCAAAAGCATGTGGATATCCAAATCGAGTATGCAAAAGAAGAGCTTGGCTATCCTGCATGGGGATTATCTCCTGCCGCAACTCCTGAAGACTATTCCGAATTTGGCGCAACTCCTCTTGGTATGGACGGTTATAGTGCAGAAGGAGCAATTGTAACACCACACGCGTCTTTCCTTGCATTAGAGTACGCACCTAAAGAAGTGTACAAGAACTTAAAAACACTTAAAGACTTTGGTACTTACGGGAAATACGGCTTTTATGATTCGGTAAATGTCCTAACTGGAGAAGTAACAGAAGCGTACCTCGCGCTTGATCAAGGAATGTCTATGGTTGCGATCGCAAACTACCTGGAAGATGGCATTATTAAGGAATACTTCCATGAAGATGGCATTGGCGAAAAACCAGAAGATTTATTAATAAAAGAGAATTTCTCAATTAAATAAGGTAAAAATAAACCGGGATATCGAAACGTATCGATATCCCGGTTTCATTATTTTATTCCACAATTACCTCAAATGTTACATCATAACCAAATTTCAATAGTGTTCATGCCGCTATTCAAATACTTTTCAGCAACTGCCTTTCGAACAACCATTCCGCCCTCACGATAACGATTAGAGCTAAGAGCTGTTTCAACTCGCTGACCGTTAATATGAACTTTTCTTTCTTCATTTGTTAGATGATACTGAAAAGTAACGTCCAGCCCCCAGAACTGATAGTGCAATTGAAGGCCATCTAGTCTATTAGGAAGGATAGGGTCAAGCACCATGTTTCCTTCTTCCTGGCGGATGCCAAGTGCATTTGTTACAAGCTGATTCATATAAATTCCTGGTCCACTTGAATAAATCCGCCAACCGCCTTTCACCGGAACTGATCCGCTTTTAAGATCATCAAACCGATTCTGCGCCTCGTAACGCGTATTGAATTTCCCATCTGAACTACTGAAGTAGGCATTACTTTGTCGTTTCTCTGCGTTTGACACCACATCCGTAATACCAACCGGATTAATAACTTGTAGCCCCTTCCAAACTTCTTCCCTTTGGCCAAGTTTCGCCATTGCCTCAATAAAACGAATATGTGCATGAACATATTGAAGTCCAATTTCTCTTCCAAAGTTCGCTGCTTGCTCCGCTCTTTTGAAATGAGTACTCACTCCACCTTTATAATTCGCAGGCTTATCCATTAATCGAACACCATCCGGGCATGCGAGCTTTTCTTTAATAATTTGGTAATGATCTCCTGCTTCCTCTGCAGATAAAAGCTCACTGATCATCCCTCGAATCATCGGTAATAAACGATAATGGATACCTGTCTTCTTATCCTCTGGATGAAGCATCTTTTCAGGACGCTCCTGATCTTCCATATATAAAAACCCTGGAAGAACTCCTGTATCGAGGAGAAATTTCTGATAGTCGCGTTCAATTCCAAGTGCAAGCTCCTGAAGATCCTTTTTCCATTCAGGCTCTACTAGTGCATCCGCAAACTTACGCACAGCCTGGTAAGTCAGCGCAACCGTCCAGCTACTCACCATGTATTTTTTTAATTGAGCGTTCGCAGGCTGAAGGGTATCATCCCAATCCCCATCACCATAAGAAGAAAGGAAGGTATCGTTGAGAAAATGTCGTTTCACATACTCAATCTGTTTTTTAATATGTTCCTTCAATGAATGTTTCTTTTCGCTAAATGTAAAATCTTCTCGCAGGGTATATGGTAATTCCATAGCTAAAATTTTATGATCACCTGTTACAGCAAGGTAGTCAGCGACGACTTTTAGCGGCCAAATCACAACATCCCCATGACTTTCCTCCTGCTGAACACCCCCATACTCATCAAACATAAACCACTGTGGCCAGTTACCTTCATCTTCATATTGATGAGCATATACTGTTTGAATAATTTCTTTCACAGAGTCATAATTCTGCGTCGCCATGAAATATTCAGTTGGCCCCTGGCAAACATCTCGTGTTCCCCAAGCTGCCCCAATCGATTGCTCAAGACCTCTTGGAACAGAATAATGCACAAGCATATTGTGCGTGTACCACCAAGCAAGTGCGTTCATTCTGTCTAACTCGGCATTCTTTTCTTTATGACTGAGATGAAACTGATTCATAACCTTTCCTATATAGTCCCGGTAGCGTTTAATTTCAGCACTTGCATCTCGTTCAGAAGGAGCATACTCTCCATCACGTGTCCCCTGTATATGTAATGAGAACTGTTGTGTAGATTGAATTTGAAGCACAACAAGCGAAGCATCCCCTTCTTCAATAGGATGAACGAGTAGACGCTCATCTCCCACTTCCATATCAGTACCGGAGACGGACAACTGATATGTGAGGTTAGGATTGACCTTTGTACTTTCGGAACTATGTGGTCGGAACGTTAAAACACGACCTTTCTGCTCCACATCATAGACTTCTTCATATTCATGGTTAGCCATTGAGATTTGATTCGTAACCAAATAGCGATATTCTTTACCACTTTTCGAACTCACATCTAACTGCACTTGCTGAGAATCAACGGTTGTAAAATTTGTGATGATAATAGTGTCGTTCTCAAATTTGTAATACCAGCGCGCGTAATTAAATCCCATTTCAAATAATGAAGGCATTGTTAAAAGTCGATAGGTTCCTTCGTATTCCACATACAACCTCTGACCCGACGTTTTAAGAACATTAAGGGGATTACGCTGATTGCTCATCATCTTATGAAACGATGTATTTCCTAAAGAAATTTGGGAATTGAAAACACCATACATATAGGACGTTGTCGAAATAACATTCCGATTCAATCGATCATTTTCCCCAGACATCAAAATATGCCCATGTGGCCGCTCGACTAGAAGCTCTTTTTGCTTTAATACGACATGCTCATACGTATCGGTGAAAAAAGATAGTAGCGCCCCATTCTCACGCTCTTCTTGTTGACGATTAGGGAATAATTCGATGATGTCTTCCTCTGTCATATTAAGTGATTGCATAGGAGCTCCGACGTGATGCTGCACTCGTTCTTGTGCTTTTTCTAGGTGTGGGTCCAATTTAATCGAATCCCAAGAAGCGATAATGTTATCTCGACTAACAGGCTTTGAAGTCGAATGAGGATGATCATTTTGAAATAGTCCATAAAAAGTGAATTCTTTTTCTCCATTTAACATCACGCGATCTGTTTGAAGAGCTGTATAGGCGAATTCATATTGATAGATTTCATTTACTAGCGACTCTTCCTTCAACCTTTCTGGTTCATTTGTTTCCTTATAAGATAACCCGAAGAACTGAAAACCATCTGTAGAATAGCCTTTTGTATTCCCGAGTGAACCTTGTTGAAGGTAAGGAAATCCCCCCTGTTGTGGTTGATTTTGACGTGTACAAACGATGTAACCATCCTCTTCAAAAACGGTATGATCCATATACTGAGACGTGTATGCTTCATTTGTTCGAACACCGCCTTTTTCAGCAAGTCCAAGATCCTGTCCGTATACAACGTCTACTTCAACATCATTTCCTTCAAGCGTGACGTTCCAGAACCAAAGATTCTGTTCCGTAAGATGAAAAGCAACGGTATAGTGCACATCCGCAACTTTCCCTCTCCAAATTGCCTCAGACGTTCCAAATTGAAAAGTACTATTGGATTTAGTTCCGATTAAAGGGTATGTGCTAATCTCTTCATTCGTAAACACTCGTAAATATAAATTATTTAATGCACCATCAATAGCATTCGATAGCACTTGATTGATCATAATATTTCCCGTCGTTAATTCATAAAGATCTCCACTTTTTAGAAAAATGGCTTCCATGTCTCCAGCTCGTAAACATGCTTTTCCTCGATCGATCATTATCACTCGAGCCCCACTCCTTTACTTCACTAATTTAAATGGCAATTCTTGAACGTCATGACTGTTAGAACCAACAAAAGCAATATAGTTTCCTGGATCGCTTTCAAAAGATAAATCACTATGATGATAACGAAGTTGCGTCTCTGTTATTGTAAAGACAACTTCCTTTGTCTCACCGGGTTGTAACGTAATTTTCTTAAAATCTTTCAGCTCTTTCATTGGTCGTACAACCTCTCCAGCGATATCTCTTACATATAGCTGAACGACTTCCTCACCTTCATATGACCCAATATTTTCAACAGTCACGTGAACGACTAAATCTTCTTCACTCATAATAGAATCGGATAGTGTCGCATTACGGTAAGTAAAGTCTGTATAGCTTAATCCAAAACCAAACGGAAATACCGGTTCATTCGGAATATCAAGATATTGCGACACATAGCGAACTTGCGCATCCGGCGCATCTTTCGGACGTCCCGTGTTAAAGTGATTGTAGTAAACAGGTACCCGTCCAACTGAATGTGGAAACGACATCGCTAACCGTCCAGAAGGATTCGCATCTCCGTAAAGAAGATCAGCAACTGCCGCCCCTCCTTCCGTTCCTGGATACCACGCCTCAAGTAACGCATCAGCTTCCTCAACCACACCGTGAAGATCAAGCGGCCGTCCATTAAAGAGCACAGCAACGATAGGTTTATTCAGCTTCTTCATTTCAGCAATGAGCTCAAGCTGAACCTTCGGAAGACGAATGTCGCTTCGACAACCTGCTTCACCACTCATATCTGAATCCTCTCCAAGAGCGAGCACAATCACATCTGCATCCTTTGCAACCTCAACCGCTTCTTTTAACGCTTCTTTTGAGCCATTTTCGATATCGCACCCTTTAGCAACTTGCAAAAGAGAAGAGTCTATTTTTGATAACAATCCTTCCTTTAAAAGAACGGCTTCATCTCCTGACCCTAACCAAGACCACGGGCCAAGAATGTCATTACTCTCTCCAAATGGTCCGATAAGCGCTACTTTCTGCTCTTTCTTTAGAGGAAGCACAGAATCATTTTTTAACAGCACGCTTGATTTCTGAGCAAGCTTTCTTGCCACTTGCCGATGTTCTTCGCATAAAACAACTTCCCTTTCCCGTTCAACATCAGCCCCTCTGAATGGATTTTCAAACAATCCGAGCTTCTCCTTCAGATCTAGAATTCGAAGTACAGCTTCATCAATGACCTCTTCATCTATAGCGCCTTCTTCGACAAGCTGTGGTAGGTGGTGAACATAAGTCGAGGTCATCATCTCAATATCCACTCCTGCAGCAATCGATTTTAATGCAGCTTCTCGCTCATCTTCCGCAACACCATGAGGAATGAGCTCCTTCACGGCCCCCAGTCAGAGATCACGACACCATCAAAACCCCATTCTTTACGTAGTAAATCGCGCATTAACCGCTTATTCCCACTTGCCGGGATGCCATCGACCGTATTAAATGCCGTCATCACCATTTCACAACCCTCATCAAGGGCAGCTTTGTACGCAGGTAAATAGGTTTCGCGAAGCTCTCGTTCTGATAAATCAACATAGTTATAATCACGACCGCCTTCAACGGCACCATATGCAGCGAAATGCTTCACACAAGCGGCAACTCGTTCAGCATCGTTTCTCAAATCTTCTCCCTGAAAACCTCTCACAAATGCCCGTGCATATTCACTATTTAAATGTGGATCTTCTCCAGTCGATTCCATCACTCGTCCCCACCTAGGGTCTCGAACAAGATCAACCATCGGAGCAAAGGTTACGTGAATGCCCGAAACGCCCGCTTCCCGAGCTGCCACTTTTGCGCTTTCTTCTGCAAGGTTCAGATCCCATGAGCATCCAATGGCAAGTGGAACCGGAAAAATCGTTTTATAGCCATGAACGATATCAGACATAAAAAGAAGAGGAATCCCTAATCTACTTTCTTCAAGATAAGTCTTCTGGATATTGCGGATATTTTCCGCTCCGGATGCTCCGAGAACAGAACCACTATGACGAACCTGTTCTTCATCAAGGTTTAGCTGTTCTAATGGACCCGTTATCTCCCCAGCTTCTTTCGCCCCTTTAAAGAAAGGCGTTGCGAGCTGCATCAACTGAGCTGTTTTTTCATGTATCGTCATTTGACTAAGTAAGTTCTTCAATTCATTAGGTTTCATTTCTTTCCTCCTCACCTTTTATCGAAACGTTTCAATTTTATCTTAGTTGAATTATAAGCATGTATAAAATAATTAGTAAAGAGTGGTTTCACTAAAATTCTTCATAAAACCATATTAGTAAAGCTTCTAATCACCGTTTTCAAATAATTTTAACAAAAGTGTTGAAAGCGGATACACATTTGATTATAATCGAAATATCGAAACGTTTCAATAAAGTTTGTTCGTCAGTCGCAAGTTAGTAGACATGGAAAATAGAGTGAAAAAGGAGATGGATTGCATGAAGAAGAAAACCGCAGCACTATTGGCTACGTTCTTACTTACAATTTCAATGGTTCTTGGAGCTTGTTCAAACGATGACAGTAGTTCAAGTGATGGCAAAAAGGAAATTACGGTATGGGCAATGGGTGAAGAAGGAAAAAAACTTAGTGAGCTCAGTGATAAATTCGAGGAAGAAAATCCTGACATAAAAGTAAAGGTTCAGGCCATCCCCTGGGAAAACGCCCATGATAAGCTGCTAACGGCTGTCGCTTCCCAAAAAGGACCAGACATTGTTCAATTAGGAACAACCTGGGTACCTGAATTCGCAGATGCCGGTGCTTTACTTGATCTTTCTCCTTACCTTGAAGACTACCCTGAATTTAAGCCAGAGAATTATTTCGAGGGTGCTACTGATTCCATGACATTCGATGATCAAGTCATTGGCGTTCCTTGGTACGTTGAAACACGCGTCCTCTATTATCGTACAGATTTATTGAAGGAAGCTGGTTTTGAAGAACCTCCTGCAACGTGGGATGAACTGAAAGACGCAGCAACAAAGCTTTCCGATCGTGGAGACGATTACTATGGACTTGATATTGATATGAACGATCAAATCACCCCATTTATTTTTGCATGGCAAAATGGATACGAGATGGACGTTGAGAACAAAGATCTAAACTTCGACAGTCCAGAATTCCGCGAAGCAATGAAGTACTATAACAGCTACTTTAAAGAAGGACTCAGTCAAACAGCTGAAGGCGTTGATATTGTCCAGGCTTTCAAAGACGACAAGAAACCAATGTTTTTCAGCGGTCCATGGATGATTAACATTTTGAACGACCAGGCTCCAGATCTTGAAGGCAAGTGGGATGTAGCCGTTATGCCTGAGAAGGAAACAAATACATCAAGTATCGGAGGATCGAACTTCTCTATCTTCCATAACTCTGAAAATGTGGACGAAGCGCTAAAGTATCTTTCCTATATGAACGATGTGGATACACAATTGGAATGGCTTGATGTATCGAACACTCTTCCATCTCGAGTGGAAGCTTGGGAAGACCCTGCTTTAAGCGATAATGAAATGTACGCCACGCTAGGTGAGCAGCTTGAGAATACAGAAGGTGCTCCACAAATGAAGGAATTTGAAGCAATGGCTCAGGAACTACTAGCCTCAATTGAACGAATTAATGTTGGCGGCGCAGATGTAGATAAAGAGCTTGATGAATTTAGCAAAAAAGCAAATGAAATGTTAGAAGACTAATCAATGACGGAGTTACAGGCGAGTATCGTCTGAACTCCGTTTTATCGAAAGAAAAGCGCTCTTCAGATAGGTGGGATAACATGCGCAGTATACTAAGAAATGCCTTTCAAGCAAGACATGGACTAATGTTCATCGCCCCTGCAGTTCTCATATTAATTGTCTTCAGCATTGTTCCGATTCTCATCGCATTTTTTATCAGCTTCACGGATCTGAACCTTAAAGGACTTGCTGACTGGTCAAATATTAGCTTTATTGGATTCGAAAACTATGTAGATCTTTTCTCAGACGATCTGTTTCATAAATCTGTTTTTAACACGATTTTCTATGTGTTAATTGGGGTACCACTCGTCATTTTCTTCTCTCTCGGTATCGCCCTTCTATTAAACTACGGAACATCAAAACTGTTTACGTTCTTTCGGGCAGTCTATTACATGCCATCCATTACTAATATTATTGCGATCGCAGTCGTATGGGGCTACCTCTACAATACCGAGTACGGGCTCTTTAACTATATCCTTTCGTTGCTCTCTGTCGATTCGATCCCATGGCTAACAGAACCTACAATTGCAAAACTATCACTGATTATTCTTGCCGTCTGGAAAGGAATCGGGATTAACATGATCATCTTTCTTGCCGCTCTTCAAGGCATACCAAAATCTTATTATGAAGCGGCACAAATTGACGGCGCCAATCGGATTCAGGTGTTATTCAATGTCACCATTCCTTTACTGCGATACGCCACATTCTTTGTGACCGTAACAACACTAATAGGTTGGATGCAATTTTTCGAAGAGCCGTTCGTCATGACTGATGGTGGTCCGCTAGATGGAACCATATCAATGGCGCTCTTTATTTACAAAAACGGCTTCCAGTTCAGCGAATTTGGCTATGCAGCTGCAGGCTCATTTGTTCTTTTTATTTTCATTATCATTGTCACGCTTGTTCAATTTAAGGTGCGAAAATCGGATACAGAATATTAATAGACAGGATCGGAGTGAAAAGAATGGAATCAAGATCCTTTTTACAAAAAATCGAAAAGCCTTTTGTGACGTTACTGCTCATCGTAGGTGGCGTGGTTGTCTCCATCCCTTTTCTTTGGATGCTTTCAAGCTCGTTCAAGCAAGAAAGTGACGTCTTAAACATACCGCCACAACTCATTCCAAGTAATCCAACGTTAGACAACTATATAAACCTTTTTCAAAGCTTAAACTTTGGGCTTTATTTGAAAAATACGCTGATTATCGTACTCTTCTCTTTCCTTGGTCTTCTATTAAACGCAATGGCAGGATATGGATTTGCGAAATTTAATTTTAAAGGAAAAGAAAAGATCTTTTACATCGTTCTTGCTACAATGATGATCCCAGCCCAAGTAACGATGATCCCTGTTTACCTTCTATTAAATGAAATGGGGCTAACGAACACAATGACTGGAATTATTCTCCCTGGCCTCGCCGTCGCCTTTAGTATTTTTCTCTTCAGGCAATTCATGACGACGATTCCGACGGATTTAATTGAAGCAGCCCGCCTTGATGGCGCTGGTGAGTTCTATATTTTCTTTAAACTTATCATTCCTATCGCAAAACCAATCTTTGCTGTGCAGGGAATCTTAACATTCATTGGCGCTTGGAACAGCTTCTTATGGCCGTTGATTATCGCTAATGATGAAAGACTATATACGCTTTCTGTTGGGCTGTCACTACTGAAGGGACAATATGCAAATAACTACGCCCTCCAAATGGCAGGAGCTGCTATTATGGTCGTTCCGATCGTCATCATCTTCTCTTTCTTTCAGAAATACATTGTGGAAGGATTTACAATGTCAGGTCTTAAATAAAAGTGAGCTGGAAGAAGTCGGGCAAATGATTCACCTGACAATTGCTAACAATTAGTTGTACACTTAAAGTAAACATATTATAAAGTTGTCTAGATAGAGGATGTGAAAAGATGGCAACGATAAAGGACGTAGCAAAACGCGCAGGTGTAGCCGTCTCAACGGCCTCCTACGCATTAAATAACATAAAAAAAGTTAGTCCTGCAACGGTGAAGAAAGTGCAAGACGCCGCCAGAGAACTAAATTATCAAAAAAACGGCTTTGCTTCTGACCTAAAGCGAACAAAAACAAATACGATTGCATTGATTCTAAAGGATCTTTCAGGACCCTATTACTCAGAACTGATCAAAGGAGTTCAAGAAGTAACCATGACAAATGGTTTTGACTTGATCGCCTGTAGCTCGATAGGTGGTGCTCAATCCACTGCGGTAAAATTTCTAACGGAAAAGCGCGTTGATGGGGCAATTATTTTAGCTCACAACATAACTGATGAAATCATCAGTGAAGCAGCTCGTGAAGGCTTTCCTCTGGTCGTACTTGACCGAACATTAAACAATGATCATGTTATTCAAGTAGAGGTCGATAACATTCAAGGTGGTTATCTCGCAACGGAACAGTTAATTCAGAATGGTCACAAGGATATCGCTTATATTAGCGGCCCATATAATTCTCATGACAATCAAATGCGCTTCAAAGGATATGAACAAGCATTAAAGGAACACGAGCTTCGTTTTCAAACGAGATGGAAAATCTCAGGTGACTTCACTAGAGAAGGTGGCTATCGTGCAACAAAAATGCTAATTGCTCAAGGCAACCTCCCCACAGCTGTTTTCTACGGAAATGATGAAATGGCGATCGGAGGCATTCAGGCATTTAACGAAAAGAAAATCTCTGTCCCAGATGATATTTCCATCATTGGCTTTGATGACATCCAGCTATCCGAATATGTCTCACCACCGCTAACAACGATTAAACAACCCAAATATGAGGCCGGCGCTCTTGCCGTTCACCTTATCTTCCAGCAGCTTTCACTCGAGAAAGTGGATCGCTATTATAAACTTCCTACAGAACTAGTTGAAAGAAAGTCTGTTGCTAGGAAGGATTAAAATCAAACCACCGCGGGGCGTGCCTGCGGTGGTTTTAATGGTGCCTGTCACCCGCGGTTTATGTCGAATTTATTAATATTCTCATGCTAAAAGTCCTGATACCACGAGTCCTGTTTCACCCTCACTTTTGTACCACGTTACGGGTTTGCTAGCCTCTTTCAAGAGACCTTCCCCTCATTTTTCCCTCTCCATCCCTCCTCACCACCACTTCAACTCTTCTAACAAAACAATTGAATTCGCCCTTTTCTATTTAATTCTCCGCTTTATGTAAATCACCGTTTACATTCATTGAATATACTATCAGTTGAATCGATTTTGAAAGGATGATAGTAATGAAGATGAAGCGGAGAATTAAAATTGCAGCATTATCAATGAGCATTTTCTTATTTGCAAGTATGCTCCCGACTGGAGCTGCCTCAGCAGTTGAAAAGGACAAGTCTCCAGGCATGAACTCTAACAAACTATTAAACGTAGCTCACAGAGGTGCTTCTGGACATGCTCCTGAACACACGCTTGCATCCTATAAACTTGGGGATGAAATGAAAGGCGACTACATTGAAATCGACCTTCAGATGACGAAGGATGGGAAACTCATTGCCATGCATGATGAATCAGTTGATCGGACCACAAACGGGACAGGCCTTGTAAAAGACTATACACTTGAGCAGCTAAAAGAGTTAGATGCAGGTAGCTGGTTTAATGAAAAATATCCTGAGAAAGCTAATCCTGCTTACGAAGGGCTTCAAGTGCCTACTCTTGAACAAGTACTACAAACATTCGGGAAGGATGCTCGCTATTATATTGAGACGAAATCTCCCGAGGTATATCCTGGAATGGAAGAAGAGCTCCTTCGCATTCTTAACAAGTACAATTTAACAGGTGTTAATGAGCGATCTAGTAAAGTGCTTATTCAATCTTTTAGTCAGGAAAGTCTATTGAAAATGCATAACCTCGATCCTAACTTACCGCTTATTCAGCTCATTTCATATAAAGAGCCCGCAACAATTTCTGAGGGAGAACTTCAAGAACTAACTGAGTATGCAGTCGGCGTCGGAATGTCTGCTTCAAAAATTGACGAAACGTATGTACAAAAAGTAAGAAGCGCTGGTTTACTCATTCATCCTTATACTGTGAATGAGAAAGAACAAATGATGCGCTTATTAGACTGGGGCGTAACGGGGATGTTTACGAACTACCCTGATCTTTTGAGTGATGTACTTCATGGTGAATAATCGCAAAAAAGGTCCTCGTTGGTAACTACCAACGAAGACCTTTTTGACGTTTACCAGCCATATTGCTGAAGGAGCTCTGCAATCGCAGTATGATCGCTCTCTTCCGCTAACGCAAATGCCTCTTCACTTTCCTCAATAGAAGAAGGAAGGGCTCCCGCTACGAGGAAAGCTTCAACAAGTGAAGGATTGTCTTGTTTGATTGCTTCAAATAGCAATGGATCTCCTTCATAACGAGCATTCGCATCCCCACCTCTACCTAGTAGCAAAGAAACAAGTTCGGTAGACTTTTCTTTGGTGACTGCCGTAACTAGTGCACTTTCATCGTTTTTTTCTACCGTAAAGTTTGGATTTGCTCCAGAATCAAGGAGTAATGCACTTGTTTCTTCATTTCCTTGTGCGATGGAATAAGTTAATAAAGTATCATGCTCGCCTTCCACTTCTATTTCTAGGTTCGGATTATAACCATTGTGTAATAAAATTTTGATGAGCTCGATGTTTTCTTCCTTTACAGCTTTGACTAACATTTTCTCATTTCCGATTTCAAAATGAGCACCCATTTTTAATAGCAAGTCAACAATTTCGTTATTTCCTTGTTCGACTGCTACTTCTAGAAGGTTCTCATTTTTCTCATGATTTACTTCAGCATCCCCATCGTGTTCCGATTCTTCATGATCATGTACCTCTACCCCATTCAGAAGTAGGAACTCAACAAGCTTGCTATCTCCTTCCATGACCGCATAAGTGATTGGTGATACGCCATCATTGTTTACTGTATCTGGCGAAACGCCCTCATGAAAAAGATCCTCCATCTTCTTTAATGTCGTTTCATCTGAACGATTCTGATAGAGGAGTTCCCACAATTGGTCTTCTTCTGTAAGAAGGTCGGTGTCTGTTCCTTGATTTTCTGCACTAGCTTCTTTATGTGATTCAGACGTCGTTTTATCTTGATTTAATTCAGAACATGCCGCTACCACGATCAACATAGGCATGATCATCCAAAGTAACTTTCGCTTCATTGTTTCCCTCCAACTTTATAAAAAGTCAATTCCTAAACCATTATATCGTGAAACTCTCTGAGGAAAGATTAAAATTTAGTGAAATATGTCTTCGAATGGGACAACTTCCGCCTGTCATACACTTTAATAGTCAAGCTTCAGGGAGGACGAGACGTTGTCATATTTTAAAACGAGGAGGAAGCGCGGAGGTTCAGGAAAGGTTATTTTTAGCTTAATCGTCTTGCTGCTTCTCGGTGGCAGCATCGCTATTTGGATCTGGCAACAGCCTAAATCACAAGCTGTAGCAACTGTAAAGGAATTCTATTTATATGAGCAAAGTGGTGATTTCAAAAAAGCCTGGAACCTTTTTCATCCAGAAATGCAGAATCGGTTTTCAGATGAACAGTACAGTCAATTACGCTCCCAGTTGATTACACAAGATATTGGCGCTACCTCGTTTACGTTCGATATTGGCAAAGTAAAAATAAAGAAAAATTGGCGTTCTGGAGTAAATGGAGTGATTATGAAAAAAGTTTACACAATGAAAGTCACGCTTCAGTTTCACGATCAGTTTGGAAATTTTGATCTCGTTCAGGAAGTGTTTGTAATAAAAGAAGAGGGAGAATACAAGGTATTGTGGGATTACAAGTAGAAATAGAAGATTAAACAAACGTTTGATTAAGGGGAGGTGCCGGATAAAGTCGGCATCTTTTTTATTTTGAAATTAGCTTAAACCTTCCTTCTGTGATAAAAGGGATTGCACAATAACATCTCTTCGTGCCATCACGAACTTACAGTACTGCTTTTTCTTTTGATGGATAGTCCCAGGATAGCCTTCAATTAACGGAAGTAAATAAAGGTAGGGTTTATTAGGTTTATTACGTAAACGGTAGTAGTGATAGCTCGACCATGGATAATCTTCTGGATCTGAGACAAGGTTTGCTTTTACGGGATTCAAATGAATATAACGGCTAACTTCAAGCATGTTTGATGAGCTATTTAACGGTTCATCAAAATAGCGTTTTTCAAAAACGTGGCCAGTTAACTCATATCTTCCATTGAAATAAGTCGCGTATCGTTTGTTAATGAGTGACATGATCTTTGAAATGGAATGTTCTTTGGAGCGAAGTTGAAGATGATAGTGGTTGTTCATTAAACAATAAGAAGCTAACTCAAACGGGTGTGTTTCGAAGACTTGATCGAGGATAGACAAAAACGTTCGATAATCTCTGTTATCGTAGAACAAAAGTTCTTTACGATTTCCTCGACTCACGATGTGATAGAAATGATTCGGAAGCCAAACTCTTGGTTTTCTCACCATACCATTAGTGTTGTTGCATGTGGATTTAATAGATTCCTGTAACAAAGTAGCTTCGTCATTTTTCTTCCTCCCTTGTCAGTAATCTTCTCTTTCTCCAAGAATAATCTTCCCCCTCTTACTCGTCAATCAAATTTTATCGACAGGATTCGGGGAGTGACAGGCACTCGCAACCAAACCTGTGTTAACCTATCATAATATAATCTCAAAAGAAAATTTGAAAGAGAGACACTATGGCGATGATGGTAATCTATCAAGCACCATTGTTTTACTTGAAGACTTTAAGCAACAAATGAATGTTTTGCATGAAAATGGTTTTTTTACGTTAACGCTTGAGGAATTCGAAAAATATATAACTAGCGAAATACCTGTCCCTGAAAAAAGTGTTTTACTTACGTTTGACGATGGTCATAAGAATAATTACATAGAAGCTTATCCGGTATTGAAGAAATATGATTTTCACGCTGTTGAATTTTTGATTACGAATCGAAATAAAGACAAAACCGTTCCATATAATACTGATACAAATCAATATCTCAGTCATCAAGAAATTGAAGCAGCAAGCGACGTCTTCGAATATGCAAGCCACACTAACAGTTTTCACAATTTGGATAACGGCACACCTTATCTAATCTCAAAATCTCTTCCTGAAATTCAAGAAGATGTAGAAACAAGCATTGAATTAATTGGTGATACAAACGCACTTCCTTATCCTTATGGGGCTTACGATGAACAGACGATGGAAGCAATGGATGTTGCTGGAATCGACTTTGCTTTTACTGTACAAGCTGGCTACGTTCAGCCCGGAGATGACATGCTACAGATTCGCCGAAATTCCGTGAGACCTTATAATACAATTGAAGACTTTAAGAATGTGATGGAAATCAACTAACTTTATGCCATATAAAAGAACAGGCCATTGTGCCTGTTCTTTTATATAGCATTCGGCACCAATCCGGTGGTATCGGGTGGTGACAGGCACCATTGCCTCTACACCTTATTTGGCGCCTCTTCTCCTTCAAGTACTTTCAATAAGTTCATAGCAGCGACTTCTGCCATTCTCAACCTCGTTTTTACACTTGCACTCCCTATATGAGGAAGGGTAACGACGTTTGAAAGACGAAGCAAGGGATGATCAAGCGGTACTGGCTCTTCTTTAAAAACATCTAAACCCGCAGCCCATATAACACCATTCGTTAGGGCTTCATAAAGAGCATCTTCATTTACAATTCCTCCTCTTGCTGTGTTGATTAAAACAGCGCTCCTCTTCATCGTTTCAAGCTGCTCTACCCCAATTAAGTTCTCAGTTTCAGGCGTTAATGGTGTCAAAACACATACAAAATCAGACTCCTTTAAAAGCTCTTCAAACTCTTTAAACTGAAGATCTAATCTACTTTCTGCTTCCTGATTCCGACGACGGTTGTGATAAACCACATTCATATCAAATCCTCTAGCTCTTTTCGCCACAGCTTCCCCAATTCTCCCCATGCCTATAATCCCTAATGTCGCCCCATAGATATCCTGCCCTGTTAGCTGCATAGGTGACCAGGCTTCCCAGTTTCCTTCACGCAAATAATTGGATGCTTCAGGAATTCGGCGTGCGGTAGCCATTAGTAAAGCAAAGGTTAAGTCGGCTGTTGTTTCCGTCAGAACCCCCGGAGTATTCGTCACAACAATCCCGCATTCTTTAGCTGCTTCAATATCAATGTTGTTATAACCTACAGCCATATTGGCTACTACTTTCAGGTTGTTGGCTTTTTTTAGAAGTGAGTGATCTACTTGTTCAGTTAACATACAAAAAAGCCCGTCCACCCGCTTAATTTCTTCTTCTAAGACAGCATGCGGCACTGGTTCTTTTTCCTGGTCCCACATCCTTACTTCACATGTTTCACGAATAGGCTTCACAATTTCATCTGGCAACTTCCGCGTAATATACACTTTGGGTTTCATCCACATTCCACTCCTTAACTCAAATTGTCTCTATCCTACATGTTTCACGAATAAAAACGAAATTCCTCTTCCACATAGAGACATTACCCGGGAAATTTCGAAGCGATACGCAAAATAATAACGGAATATTGTGATAAAATAAAGAAAATCGAAAGTTGAGGTAAACCATGTTACATAACTATCACTTTTCTTTTCCCATCCGCGTTCGTTACTCCGAAATCGACGGTCAAAAAATTGTATTCAATGCCCACTATTCTACTTATATCGACATTGCTACAACTGAGTATTTCCGACACGTCTTAGGTGATCGATTACAGAAACTAGCTGAAGATCAGTTGTTTGATCCGGTGTTAAGGAAAATAACGATTGAATTCATCAAACCAGCAAAATTGGATGATCTCCTTGATGTGTACTGCCGAATTACTAAAATAGGGCAGAGTAGTTTTCAACTTGAGCACACTATAACAAGAAATGAGGAAACTCTTGTAAAAGCAGAGGTCATCCAGGTGAATATTGACTCAACGACCGGTCATGCAAAAGCAATCCCTCAAGAAATTAAGCAAGCGATTATCATTTTTGAAAAGCTAAGTGATCATTAATTTTCTCAGTTTTTATAGATTTACAGAAAAAGTCGGCATGCCAATGAAAGCATACCGACTTTTCTATTTACTACGGTGACCAAAAAATTGAAAATGTGAAACTCCTTCATGAAACAACTTCATTATCTGCGAATTTTACTCCTTCTGCGCAATCCTCACTGCTGTTTGATAAAGCAATTGCACTCCTTTCTCAATATCATCCATTTCCGCAAACTCAAGCGGGTTATGGCTAATCCCCTTTTCACATCGAACAAAAATCATCCCATAATCACTGATATACGACATAAACAGAGCATCATGGAATGGTCCGCTCATTAAAACAGGGGATTCGAAACCGAGCGCTTTATCCTCTTCACTCATGATTTCTTTAATCCAGTCAGCACAATAGCGCGGCTCACTTCTTGTATCTTCGGTGATCGTATAGGTAAGTTTGTAAGTCGTGGCGGCTTCTTCAATGATCGTGTAAAGCTTTTTCTCAAGCATCGTACGGTGCTCCAGGTCGATGTCACGCAAATCCATTGTAAATTCAACTTTTTCAGGAATGATGTTACGTGAATTCGGAAATACCTGCACACTTCCCACAGTCCCAACCGTTGTTTCTTTCCCCTCTTCTTTTATTAACTGATCAAATTTCGTAATGATCTCACTGGCTCCAACCATCGCATCTTTTCGTAACGGCATCGGAACAGAGCCTGCATGTCCAGCGAATCCTTCAAGTGTAACGGTTAACCAGATAGGACCTGATATTCCCGAAACAATTCCTACAGGTTTGTCTTTAGATTCCAGAACCGGTCCCTGTTCAATATGAAGCTCGAGAAACGCTTCAATATCGCCTTTCTTGTATACCGGGCTTTGTGAAAGATCAGGCTCGACACCGAATTCTTTCAGTGCTTCTTTTCGTGTCATCCCTTTCTTATCTTTTCGCTCGAGTTCACCATCTTCTAAAAGGCCAGCAAGAGCCCGAACTCCGAAAACACCTTTATTAAAACGTGAACCCTCTTCATCAGAGAAACAAACCACTTCGATCGTTCGCTTTGGTAATACGCCGTTGTCCTTCATCGTATGTACAACTTCAATCGCTCCAAGAGCTCCAGCCGTGCCGTCAAAGCGACCTCCATAAGGTTGAGAATCGATGTGAGAGCCAAGCATGAGGATTGCCTTATCTTTTTCTGAGCCTTCTATTCTGCCAATTAAATTCCCAAAACCATCAATTCGAGCAGTTAGTCCAGCCTCTTCCATCCATCCCTTTACAACTTCCACAGCTTCCCGATCTTCTTTCGAGTGAGCAAGACGACAGACTCCTGTTTCCCCAATCTTTCCAATCTTAGCGAGTTCTTCAAGATGACTCTGTAAACGACTTCGGTTAATCCCCATTCACACTCATCCTTTTCGGCTTTTTATTCACTATAGCAAAGCGAATGCCATCGCACATTATACAAAACGTAAGGTATTAGCTGGTTATTATATATACTTCGTCTATTCAGGCAAGATATTGCCCCAAATGACATGGTATGCATTCGACATTATCCACCATAAAACGGGTGGTGACAGGCACCATCATACCATCACCCTCTTGCCACAGCACCCTTCATTGCATATAATAGAGCTAGATAACATAAAGTATAAAAAAAGAACGCCGGTGCTTTCGCACCAGCGTCCATACAGCTGCTCCGCATGACGAGCGGCGGCTCAAAAGGCAAAAAGTAACTCACCTTAATCCTTGGCCGGGGCAGGGTGGGTTACTTCTTTTTATTACTGGAAACAGTAATAATCGTGACCACGAGAGAAGCAAAACTGATCATCAATACAAGCGCCTCGTATGTGCTCATCATTATAGGCAGCACCCCCTTTCATAAACGGGGTACCGCCGCCCACCCTGCTTTGCAGCTGATACTATTCATTTTATCATAGACATCTACCCTATTTGGATAGACCATTTACCTATGTTAGTGTCAAAACAAAATATGCCAAGATTCTAAATAAGTCTTAACGATGCGGGGCCACCCCACCTCGTTAAGCCTTTTCTCTTACAATGGACGATCATCAAAATCATAGTCTGCTGGATTCGGCGCAACTCGCGCCTTCTCAAGTGCAGGAGTATCTGGTCGTGCAATCTGATAGACGGCTGCTCCTACAATTTCCGCAACATTTTGGAGTTTCTCTTTACTTATTTTATCAATCGTATCATCTGGAGAATGGTACCACGGCTCAAGCGGCGCATGAATAAAGAGAGCAGCCGGTATCCCTTTTAGAAAGAAAGGCACGTGATCGCTTCTTCCGAGTTCTCCATAATCAACTGCGCCTGAAATCCTCGCTCCAGCTGAAGCACCAAGATCGGTTACAAGATTCTTGTTCCCATCAGGCGTGAACATAATAAGTTCCCCAGCATCACGACTTCCTACCATATCCATTTGGAAATGAGCAACCGTGCTTTCTATTTCATCATCAGTCAAAGAGTCTGCATAGTGGTAAGAACCGACTAATCCTTTTTCTTCAGCACCAAATGTAACAAATCGAAGCTCTGTATCTGTAGGGGTTTTCGCCATGATTCTGGCTAATTCTAGCGTTGTCGCTACTCCAGAAGCATCATCGTTAGCTCCAGGACCATTAGGGACGGAATCGTGATGCGCACCAATGCTGACAATTTGTCCATTATCCTTATTCGGGTGCGGTTCTTTTTTCGCAATGACGTTATAAGAAGTTTTATCAATTGTCCCAGCATTTTCTACGCTTACAGTAGCTTTCACGTCTTCATTATTCAGCTGCTCCACAAGTTGAAGGCCAGCTTCTCTTGTTATCGCTACCGCCGGGATATCCTGTCCTTCATAAGCGTAGCCAAATGAATTGCCAGAGCGTCCTTCTCCGTTAAACATAATGACGCCAATTGCTCCCTTATCATAGACGTTCTGAATCTTTTCATAAAAACTATAAGTCCCACGCTCAATTAATGCGATCTTCCCAGCAACTTCAACACCTACTTCATCCTGAGAACCAAGTCCTACATAAACAAGAGATCCTGTGGCGTGATCGTTAATGGATCCTTCAAACGTATAAACATCGCCAGAAAAGACTTGCTCATTAATAGAAAGCGATGAAGCTCCACCATCCCACTCCTGAATGGTAAAAGGCTGTAATTCCGTCTCATAGCCATAGCGTTCAAACTCACTTTTTATGTACTGTACCGCTTTGTATTCCCCTTCTGTACCTGATGCACGAGGTTGCTTTGATAATAAGGCAATGTTGTTATACATGTTTTCGCTGCTAATTTTCTTTATCACTTTGTTGTCAAATGCGTGGTCAGATTGTTCATTTGGAGCAGGCTTAGCTGCATCAACCGAGAAAGACATTGGACTTAGAACCAGACCTGTTGCCAAAGTAATTGTTAGCGATCTCTTATTCAAATGGTATTCCTCCTTAGGATGAAGTAATCAGCATAATTATTCCATTAATTGAATGTTTAGTAAATTACTCATTTAATCCTAATAAGAGCTTAACAATCCAAAATATGGACTTTTCACCTACAAAAAATTGAGCAATCTCAACCTTTTTCAGTCGAAATTTGTATATAAGTGTAGAGAAAATGAGCATTCTCGGTCATTTTTTAATTGTTTTTATTTTTTTCGTAAAACACTTTTAATTACTGTCCCATTGCAGTTATTTGTCCGCTTACTATAGAATGCTATCCAAATATAAATAAAGAGCCCTCCAATGAAGAAGAGCTCCTAATTAATATTTCCTTATTTATCATTCGACAAATTCTCTCAAAAAGCGGGTAGTGACAGGCACCATTTCACACCTTCCATAACCTCAATACTACTTCTTCCTGAACCACAGCATGTTTCTTCTCCGTCATCAAACTCGCGCTCACATAACTTAGAAACGAAAGCAGTACCGGCAACACAACCGTATGCATCCCAAATGCATTTGGCATAAATGTATTAAATCCAATATAGCTTCCAACTCCAACAAGAATGGAAGCCATCGCACCGCTCGCATTTCCCTTCTTCCAATAAAGTCCCATCACAACCGGCCAAATGAAAGCAGCTTCAAGGCCTCCAAAGGAGAATAAGTTTAACCAAATGAGAAGGTCAGGAGGGTTAACAGCCATTGCAAACACCAATATTCCCAATACCATCGTCACACCTACGCTAATTTGCTTGATCGTTTGATCGCTCGCTTCAGGCTTCACGTAATTCAGGTAGACGTCCTTCACGATGGCAGAACTAACAAGTAACAACAGCGAATCCACTGTCGACATGATAGCAGCCATAGGAGCAGCTAAAACAATGCCCGCGAGCCAGGAGGGTAGCACTTCTAGAGCAATTCTCGGCATAACTGTATCTCCTACCTCAATTCCAGGAAGCACCGCGCGTGCAAACACCCCAGTGAGATGCATTCCGAGCATAATGACGCCAACTACGATTGTTCCAATTATTAAAGCACGATGCATGCCTTTTGAGCTTTTATAAGACATCGCTCGAACGGCAACCTGTGGCAAACCAACGACCCCAACGCCCACGAGAATCCAGAAAGACGATACATAAAGTGGTGTTAAAGATCGATCAGCACCAAAAGGAGAAATTAAGTCAGGATTCTCAGACGCAAGCGTGGTAACAATGCTCTCAACGCCACCACCCGCTATAACCGTTCCAATTAGGATAACAAGCGTGCCACCTAACATCACGATGCCCTGAACCGTATCAGTGATCGCAACCGCGCGAAATCCTCCGATAATAACATACACAAGAACAGACACCGCAAAAATAAACAGTGCTCCCGTATAAGGCAACCCTGTCAGCGATTCAATGAGTCTTGCACCCCCGACCCACTGGGCAGCCATCGCAGAAAATAAGAAAATAATGATACTAAGCGCAGATAAAATGACAACCGCTTTGCTTTGGTAACGTTCCTTTAAAAAATCGATCAACGTTACCGCCCGAATTTTCCGAGACATAATCGCAAATTTTTTCCCCAGAACAGATAATACAAAGTAACCAGTTGCAAGCTGTGACATCGATAAAAGCACCCAACCAAGCCCCATCATGTAAGCTACACCAGGGCCTCCGATAAAACTACTGGCACTTCCATATGTAGCAATCATAGTCATCGCGAGTATAAGTCCACCAAGTTGCCGACTACCTAGAAAATACTCTTGCAAAAAGTTCGAAGTCGATTTCAAATGTGTTGAAGCATAAAAGCCAATAAGAAAAATAATAACAAGAAAAATAAGGAGAGGAATCACAACTTGCCAATTCATTCGTCCTCCTCCTCATCAAACGGAACTTCTTTAAACAAAAAGACAACCGCTAAAATTACGAGGACAATCACAATCCCAGTTCCAAGCAGACAGCTGTAGAAAAACCACGCTGGTAATCCCCATATATAGCTATACTCCTCTACTGGTTTTGAACCAAAACCGTAGGCAAATCCATACCAGAGTATAAAATTTATTAAAACAAGCCCAACGCCAATAAGCGCTTCACGATTGGCCACGAGGTATCGCGGATCATCTTTAGGCGTTTCTTCGTGTTGCTTCATGCTTTTCCTCCTTCAAAACAAACCTCGTTCTATTATAACCAGAAGGTCTTCTTCAACCATAATGAAATGTTTATCACAGCGGACTCCTTAATGAGTATAGCAGTGAAACATTATAAGGATAAAAGAAATAATAACATGCTGCCATGTTTTTCTTTATATATCTCAGTAAACTAGCTTAAATAAGTACAGGCAAGCATATTCCGTTTATCATAAAAATCAAGGCCTACGTTAAAAGAGTGAAGCGCCCTATTCATAGGACGCTTCACTCTTTTATTTTGATATTAAACAAACGTTTATTTAACAACCATTACGCCTTCCGATAAGCCCTTCTCTCCGCATAGGACACACATTTAAAACAAACCGGCTTCCGATTCCCCTCATCATCTAAATAATATTGAGGACGTGTAGGTTTCCTATGACAAATCATACATTTCTCTAATCCAATTAACCTTCGAAAAAACCCCTTCATATTTGTCACACTCCTAATCTTTAGTAAACTAATATACAGTACGAACCCAAATCACAACTGTTCCTTCAATCAAACTTTATCAGAAGGAAGATGAGAGTACACAATATGACAAATATCGGGGAGTGCCTGTCACCACCCACACAACCCAAATGAACAAAGGATGAGCATGCATGAAAGTAATCCTCGCTACCCCTTTCTTTCACCAGCTTCGTGGCAATACGATCACCGTTCGGCGTATCGCTGATGGATTGATTCATGCTGGTGTCGAAACGGAAGTGATCTCTATAACAGAGCAAGACGATCATCACCATTCCCTTAAAGATGCTGATTTGATTCACGGTTTTAATGCTTATCGTTTTTATCAATTTATAAAATCAATAAGTCCTCCAATCACAAATTATACCGTTACACTAACGGGAACGGATTTGAACCATGACCTAATGAACCCAACTAGAAAAAACGATGTTATTGCCTGTTTAACGAATGCGTTAGCAGTCCATGTTTTTGATGAAAAGGCTAAGAGCATTGTTCTCAATATTTTACCAAAACTAGAAAATAAGCTTTATGTGATTGCACAGGGAACGAGCACCTCTAGAAAAAGAAACGTACTAGAGAAAACCAAACCGGACACGTTCCATTTTCTTCTTCCCGCAGGCATACGAAAAGTAAAAAACATTCCGTTCGCAATTAATAGTCTACTGGAATTACGCAAAACTCACTCAAACATTAACTTAACGATTGTCGGCCCAATAATAGAGCCTGATGAGGGAGAGGTCGTTCAGCAGTTAGTTTTAGAAAACAGTGACTGGGTGACTTATAAAGGAGTAATTCCTCATAAAGAAATGGAAGCATTATACAGCAATGCAGATGGTGTGATTAATACATCTCATAGCGAAGGACAATCCTCTGCTATCCTCGAGGCGATGAGTTTCGGTTTACCTGTACTCGTCTCAAAAAACAAAGGAAACATGAGCCTCGTCTCGAACGAAGAGACTGGTTTCGTTTATGACGGCATCAATCAATTCTTAACATATGCTAATCGTTTAATTGAAAAAGCGTCTCTCCGAGAATTACTAGGTGAAAATGCAGCTACGTATGTTGAAGAGCACCATTCTGCGACACAAGAAATCTCAGCAATGGTTAACATGTACGAAAAAAGTCTGGCAGAGCTAAAGAAAGGAGGAAACGATGATGATTAAAAGTCCATGAGTCGTTGACAGCTCCAGGGTCGTGTACGACTCTATTGATCAAAACGTCATTACATCAGGAGAAAAAGGAGCAAATAAGACAGTCATCTTAACCTTTGATGATGGTCCAGGACGTGTCCTTCCTAAACTTCTCGATATTTTAAAAAAGGAAGAGGTACAAGGCATGTTTTTCTGGCAGTCACGCCTCCTCTATAAAGAAAGACCTTGGAAAAGAGTACTAGATGAAGGTCACCTAATTGGCACCCACTCTCGCAAACATCCTAATTTAACAAAACTTAGTTATGCCGAGCAGTTTGAGGAGCTTGAATACAGCAAGCTAAAAATCCACGAAATCACCGGCTCATCTGTAACTTATTTTAGGCCGCCGTTTGGTCAATTTAACCTTGATACAATTAAAGCAGCTCGGGATCTTGGCTTAACAACGGTGATGTGGCGAATTAGCTCAATGGATTGGTAACTTGCACGCCATCCGGAAGAAATCTTACAAAATGTGATTCAGAACCTTGAAAATGGTGCCATTATTCTCCTTCATGAACTACAACAAACTATCCAGGTGCTCCCAGATCTAATCAAAAAAATCCGCGCCGAGGGCTATGAATTTTCCTTACTACCACCGTTGAAAAAATAAAAAAGAGGAGGTGGCTCATAAATGGCTACCTCCTTCCCTTTTTAGATCACGCAACGACTCATTTACCCTTCAACCTCTACTTCATTTACGCCTTCCACTTTTCGAAGAAGCTGATAAATATCCGTCGTATGATTTTTTTCAAACGTCATAAGTTTCAACTCGACTTGCGGGTTTCTATCTTTTGTATCTCGCACACGAACGTGTCGAATCTCAAAATCATTTGCCACAATGGCTTTCATAAAATGAGTCACATCTACACTTTTATTTAACGTGATTTTGGCACGCATTTCCCGCTGTCTAAGTGCCTTTGGTCCAATCCGTTTGATGATCCATGGAAGAATATTCACACTGAACAGAATCAATCCAGCACCAACAAAAGCTTCATAATAAAAACCGGCACCCGCTGCTATTCCTAATCCAGATGCTCCCCAAATAATCGCTGCAGTTGTTAAGCCAGAAATCGCATCATTATTACGCCGCAAGATTACACCAGCACCGATAAAACCAATCCCAGAAACAATTTGAGCGGCCAATCGCATTGGATCCGTTCGAATATTCGGGGAAAGCTCCGCGAACGTTTCCGCTGATTCAATCGACACGATCGTTAACAAACAGCTGCTTACTGCAATGACAATACAAGTCTTTAAACCGAGTGGCTTATGCTTTAACTCGCGTTCAATTCCAATCAGTAATCCAAGCAAAGCTGAAATACTTAGTTTAATAAGCACAACTACCATCGTTCGTCATCTCCAACGTCGTAAAATAGAAGTAGCGCACCTCTGTATTACTCTATTCAGGAGAAGAAAATATTAGAATACGACCACTAGTCACTTTGAAATACTTAGTTGATAGTTCGACAAAATGTGAGCTTAATCGGGCGGTGACAGGCACCTTCGCGCCCCGCTACGCGCTACCCCTCAACCTCCACAAACGTTGCGCCGTCAATGTCTCTTAGCTGCTGATAAATACTAGTCGTATGATTCGCTTCAAAGGTAAGCAGACGCAAATCTATTTGATGGTTCTTTTCCTTCGTATCGCGAACGCGGACGTGCTTGATTTCAAAATCGGCCGCCTGGATGGTTTTCATAAATGCGGTAATGTTCGTTCCCTTTCGAAGCGTAATTTTTGCTCTCATCTCACGCTGTCTTAGCTGGCTAGGACCAATTTTTTTGATAATCCAGGGAAGGATATTTACGCTAAACAGGATCAAGCTTGCCCCTACAAACGCTTCAAAATAAAATCCCGCTCCTGCGGCGATACCTAGTCCAGAAGCTCCCCATATAATCGCCGCAGTTGTTAATCCTGAGATGGCATCATTATTTCGTCTTAAAATAACGCCCGCACCGATAAAACCAATCCCAGAAACAACTTGAGCAGCAAGTCGCATTGGATCTGTTCGGATGTTGTCAGATATCTGAGAGTACGTTTCAGCGGATTCAATGGAAACAATCGTTAATAAGCAGCTGCTCACTGCAATAACCATACACGTTTTTAAACCTAGAGGCTTATGCTTTAACTCGCGTTCAATTCCAATCATGAGTCCTAGACAAGCTGATATACAAAGTTTAACGACGATAACTACCACGCGACACACCTGCCTTCAATAGATATTTCTATTATTTTACCAATAAAAGGAGCAAAGGATCAAAAGGAATTTACACTCACCCACGAAATAAACCAAATGCGTGAATCACACCACATAAAAAAGAGTCGCTAGAGGATCATCCCCTGCAACTCTCAAACGACTTTTATATCATCACTAATGTATATCTTTTTTCTTAAAGCGACCGCCTCTTACTTCTGCAATATCGGCCATCGCAAGGAAAGCCGAATCATCATGGTCAGCGACAATGTCTTTTAATTTCGCTTCTTCTAGTCGAGTGATCACACAGAAAATCACTTTCTTATCATCACCAGAAAAAGCACCCTCGCCGTGCAAATAGGTTACCCCTCTGCCTAAGCGGCTTAAAATAGCATCGCCGAGTTCTTTATGGTTATCACTAATAATCCAAACGGACTTTGATTCATCAAGACCTTTGATCGTAATATCGATCATTTTATAAGCAACATAGTAGGCGAGCAATGAATACATCGCGCGATCAAAGCTGAATACGAATCCTGCGCTACCAAGAATGAACAGGTTCGCGAACATGATAATTTCTCCAACAGAGAACGGAAGCTTTTTACTCGCAAGAATCGCAAGAATTTCTGTTCCATCAAGTGATCCACCAAAACGAATGACCATTCCGACCCCAATTCCGAGGACAACTCCGCCAAACAATGTGGCTAAGAGAGTGTCATCAGTAAAAGCCGGGACAGGATGCAATAGCGCAGTCGATATGGATAAAATCACGATACCGTACAGCGTTGAGAAAGCGAACGTCTTGCCAATTTGTTTGTAGCCTATATAAATAAACGGAAGGTTAAGAACGAATAAGAAAATTCCTAAGCTAATACCACTTAAATGGGAGAGCATAATGGAAATACCAACAATCCCTCCGTCAATAACCTGATTGGGTACTAGAAAAACTTCTAAACCAACAGCCATAATAACGGCACCTAATGTAATCATAAACGTTCTTCTCGCTTTTTCTTGAAGCGGTGTTTTTTTATGAATTTTCGTTTCATTAATTAACTCTTCTAACGGTTTACTTTCACTCAAAATATTGCCTCCTCTTTATCTATCAAAACATTGTACTTATTTAAAATAAGATAACACTAACTGCAGTACACGATGACTAGACAGTTTCGCTGAGAGCTTAATCCTCCCCATAATTGGGAGGGTTAAAAGAACAGCCCATCCGAAACGTTCAAGCTTGCTTTGCCATCATTATTTCGCTCAACTATGGGCATTCATCATTTTAAACTTATCAAGAAAATGACATAGTAGTTCGGCATCATTGCTATTAGTGAATGATTGTTTATAGAAGGTTGATGAGGTAATTAGAGTGAACAGCATATACATTCAGGAAGCCTCTCGCATCAGGAAAAGCTTCTATTTGCATCATGTTTTTTTGAGGATATGTAAGATGATCCTGAAAGTTCTGCTCACTCGTAAACGGAACAAAAGGGCCAACGACCTTTTGTTTCTGAAGAGAAACTGATGTCGGGGGAGGAATCAACTTTGCATCTGGGAGATAAGCAAATTCACTGATCGTCGGTTTGTCAGCAGAATGATAATCATATTGATTTAATTGCTGTGCTGGATATATAAACACGAGAAAACCAAATAACATCAGCAGTAGCACCTGTCTCATCTCAAACCCTCCTCTCCCTGTCATACTTATCCACATCTTATTAATTTTATCACTGCTTGAAATTAATTGTCCACAAGTAGACAACGCACGGTAGAAGTACTCGACAAAACTTGAGTTTATTCGGGCGGTGACAGGCACCATTATTTCCCACCTCTTCCTAAAGAGCAAGACTATTAAACCACTTATTTTCCAACTAAGGAAAATAAAACCATTTTTGCAGGCTCTTTCACATGTTGACCCTCCACAAATAAGAGGAATACGATTGGAAAGTACTTTAGAAATTCAAGCAATCTATTAAGAAAGAAGGAATTGTTATGTGTGGCATTACAGGTTGGATTAATTGGTCTGGTGACCTCTCAACGGAGCAAGATACGCTAAAGAAAATGGCAGATTCTATTGCTCACCGTGGACCTGATGAAGAAGGATTCTGGCTATCAGAACAGGCGGCACTCGCTCATCGTCGTTTGATCGTTATTGATCCTCGCGGCGGTAAACAGCCGATGACGTCATCAGATCAACAACTTGTTCTTACGTATAACGGGGAACTCTACAATTATCGAGAATTAACACAGGAACTACAGCAGAAAGGACATACGTTCACTTCTAATTCAGATACAGAAGTAGTCCTACACGCTTACATGGAATGGAAAGAAGAATGCGTGAAACATTTTAACGGCATCTTCGCATTTGCGATCTGGGATAAAAAGGAACAACAGCTTTTCCTTGGCCGTGACCACCTCGGTGTCAAGCCGCTTTTCTATTCAAAACAGGGCGATTCGCTCTTCTATGGCTCTGAAATGAAAGCGATTATCGCGCACCCATCCGTGCAGCCACAAGTCGACCGTAATGGCCTTGCTGAAGTTTTCGGAATGGGACCTATGCGAACACCTGGACAGGCTATTTTCAAAGGGATTGATGAAGTTCGTCCTGGGCATTACGTGATCGCAACAGCCGATTCCATCGAAGAGCACCGCTATTGGAAGTTAGAATCAAAGCCTCATACAGATGATGTTGATAAAACTACTGAAACAATTCGTGAGCTTTTAACAGATACTGTTCAACGTCAGCTCATCTCTGATATGCCTATTGTTTCAATGCTTTCAGGAGGACTTGATTCTAGTGCCCTAACAAGTCTTGCCGCTCAAGAATTCAAACAATCAGACAAAACGCTAGGAACCTATTCAATCGATTTCGACCAAAACGAAGATCACTTCCAAAAGGATTTCCTCAGACATGATATGGACGAGCCGTGGGTCAAACGGGTGTCTGACCATGTTGGAACAGACCATCATTCTGTCACGTTCGGAGCGGACCAGCTGCTTTCAAATCTCCTTGAACCAATGAGAGGACGAGATCTGCCCGGCGTCGGTGAAATCGAAACATCGCTCTATCTCCTTTTCACAGAAATGAAAAAGGATGCTACCGTGGCGCTTTCTGGTGAGTCTGCCGATGAGGTATTCTCAGGTTATCCATGGTTCCATCAGGAAAAATATCTGGATGCTGAAGTATATCCATGGCTCGTGAACCTAAAAGGCATTTCTTCCGTGCTTTCTGAAGAAACGAAAAAACAAATTCAGCCTGAGCAATACCAGAAAGAGCGTTTTGCAGAAGCTTATGAAGAAATTCCATTTCTTGAAGGCGAAAGTGAGTTTGAAGCGAAACAGCGTCAAATGTCTTACTTTTTCATCACACGATTCCTACCGTTTATGCTTGATCGCAAAGACCGAGCAAGTATGAAAACAGGCTTTGAAGTACGCGTACCTTTCTGTGATTATCGGATCGTTGAATACCTGTGGAACGTTCCAATTGATTACAAAAACGTCGATGACATCGAGAAAGGAATCCTACGTCGCGCTCTAAAAGGAACGCTTCCAGATGATGTCCTTTATCGTAAGAAAAGTGCGTATCCAAGTGATAAAGACCCAGTTTATCTTGAGGGCGTACAAAATTGGATGATCGACATTCTCGACAATCCAGATTCCCCTATTCTTTCATTAATTGATACGAAAAAAGTTCGTGCGATTGCTTCGAATGAGGCAGAAGGATTGAATACCGATCAAGTGAAAGGTCTCCTCGACTACTTGATTCAAATCAACGCATGGCTTGATGAATACGATATTGAGCTCGTCAGCTAACCAAATATCACCGGAGAACGACTAGGTCGTTCTCCTTATTTTTTTAATTCAACTGTAATCGTTAGAATGCTTCGTCTATTTTTCATAAGTCTTTACATTCCTTCTTAAATGCAATCAAATTAACGGTTTAAAGGCATTATTGAATCAAAAAACCTCCAATTATCGACAATGAATCCGTGATACCTTCTTCTGTTTTTTACAAATTTGCAAAGATTTCAAAAAGGTGCACTTTTTCATTAACGCTTTAAATTGACAAATAATTTGCTAAAATGGGGAAGTTATAAAAAATTGGAGGTTTGATTATGGACACCACCATAGACGAGAAGCCAACGAAAAAAGGGAAGCTAAAACACCCTCCTGGCTTGTATCTTTTGTTTATCACAGAAATGTGGGAACGCTATAGCTTTTATGGTATGCGTTCAATTCTCATTCTTTATTTAACCGCTGAGTTAATTAGCGGAGGACTGGGGATGGATCAAGATAAAGCACTACTGCTTTACGGTATGTACACTGGTCTTGTTTATTTCACACCATTAATTGGTGGTTATTTAACCGATAAATTCATCGGATTAAGAACGGCCATTACCATTGGTGGTATTACAATGGCCATCGGTGATTTTACACTGTTTGCTGTCCAAGAACAATGGGGCCTCTATACCGGGTTATTGTTACTGATTATCGGTAATGGGTTTTTCAAACCTAATATTTCCACTCTTGTTGGAGAGCTATACAGTAAGAACGATAAGCGAAAAGATTCAGCGTTCACCATTTTCTATATGGGAATTAACCTTGGTGGCTTGATTTCACCATTAATTGCCGGTCTTTTATACGCTAATGTTTTCTATACAAATACAGGCGGCGTTGAAACATTTGGATTTAAATATGCATTTCTAGCATCATCAATTGGGATGATTATCGGACAAATTACTTTTAATCTACTTTCTAAAAAATATCTTGGTAATATTGGAAGAACACCATCCAGTAACCGTGTAACACCAACGATTGAAGGAAAAGCTAAGCCGCTTACAAAAATCGAAAAGCAGCGTACTTCAGTCATTCTAATCCTAGCCATTTTCACCGTTACATTCTGGGCAGGATTCGAACAAGCAGGTGCTTCCTTTACGCTTTATACAAGGGATTTCATAGATAGAACGGTCTTTGGCTACGAAGTACCAGTATCCTTCTTCCAATCACTGAACCCCATGTTTGTATTATTGCTAGCACCAATCATTTCAGCCATTTGGCTAAAACTAGCAAAATCAAAACGCGGTGATTTTGCCATTCCTACAAAAATGGCATTCGGTTTAATCCTACTTGGTGTCGGATTCATGGTAATGGTTCCGGCGGTTATGATGACCGGTAGTGATGAAGGAAACATTGCAGTGAAAGCTAGCATGCTATTTATGGTTGTGACGTACTTCTTCCATACACTTGGCGAACTATCGCTTTCACCAATCGGACTTTCTCTAGTTAGTAAAATGTCTCCAGTGAAAATCGCTTCACTATTGATGGGTGTTTGGTTCCTAAGTAACGCTGCTGCTAACTACCTTGCAGGTTACATCGCTTCACTCACAACATCAGCGGGCTATCTTGAAATCTTCATTTATTTAGGTGTCGCTGCTCTAAGTTTAGGTGTGATCCTGCTCTTGCTTTCTAAGAAGCTACAAAAACTCATGCATCTTGAAGAATTTAATGAGGATCATGTTGCTAAGCAGATGAACTAAACCAATAAAATAGGCTAGTCAAAAAAGGGTTTGCTCTCCAAATGGAGAGCAAACCCTTTTTCATTTATCGTTCACAGTTATTACTATCAATAAGTGATGTATTTATTTCCTGACCTCACTCTACCTCTCAAGCTCAATATTATAGTGATATTGATCGCTCCGGTACTTCGTTCTCGTATATTCGATCGGATGATCATTTATACCAAGACTTAGACGCGTCATTTCCAGGAGCGCTTCACCAGGGCGAATACCAAGTGCGTCTGCTTCGTTGATCGTGGCGTTAATGGCCGTGATTCGCTCACTCGCTTTTTTGAGATAATAGTGATGTTGTTCAAGTACTTCATAATACATCGCCTGATTAAGATCAAATTTAATTAAAATCTCGCCAATTTCCTTTGGCCAGCACGTTCGTTCAAGAGCTATCGGCACCTCGTCTGCAAAACGAATACGTTCCACAAGAAGGATTGGCTCACCTTCCGTTACCTTCAGCATATCGTTCTCATGGTAAAGGTCATCACGAAATTCTGCTCTCAGCACCTTTGAATGGGGAGTTTGTCCACGTTCCAACACTTCTTCAGCGAAGCCCCTAAGCTTCCCAAGATTTCCGATCAAATTCTGTGGTTTGACTACTGTTCCGCGCCCCTGCTTTTTCTCTAACAAGCCATTCTGCACAAGAATCGAAATCGCCTGCCTGATTGTCGTTCGACTTACATCAAATTCTTTGATGAGATCCTGTTCAGTAGGAATCAACGTATTCGGCTTCCAGGCACCGGTTTGAATTCGTTTGATCAGAACATCTTTTATTTGAAGGTATAGTGCTTCACCTTTATTATGATTGAGTTTATCTGATGACATATAAGCCTCTCCTCTTGAGCCGCCAACTGTTTGGCTCGGTTCATACATTCATTATAGCTAAAAAGGAGCTCGCTTTAAAAGAGTAGTACCATTCTTGAGGCTAGGATCCCTTTCTGATATACCACCCGTTCGACAAAGAAGGACAAACATCGGGCGGTGCCTGTCACCGCCTAACCTCTTCCACATTAAGTAGACGATTAACACGCACTAATCTAATACCGAGTTTGGTTGTCAGAGCTGAGATCTTGAGTGCAATTCGTTCTGAATCCACACAGATTTCAGCTGGCAAGAAACCGAGTTTATTAAGCATTTCTACTAGTGCAGCCTGTAGCTGTTTTCCATAATCTACTCTCTCAAACACCTGATAATAAACGATCATAGCCCCTTCATCTTCAACCCCAAGAACAACATTCGGAAAAAACGGACGTTCTCCATCTCTTTCCTGAATCGCTTCTTCTTCAAAGTATGATGCAAACTCAAGACGCATTTTCACCTGTCTATATTTCTGAATCCGCCTCATTTCAATCTCGGAAATCAGCACCGCCTCTTCCTCTTCAGGTTGTATAACAGCATTCATCACGCCATTTACCCACTGACCTGATTCCAGCAACCGTGCACGCCACCGCCCATCATAACCTTCTAACAAGTAGGCGTCATTCTTCTCCGTCTCTTCTACCACGTGAATCGCCTGCTTTAAGATCTCACAAAACGTCCGTACTTCCTTTCGAGAGAAATGCCACGGATAATATCCGGATGACATACTTCTAAAAACCGGCCATTCCTGCCGACCACGAAAACGAAGCCCCAGCTTTTTAATCCACCGAAGATCCTCTGTCTTTAACTCATCGCGAGCCTGAAACGCCAGCAATAAGCTACGCTCATATTCAATTACAGTCTGAATATCATCACGGCCATCCCTTACCGCCATTTTATAAGCAAGACCGTCATTACCAAGGTGGACGCCAAGCCCAAAGTGCTGCCCATTCATCCCGAGCACCGAACAATAAGCAACTTCACCCGTTCCCGGTATTTCTACAATGAACATCTCGTTGCTATGAATCCACTTCCAAGGTTGAAGCTTTCTATAGGCCATCGTAAGTTCAAAAAGCTCTTTCCACAGATCATGCTCACCTACCTCACTCTCCCTAAAAACAGCAAGTTGCTCATTAATACGCTTCATCTCACCTGCAGAAAGCATTTTTCCTTGCTCATACTGATCTCGCTTCCCTTCTTCAGGTGCGCCTTTATAGACCATTAAACATGTTGGAAAAGTTGCACCCTTCCGACCGCTAAACGCTTTTTCCAGAAAAATCTCATGCCGCCAGTTCTCCTCCGAACCATAAACGTATGTTAATGAAACCTGCTCCTCATTTAAAACATCCGAAATCCGAACTTTACGTTCATCACGCATTTCCATTCCAGCGTTTTGAGAATCTACTTGTGTGGGACCAATGAATAATTCACTTTCTTCATCACTTAATGTAAATAAATCGCGATGATCCATAATAAAATAATGATGATGTGCGTTCGACCAATTAAAAGCAATTTGTATGTATTCATGTAGCTCACTAAGAAAGATCGAATCATCTACCTCAAGTCGTCTCCAAATCTTTGATTTCATCTCAACTAGGCTTACTTTTATTTGGAAAATCACCATCTCTCATCCTTTCCTTACACTCTTGTAAAATGACTTTTTTCACAGTATAGCATGTCCCTCCGAAACACAGACTCGCCATTTTATGTGATAAATGACCTATCCCAGCAATATACATAGGATAGTAGCTTACTAAGACATGTTCGGAGGAATGTGTGTTGAAAAAAGGCCTAATCCTTACCCTCTCCATTGGAGGCGTAATCGCAACCATCCTTGTCAGCGTTTTAATCGGAGTGTTAATTGGGAACGCGGATCTTGAAGAAAACTACACCGAGGATTTGAAGAAAATCAAAGCAGAGATTACTGAATCTGAAATGGCAGCGAAAGAAGAAGGTGAGAAGCTTCTATCGATTCAAAATGAAATGAGCAGTACAGAAGAGAAGCTTGCGACTGAAACTCAGAATCTAGAAGAAGCTAAAGTAAAAGCTGAGGAAGTAAAAAAGTTACTCGATGAGAAGGAAAATGTCTCTGCAGATATTGAAAAGCTAAAAAAAGAAAAAGAAAGCACGAAAAAAGAAATGAGCAAGCTTGAAGATGACATTAAAACGAAAAAGGATAAAGTGAGCACACTAGATAACACAATCAAAGCAAAGAAAAAGGATATTGATCAACTCGAAGAAACCATTGTAAAGAAAAACGAAGAACCTATTAAACTCAGCGCCGGCCAATATATTGTTGGCAGCGATATCCCAGAAGGTCGGTATCAAGTAACGAACGTTGGAGAAGGCACAAACTTCTTCGTTTATAACCCAAGTGGATTACCAACAGTAAACACCATACTAGGAGACAGCATTGTTGGAACGGGGGATTTCGTCTTCTTCACCAGTGATGGGGATGTGATCGAAACCCTGGGACCGGTGAAGTTAATTCCAGTCGAATAAACCACCACACAACCAAAAGGCCGCGCTCACATGAGCGCGGCCTTTTAGTTTCGACAATATGTGTGTTAATTCGGGCGGTGACAGGCACTCGCGACTTGCGAACTCTCGCGAACTCACTTCGGCAGCCGCACCGTACTAAAATTCACTAACTTCCTCACTCCCGGCCATACCGATACTCTCGTCAATACATCCCTTACAAAAATCCCCCACCAGGAAGAAGGCAAGAAGAAGCTCGCAAACCTTCTAGCCGACTTCTGAAGCTTATCGATATCCGGATAGAGAGACCGTTCATAATCCGTAAGCGCAGCTTCCAAATTATTGGGATGTTGATCAAGCGATTTTGCAAGCGTATATGCCCCCGCCATCGCCATGGAAGCACCCTGCCCGGCTAGTAATAAAATGCACTGACAGGAATCACCCACAAAAGTAATCCTGCCGTTTCGCCACTGAGGTAATCCTACTTGCGACACCTCATCGAAGTAAAAATCCTGTGCTTCTTTGCCTGCTTCGAGCAAATCAGGAACAATCCAATTCATATGATCAAAATATTCATTCAGTTGCTCCAGTGCTTTTTCCTTTTGCACATGCCCCTGTTGTTCTGGATAGCGATATAAGAAAAACGTCGCCACTTTATTGCCTCGAATCGGGTAGACAGAAACCTGGCGATTCGGTTCCGAATACGTATAAAAATTCTTATCAATTTTTCAAGAAAAGCAGGGTCTTCAACAATATAAGCCGCTGTATAATAACCCATATAGCGAATTGGCTCCTTCTCTTTCTTAAACGAAAGTGAGCGCACTTTCGATCGCATACCGTCCGCACCTACAACTAAATCACATGTAAGCTTTATACCATCTGAGAGAATCACATGTGCCTTTTCCGCATCCTGTTCAATTCGCTCTGGAGATACACCAAACCGAAACGTAACCTGTTCTCGAACCTTCTCATAAAGCACTGTCTCAAGGTCTCCCCGCATAAAATTGAAGTGCTTTTGGTTTAATAACTCACGTAGAGATTGATAGGAAATCCTGTATTTCTCCGAGCCATTTCCCTTCAAAAAAGAAAGAGAATCAATTGGATAATGAATATGGCTTAAATCATCGAGCATGCCCAGCTTTTCAGCCACGTCATAACCTGCTCCAAAGAAATCAATCATATAGCCTTCCGTTCGTATCGAAGGAGATTTCTCAACAATCGTGACTTGATCTCCTCTTTCACTCAAACAATAAGCAAGGGTTAATCCTGCAATACCGCCACCCACAATACATACGTCCATCACGATTCACCTCACTTTAAAATAAATGTAAGCTTACGACCCGTTTGCTCTAACACTTCTTCAAGACTGCGCTCCTCCTGGTAAAGGTAAATAAGCGTTTCAAACATCACTGAGCTATAAATAAGCTCAGCGGCAATTTCTACTTCGAAATGATCCCGAAGCTTACCTAGTCGCCTTATTTCCTTAAGAAGTTCAACCAGCTCTTCAATAAACATAAAATCGAGCTGCATCAAGCTCTGAAGGAATTCTGGTTTACTTTGATAAGCATTCAATGATGCCACAATCAATTCTCGAAAAAGTTTCTTCTCTAGCAAACTGAAGCCTTCCAAACGCTTCGTTAAATAATTTCGAACGGTAGCTTCAGCTGTCTCCTGAACTTCAAAACTTAGATCCTTCCTCTCTTCCATACCTGTAAATTCCGCTCGCATCACTTCAACGAGAAGCTCTGCTTTAGAAGGAAAGTAATTAAATAACGTTCCTGAACCGATCCCGGCCCTCCTAGCTACAAGCTCTGTTGATGTCGCTTCATATCCTTTTTCAAGAAAAAGACCTTTCGCTACCTCCATGATCGTCTTTCTCGTTGCCTGCTTCTTTTGTTCACGTAGTCCGCTCATCATAACCTCCTAACAGCCCAGTTAATTTATGACTGCGCTCATTTATGAGTACACTCATATTTTAAACCTACTCGTATGAAACTGCAACCTTGCATGGCAAGACTTCCTTCTTCTTAAATCCACATTAAAAAATGCGTTAGAACGATCCCTTCTAAAAAGGAATCGTTCTAACGCAAAACTCGACTTTATTCGCGCTAATTCGGGCGGTGACAGGCACTCGCGAACTCACCTCTACCCCAGAAACACTGCCCCATACGCCAGTGCCCCGACAATCACAAACGCCGGATGCACTTTCATCTTCTCCATCAGTACAAAACTAGCCACAATCAGAAAGATCGTTTGAACCAGCCCCGCACCTTCATACGAACTGGCAAAGAACTGAAACGCCATCACGCCAAGCAAGATCGCAATCGTCGGGCGAATGAGGGCCGTCATTTTCTTCACTTTTGGTGAGTTCTTAAACCGATTTAATAAACTCAGTAGGACAATCATCAGAACGAGCGAAGGTGCCACTGTCGCAAACACACCTACAAATGCGCCAAGAACCCCTCCCTGCTGAAACCCTATGTAACCTGCCATTTTCGTCGCAATTGGTCCAGGTAGGGCATTTGCCATCGCTAGCATTTCACTAAATTCATTCACACTCATCCAGCCGAATCGACCAACAACTTCATTTTCTACAAGCGGGATAGACGCAGGTCCGCCTCCGTAACCAACAATTCCAGGTATGAAAAACGCCACAAAGATATCCCAGTAAATCATGAGGACGGCCCCTTTCTCACCTGATCATCATCGGACTTCCCAGCATTACGAGTCGGCTTAAGTAACGCATAAAGCAGCAAACATCCTATTACAATCCCCGGATGTATCCCCGCAATTTCAATAAATAAAAAGGAAGCAACCGTCAACGCAATGGTTAAAATCCACCCTAAGTTGCCCTGTGCTTTTCTGAAAAAATCATACGTTAACACGGCTAGCATAACACCAACCACTGGAACAACGGCCTGCGTCATCCCCTGTACCCATACTTTTTCTCGAAACGTGGATAGAAACGTTAGTAAGAAAATCATAATTGCGATCGTCGGCACAATCGTTGCCAGCACGGCATTCAGCATCCCCGTAATTCCTGCCACTCGATGGCCAATATACCCCGCCATTTTCGTCGCAATTGGTCCTGGAAGTGAATTCCCCAATGCCAAAACATCTGCAAATTCATCATCGTTCATCCATTTGTATTTCTCAACTACCTCTTTATGTACCAGTGGAATAGAAGAAGGTCCTCCTCCGTACCCAAGCATTCCCACTCTAAAAAAAGCGAGAAAAAGATGCCACTGTTGCATGACCCACCACCTTCCGAAACCTCCCGCCCCTTTTAATAAGCGGCGATCGTTCCGTCTGTTCTTGATTCTGTGCCTCCAAATAAGGTCCCTGACTGCTGATCACGCCAGATAATTTGTCCGCGGCCGAACGCACCCTTTTCCAACTGAACTTCGATTTGATGACCTTTTCGGCTAAGCGCCTCGGCAAGATGAGGCGGGAAAGTCGACTCCACCCACACGCGCTTCCCTTCAACCCACTGCCACCTCGGCGCATCAAGGGCAGACTGCGGATTTAAATGAAAATCAATTAGATTCGTAATCACCTGTAAATGCCCCTGCGGCTGCATAAAGCCTCCCATCACGCCAAACGGGCCAACCGCGTTACCATCTTTACTGAGAAATCCAGGAATGATCGTGTGATACGTCCGCTTTCCACCTTTTAGCGCATTGTCATGCTCAGGATCCATCGAAAAATTATGCCCGCGATTTTGGAGCGCAATCCCGGTGCCAGGCACCACGAGTCCTGAACCAAAGCCCATATAATTACTCTGAATAAACGAGACCATGTTTCCTTCATCATCAGCCGTCGCTAAATAGACGGTACCGCCTTTTGGAGGCTGGCCAGGAGAGGGCAAAAGCGCTTCATCACCAATTAACTGACGGCGACTTTCACCGTAAGCAGGCGAGAGCAAATCCTGAAACGCGACTGACATTTCCTCTTCGTCAGTAATGTACTTCTGTCCATCCGCAAAAGCGAGCTTCATCGCTTCAATTTGCTTATGATAGGTATCGACGGAATCTTTATGATCAAAATCAAACCCATTTACGATATTCAGCGCAGACAACGCAATCAGTCCTTGCCCATTTGGCGGGATCTCCCAAACGTCATACCCGCGATATTGAACTGAGATCGGATCGACCCACTCAGGCGCAAATGACGAAAGATCTTTCTTCGTCAAATACCCATTATACGCTTTCGAAAAAGCATCAATCTTATCTGCAATTTCTCCCTGATAAAAAGAAGCGGCATCGGTTTCTGCGATTTGCCTTAACGTCTCCGCGTGACCCTTCGACTTCCAAACCTCGCCTACTTCAGGCGGACGACCGTCCGGCGCAAACGTTTCAAACCAGTGCTGAAACTCTTCTTTCTTTAACTCTTTTTCAAAATGCGCATAAGCATCCTTCCAAAACTTACTTAAAATTGGAGAAACCGGAAAACCTTCCTCAGCATAGTGAATCGCCGGCGCAAGTGCCTCTTTTAAGGAAAGCTTCCCAAATCGTTTCGACAAAGCAGCCCACGATGCCGGAACGCCTGGCACAGTAACAGGGATCCAACCGTATTTCGGAATTTCATTATACCCACGTTCTTTGACTGAATCAATGGAGATCGATTGTGGCGATGGTCCACTTCCATTCAAACCGTGCAATTCACCCTTCGTCCAAACAAGAGCAAACGCATCTCCGCCGATCCCGTTCGACGTCGGCTCCACTACCGTCAATACTGCCGCAGTCGCAATCGCCGCATCAATCGCATTCCCTCCCTTTTTCAACAGATCTAGTCCTGCCTGTGCCGCTAGCGGCTGGGAGGTGGCCACCATTCCATTGTTCGCTACTGTTGTCATGCGCTGAGAAGCATAGGGATAATGTAAGTAGTCAGTTGTCATTGTTATAAAAGCTCCTTTCGATTTATGTAGAGATGAATAAGCTAAGCACTATTTCCGAATCTCAAAAAATCCATAAAAAAAGAAACCTCTTCATACCTCAGAGATTTTCCCATTATATAAGAAGCTCCCTTGGATGAAAAGGTTTTCTTTAGAATATTTTTATTTTTCGGTCATTTATCAAATTCTTCTCCACAAACGAGACAGCTCACCCAAACGCACTCCCAGGATGATACTCTCCTAGATCCAACTCATTCCTCTCCCCAAGCGCCAACCGCGCAAGCTCAGCGCCAAGAAACGGTCCACTCGTTAATCCCGAAGCTCCAAGACCATTCGCCACCAGCAGTCCTCTCACGCTAGGAACCGCTCCTGCAATCGGAACATTCCCTGGCGTAAACGGCCTGAAGCCTACCTTCGTCTCCACATACGTACTATCCGATAGACCCGGAGCTACTTTCAACGCACGATCAATAATATGCTGAACCCCCCCATTGTAACGCGCAGATCAAAGCCAGCCTGATCTTCCTGTGTGGACCCGATGACAATTCGCCCATTTTCAAACGGAAGGAAATATTGAATAAAAGGCGGCATGACGATTGGCCATTTTCCTGTATCCGTTTCAGGCAGATCGAGATGCACAATCTGGGCTTTTTGAGGTGAAACGAGGAACTTCCTCCCAAGTGGCTGAAGCAGTTCACGCGCCCAAGCACCTCCAGTGACAATCACATTGTTCGCAAAATAGTTCTCGCCATTCACCTCGACTCCGTTGACCTTCGCATCATCCCATAAAAGTGAGGCATCCCCATGAATCACCTTCGCACCGTGATTTTTTGCTCCTCGAATGAGTGCATTTCGTAATGCTCCGCCATTCACACGTGCTGCCCCACTCACATGAACAGCGGCGTAATGATCTGAAAGCGGAGGAAACAGCGCATTTGTTTCAGCAGCTGAAAGCCGTGACACCTCTCCCATTTCAGGCGTATCCTTCCGTCGCTCCATCGCAAGCGCAAGCTTTCTCTCAAGCTTCGCCTCACCTGAATAAATGTTAATCGCGCCAACGCGAGCGTAGCCCGTATCTATTTCGCCATCTTTTCTCAACTCTTCAATTAATTCCGGATAATAACGCGCCCCAGCTTCAACGAGACGATAGAAAGCCCCTCCACGTCGATTCGTTAGCCATGGACATACAATCCCAGCCGCCGCTTCTGTCGCCTGTCCTGCATCTTTCCGATCAACGAGCATCACATCCGCTCCCTGCTTAGCCAGATGATAAGCCGTTGACGCTCCTAAAATACCAGATCCAATTACAATCATTGATTTCATATCTTACACCTTTTCGTCGTTTGTCTGATTAGGTATTTTACAGGAATGTCGGAGGAGACTCAAACATGGCATAACTTGTGATCAAACAAACTTCATGACAAACTGAAGAAAAGGAAAGACTGTAGACGTATCCTGCTATTCTCACCTTTAATCAAACGTTTGTTTAAGAAGGAGGAGTCCCAAATGAATTTCAAAAAAATCATTGATCTCTCGATTCCAGTTCATAACGATACGCCTGTTTTCCCAGGTGATCCGAAACCGAACATCTATCCTGTAGCGGAGCATGACAAAGACGGATATCAGGTGACCCAAATGAATATCGGCACACATACCGGCACACACCTTGATGCCCCTTTCCACTTCCAGAAAGATGGCGATCCCATCGATCAATCAAGTTTAACGAAGGTGATGGGACCCGGCCACGTCATTGATGTAACAGGCAAAGAGCCAGGCGAACAAATCACATTAAACGATGTAGCACACCAAATCGATAGCATCGTTCCAGGAACGATCGCTCTTTTCCATACAGGTTGGTCTAAACATATAGGAACACAGACTTATTTTAACTACCCTTACCTATCCGTCGACATTATTAATACACTACTAGAAAAAGGCGTCACCACTTTCTTTGTTGATGCGCTTAATGTTGATCAACCAGGTGGTTCAACATTTCCAGTTCATGAAGCCATAACCTCCAACAACGGTATTATCGGAGAGAATTTATGTAACCTCGACCAGATCGATTTTGAAAATCCGCTCATCATTGCGCTGCCGTTAAAACTTGAAGGATTGGATGGATCACCTGTGAGGGCAGTTGCGGTGGAAATGGAATAGAAATCTTCCTTTACTTCGATTTCAACATCCACTTATCAACATTTTAGGTACCAACACAAACCAACTCGATCAATAAAGCATCTACTAGTAGTAATTCATTTTATAGGAGGTGCTTTATTGAATTTAGACGAGGTTAAAAAACCGTATGATCTTATTGTGAGTTTGGGTAGTTCATGCAGTCCTGCAGGTCATCTTAGAAGAAATCACTTAAGGAAATTTTCAATGCCTTTTGACTGGATTGTTACTCCGAAACTATCTGACATTAATCGAGTGATTCAAAATCAGTTTAAGGATTTCATGTTACTAGAAAATTTACAACGCATAGATGGACAAGCAAACTTCCTCGACGATAACGAAGTTGCTCAAAATTCAAAAGCTTATTTTGTTCAAGATACGCATAATAATATGCTGTCTGTTCATGATTTCCCCATTCTTCCTAATAAAGAATGGAGCGATACCTATCCGGCCTATCGACAGAAGCTAGAGCGACGGATTGAACGATTTCTTCTGCGATTACAACAGGCTTCCTCCATTCTATTTATCAGATGGTCTGGTAACTATGCAGAAGCGATCGAAATGCAACAAACGTTAAAGAAATGCGTCAACGGATCATTTCATATTCTCTTGCTGACCCCTGATCCAAACCTCGAAATCGTTCAGGATACACACGTTCCAATGGAGGATATTTGTATTCTAAAAGTCCCTAACCAACCAGATAACACGTTAATGTGGGACAAGATATTAGATGGCATCTTATTAAAGCCATAACTTATTCTCGCAATAGGTCGATCATACACAAACAGAGCCCTTCTCTCCCCGAGAGCGGGCTCTGTTTCATTCGACAAATAGTTGTACAGTTCGGGCGGTGACAGGCACCTCTTAATCTAAATCGAACTCCTCAGCAATCTCCGCCATATGATAAGGCATCACTTCATCGTTCATAACGTTTTTAGCGTTTTTGAAGCGAGTGGGGTTTACTTTACGAACCTTCTCCGCACCCTTTCGGTCGTTTAATCCTCGATTCGCTTCATAACCTACATACGAAGGATATCGTGGCACTTCGATATCCTCTTTTCCACGTTCACTTCTCATAGTCGTTTTAGAAGCCTTCCCTCTCCATTGATCCGTTAAGTCAATTGCTGAGTCCGCCCCTTTAAGAATTGCTTTTCTAGCTCCTCTTCTTGATCTCGTAGAAAAAGTAAGCAATAGGAGAGCAGCAGTCACTATACTCCAAAAACCGTTTCTTTTCTTCCACATCACTAAGAACCTCCCAACAAATGGTATACCTACCTAATTATTTTGCTACAAATACCATCACATTATTCCCCTATCTTCCGATCACATCTTAATGGTTTCTACCCCAAATAAAAAGAGAGCCTCGATCAAACCGAGGCTCTCAAAATCATTCTATGAAATAAAATTCTTCCAAACATTAGATAGAGAATTCTCTCCATTAAGTATAAATATTTAAGTTCCCTGACGAACCTTCAATCTTACAAGATGCTTCTCCAACACTTTATTCACTTCCGGAGACTTCTCAAGCGCTACTGAATGACCCGTTCTCCCTATAACCTCGCATCGTCCATTCTCAACTGCTTTCGCAATGTTCTCGGACAGTTTAATCGTATACGCATGATCTTGCTCGCCTGCAACAGCAAGAACCGGCACGGTTACGCCTTCCAGCTCCTCAAGCACACTCTTTCGATGAATAACCTGGTGAGCCGCATCCCCTATGGATGGCTCAAGTTTTTTCATATAATCTCTCCAGTAGTTACGCTCTCTTTCGAATTCCATCGACCCAAGCGATGCATCACCAAACATGATGTACATCAGCGTATCCACAACTTCCTCCGCCCCATTCTTCTGAAGCTGTGTAACAAGCGGCTGGAACTCCTCTTTCTTGTACTCTGCTTCACCAGAACTTCCAAGAACAACGCACGAATGAAGAAGATCCGGCCTTCTAGCCGCAAGTCTTAGGGCTATGAAACCACCCATCGAATTACCGATAAAATGACACTTCTCAATCCCAAGACTTTCAATCAACGCAGCAGCATCATTTGTAAGCGTATCCATATCGAGGTTTGCTAAAGAAGACCTCCCGCTATTCCCTTGACCGCGGTGGTCATAGCAAATGACTCTATAATCTTTCGAAAAATGCTCCACCTGATGTTGAAACATATCAGAGTTAAAGAATAACGAATGACTAAATATCAAAACCGGTGCATCCTTTGGACCATAATCTTCATAATAGAGCGGTGTTTCGTTCACTTCGATAAACGACACGGTAAACCATCTCCTTTAATATGAATTTTGTTATGGTATAACTCCTACAAAGTTCGCTACTAAACAGCATATCCCTCTTTTATAACTGCCTAATATCAAAACAATAGTGAAGAGAGAAACATTCGACAAATTCTTTCATATATCGGGCAGTGACAGGCACCGTCCTCCACACCACGACCAAAGACACAATTCCGCTAATTCTCATTGACCACGCTTCCATAAAAAGGTACCTTTAATATGACACTTATCCTCGCTGTCGTTTTTTTTGTATCATACAAGGAGGCTACCGTATGGCAATTTATTCTGAACGAGAAACTTGGAGCACCGCTCAAATGCACGCCCATCAATTAGAAGGATTAAATCGAACAATCAGACACGCCTACCATAACATCCCTTTCTACCACGAGACTTTTAAGAACATACATATAACCCCAGATGATATCCAGTCACTCGACGATCTGCAACGACTTCCATTTACAAAGAAACATCACCTAAGAGAAAATTACCCTTTCAAGATGCTCGCCTGTCCTATGGACGAAGTTGTCCGCATCCATGCTTCATCTGGGACGAGCGGTAAACCAACCGTAGTCGCCTATACAAATAATGATATTCAAAATTGGGCTGATATTGTTGCAAGATCGATCACACTCGCAGGCGGACAAAAGGGAGACATCCTTCATAACGCCTACGGATATGGACTGTTCACAGGTGGCCTCGGTCTCCATGCAGGCTCAGAGCGACTTGGCTGCGCAACAGTCCCGATATCAGGCGGAAATACAGCTAATCAAATTACCCTAATTCAAGATTTTAAGCCCAGAATCATTTGCTCCACTCCATCCTATCTCCTTAACATTGGAGAAGCGATGATGATGCAAGGCATTGATCCAGCTTCAACCTCATTACAATTCGCCATTCTTGGCGCTGAGCCTTGGTCGGAAGAAATGAGATTTCAGATCGAAAAATTATTTCACCTGAAAGCAACGGACATTTATGGATTAAGTGAAGTAATGGGACCGGGCATTGCAATGGAATGTGCAGAATGTCAGAATGGCCTCCACATCGCAGACGATCATTTTATCGCTGAAATCATTAACCCTGATACTCTCGATCAAGTCGACGAGGGACAATACGGCGAACTGGTTTTCACTAGCCTTACAAAAGAAGCTCTTCCAATAATAAGATACCGAACAGGCGACATTGCATCCATTACGAGAGAAAAGTGTCTTTGCGGCAGAACAACCACAAGAATGAGCCGTGTAAAAGGACGTATTGATGATATGCTCATTATCAGAGGAGTTAACGTTTTTCCTTCTGAAATCGAACGGTATATTTGTAATCTAGAAGAACTCGTCCCGCACTATCAAATCCACTTGCAGAAAAAAAGGCCACTTAGATCACGTAACCTTGCATGTCGAAGTAGAGCAGGAGTTTTATAAAAAGCTAGAAATGAATTTTAACCATCCTATGGCGGTGAAGCTTGTTGAGAGTCTTGGAAAAACTCTTAAAATCAAAACGCTTATATCAGTGGATATCCAATTGAAAGAGCCACACTCAATACCTCGCTCCGAAGGAAAAGCAAAGCGAGTGCTAGATGCCCGTACAAAAATTATTCCTAAAACTTCTATCCATTAATTCAAAACAGGCTGACAATTCCTCTCGTCAGCCTGTTCGACATTTAGCGACATAGTTCGGGTGGTGACAGGCACCGCGCAACCGCGCACCAACATACCACCTACCCCCTAAATAACCGCCCGCTCACCCTCTACCTCAACCACTCGCTTCGTTTCATTCGCTTCCAGTGCAGCTAGAATCACCTGCAACGATTTCATTCCTTCTTCACCACTGACGGCTGGTACAGTATCGTTCGCAATGCAATCCACGAAATTCTCAACCACGTGCGTCGTTTGCTGTCCCCCCGCTTCATTCGTTTGGATTTTCTGAAGCTCATAATTCACGACATCACCGTTTTTGTACTGAACAACCAGTGAATGCTCCGGATCATCCTCTAGGCGAAGCACCGCATTTTCCCCATAGATTATGGTTGAATTATCACCGCCAGAAACGTAAGACCAGCTTGCTGTGAGTGTGCCAATCACTCCCGTCTCCATTTTAAGAATGCGCACCGCGTTATCATCCACATCCGTGTTATCCTTCGCCTTTGTTTCTACAAACGCGCCTACCTCCACAATTTCTCCAAGCAAATAGCGCATCAGATCTGATTTATGTACGCCAAGGTCTCCCATCGCTCCGATAAACGCTCGCTCTTTATCGAAGAACCAGCTACCCGCTCCATCAATACTCCACCGTTCAGGTCCAGGATGACCGAACGTTGTGCGGAAGCTGTAGACCTTTCCAATCTCGCCGCCTTCGATCAATTCCTTCGCTTTCACGTGTGACGCGACGAATCGCTGATTATGAGCAATCATTAGCTTTTTTCCATTTATCTCCGCTGCCTCATTCATTGCTTTCGCTTCCTCAATTGAAGTCGCCATCGGCTTTTCACAAAGAACGTGCTTACCTGCTTTCAAGGCCGCAATCGATACAGGTGCGTGCAACGCGTTTGGTAAACACACGCTCACTGCATCTATTTCATCATCTTCAAGTAACGTGAGATAATCAGTATATGCTGTGCCGCCATACACGCTCACCATTTCCTCTGCGCGCTCTTTCACCACATCACAAACCGCTACAATTCCCACATTTTCCTCTGCATTGTACTCCGGCAAATGACGCCGTCTCGCAATACTTCCACAACCGATAACCGCTACTTTCATTTTTTTCATTCCCTATCCCTCCATCGTCTCAGATAAACTGTCACTTGGCATTGCATCAGGTTGCTTGCACTTACTCGTCATCTCATAATGCTTACCTTTCACTGAGGATTCATGTATACCATGCATCGTTTCTAGTACATGATAAGCAAGTTCACCATTTGCCCGTGGTTTCCGCTCTTCTCGCAAAGCGTTCACCATGTCCACCACTCCAAGCCCACGGCTATTTTCAATCGATCCATGCGTAAGCGAAACTTCCTTCCATTCAACTTCTCCCGCATTTCTTACTAGTACCGGACCGCCGAATGTATTCGGATCAGGTACACTTAACGATCCATTCGTACCGTAGATTTCTAGAAAAGGAGTTTTCGCTCCCCATACATCAAAGCTCGTGATGATCGTACCGATCGCACCATTTTCAAAATCCAAAATGCCTGCAACGTGCGTCGGCGTTTCAACCTTAATCGTCTCTCCAGACTTCGGTTCGCTTATAATCACCCGTTCAGGCGAAGTGATCCGCGCTGATCCTGTAAGTCGACGAATCGGGCCAATTAAATGTATGAGAGCAGTTAAGTAATAAGGACCCATATCAAACATCGGCCCCGCTCCCTCTCGATAGAAAAAGGCTGGATCAGGGTGCCAGCTTTCCGGTCCATGACCCAGCATGAAGGCGGTCGCAGCAACTGGTTCCCCGATTGCGCCATCCTCGATTAGTTTCTTGCACGTCTGAAGTCCACCACCGAGAAATGTATCAGGCGCAACACTTACTAAAAGACCTTTTTCCCTCGCCTTCGCTAGCACCTTTTGCCCGTCTTCAAGCTTTATCGCTAGCGGTTTCTCAGAATACACATGCTTTCCTGCTTCTAATATGCGTAAACTAACTTCCGCGTGTGCCGCAGGAATCGTTAAATTAAGAACAAGCTCTATGGTCGGATCTTCCAAAAGGACATCCACATCCAGAACACGAGGAATCTCATATTTCTCTGCTTTCTCAACTGCTTTTTCGTGATTCAGATCAGCTACTGCAACCACTTCAAGATTCGCATACTCGCGAAGATTCGTTAAATAAATGTCGCTAATGTTGCCACAGCCGATGACACCAATTTTCATTTTCTCCATACTCTCCCACTCCTTTCCAAGTTCCCTAACCTTTCACTGCACCACCCGTTAGTCCTTTTACTACTTTTTCTTGTGAGAACAAGTACACAACGAGCATTGGAAGACTCGCAAGTGTTAATGCCGCCATCAAACCAGGGACATTTACTGAAAACTCTCCATAGAAATCTTGCAATCCTAATGGTAGGGTCATGTTCTCAGGGCTAGACACGAGAACGAGCGCAAAGATAAATTCATTCCACAAATGAATAAAATTATAAATAAAAACCGTCATAAGAGCCGGCGTTAACATCGGCAGAATTATGCGCCAAAAAATACCGAAATGAGAACAACCATCAATCTTAGCAGCTTCTTCTAATGACTTCGGAATTTCTTGCATAAATTGCGTTAAAATAAAGATCGAAATGGGTAAACTGAAAGCAATATAAGGTCCAAGTAAAGCTAGCAATGAATCATACAACCCCATATTTTGAGACAGCTTAAAGATCGGGATAAGCGTGGCATGAATTGGTAGCATCATTCCAGATATGAAAAGAAGAAACAAACCACGGTTAAACTTGAAATTCATTCTACTTAATGGATAACTTGCTAGAGCAGCAATTAACATAACCGCCACAACTGCCACAACCGAAACTAGGATACTGTTTAAAAAATAACGAGTTAGCCCCATCTGGAATACATCCGCGTAGTTACCCCACTCGATCGAGGTAAAAATGGCAAATGGTCTTTCAAAGAAAGTGCTCTGATCTTTTAATGAGGTCGAAATCATATAAACAAATGGATAACCTGTGAAAACCAAAAGTAATAATCCGATTAGATACAAAGGCATCTTCCTGAGTGATTGCACCATTAGAAAGCCCCTTTCTTCTTGCGGTTATAATCAACGATTTGGATAAGTACAGTAACAACGAGCGCAATGAGAAACATTAGAAACGCAATCGCACTTGCATAGCCCATGTTGAAGTTAATAAAAGCCTGCTTGAACATATAAGTGCCCATCAGCTCTGTTGCGTGATTCGGTCCACCACCAGTCATAATATAGAAAATATCAAAAGCCTTTAAGGATCCAACAATCGCTAGAATAGACGAACTCACAATGGTTGGCATAAGCAAAGGTAACGTGATGTGGAAGAACTTCTGCCAGGAATTCGCTCCATCGATTTGGGCAGATTCATAGAGTTCCTCTCCTATCCCGACCATAGCTGCCTTAAATAGGATCATATAAAAAGGTGAGAACTGCCAAACGACTACTAATAAGATCGCAATCAACGATGTGTTTTCATCACTAAGCCATGCTACATTTTCAAAGCCAAGTAAATTCACAATCTGATTAATAATCCCGTTGATTGGGTCAAACATATACACCCATAAGAGGCCGATCGCAACCGTAGACATTAAGAATGGAAGAAAATAAACGCTACTAAACAAGCGAATGCCTCGTATAGGCGCAAAAAGCATCAGCGCCATGATCATGCCGAGTGGAATTTGGACAAAGACAGACGTCAGAACAACCCATGCATTGTTCGTAAGCGAAGTCCAAAAGACGGCATCGTGAAATAATTGAACGTAATTATCGAGGCCAATAAACGTTTTGTCATTCGTTCCATCCCAGCTGTAGAAGCTATAACCTAATGTCGATAAAATGGGGTAAATCACATAGACAAGATAAACAATAAGGGCTGGCGCTGTGAATAAACCAATTGTGACCGCTTTTCTCATATTGCGCTTCTTCGTTCCGTGAGCCACTCTCGCCGTCTCGCTTCTTCTCGCCACTTCAGCTGTTTCCATATGTAAAGCTCTCCCTTCTGTAGATAAGAAAGAGGGGACTCATCCCCTCCTTCACTTATTCAAGAAGCTCTTCTGCCTTGGCTTCCATTTTGTTAGCTGCTTCTTCTGGCGTCATTGATAGACCGAATAGTGCCTGCGTCGTATCTTTATGAAGTTCAGCAAGCTCTGGAGGAAGTGTCTGGTCATAAGGCATTTGAATATGAGAAGCATTCTGAGCTACATCATAGAACTGCTTTACAAATTCATCCTCAGGAACAACATCTTTTACAGCTGACAGCGTTCCCGTGCGATCCGTGAATTTCTGTGCTGTTTCTTTACTCGTTAACGCTTGAATAAACTCAGTTGCTAAATCAGGATTTTTAGATTCTTTTGCAACTGACCAAACCGGTCCAGTGGCACCACCGACTTGCGTTTCATTTCCTTCCCCACCTGAAATCGTCGGGAATACGAAGAAACCAAGTTTCTCCTCGAACTGTGGAGCTTCTTCTCTCACGTTATTTAAGAAAGAAATCGTCATATCCATCATCGCAGCTTGCCCTGAGTACATGAGCTGTCGACCGCGACCTTCATCGTAAGGAATACCGTTAAATCCAGCATTAAATGCATCCATCTTTACGAGATCTTGAATATACTCACCCGCTTCAACATAAGCAGGGTCATCAAAACCGCGTCCTTCGCGATTAAATGCGCTCTCGAATAAATCTGGTCCACCAATTCGACTGGCAAAATTCATTAAATAGTACGCTCCTGGCCATTTCGTTTTATTCGTTAACGCAAGTGGCGTCACATCATTCTTTTTCAGCGTCTTAATCACTTCAGTAAATTCCTCATACGTCTTTGGTTCTTCAAGGTCATACTCTTCAAAGATTTCTTTGTTGTAAAAAATCACATCGAGAGATAAACCTAATGGAACCCCGTACACCTTTTCATCGAATGTCCCGTTATTTAATGCCATTTCTAAGTAATGATCTTGATCGATATTTCCAGTAATATCCTGCACGTTTCCCTGATCAACGAAATGCTTCAACCAGCCGCCACCCCAGCTCTGAAAGATATCTGGAGGATTTCCACCTGACATCGAGACAGCTAATTTCTGTTTGTAAGCATCGTTTGGTGTTTGAAGCAACTTCACCTTCACACCATCATGTTCTTCTTCAAACTGCTTCGCTACTTCCTGAAAAAGCTTTTCCCGTTCACCCGTTTCAATGTGCCAAACTTCAATTACCTTCTCATCCCCGTTGCCAGAATCAGAACTTCCTGATGCTCCCTGGTTCCCCCCACACGCCGCTAACAGCAACAACATCAAAACCGATAATAAAGCCGTTACTTTCTTCATGCTTTACCCCCTAATTTGTAGTAATGACTAGATAGCAACTGATCAAGAATGCTTACTAAGGAAATAGTTCATACTCATTTCAATACTTTCCAGAGGAGAGCGCTTACATTTATCTTGTTCAACAATCCACCAGTCAACGTTAGACACATCGCCTTGATTGAGGACTCCATTAAGGTCAACCCCTCCTGTGCCGAGCTCAGCGAAGAATTGCTCCCCATCCGTGGTCATGTCTTTCAAATGAACAAGAGGCGTGCGATCTTGATATCGCTTCATCCACTCTACAGGATTTTCCGCAGCCCGAGTGAGCCAATAAATATCAAACTCCGCCTTCACCCATTCTGGGTTCGTTTCATCTAAAATGGTCTCAAGCGCCGTTTTACCATTCGACAGCCTCTCTAATTCAAAATCATGATTGTGATAACATAACGTGATCCCTTCTTTCGAGCACTCTCGTCCAATGTCATTCAAGCTTCGAATGAGCTCCGAATATCCTTCCTCGGTTCGCATTTCAGGTGCAATAAACGGACAAACAAGCTTGGTACTTCCAATTTCATGCTGATACGCAATCACACTACTTAAATCTTCCAATAGTTTATCGAGAGGAATGTGGCTAGAAGCTGCCATCAATCCAAGCTCATCCATTACTTTCTTCAATTCTTTTGCAGACATATCGTAATACCCTGCGAACTCCACACCTTGATAACCGATGTCCGAAACCTTTTTCAAAGTACCAATAAAGTCCTTTTCACTTTCCTCTCGTAACGTATACATCTGTACTGCAACAGGTATATTTGCCATTTACTATCTCTCCTTTAATAGTTGATTAGTTTAAATCAGCCGATAGTCAGTTCTTCACCTCCTGGAAATAGTAGACTTCACAAATGTAATGGATTACATTTGTGAATATAATTGTTTGCTGAAGAGCTTATAAATAAGGGTTTCTCCACCTCTTATAAAGTAAACGATTACATTTCAGTGAAACAGAATAGTCATCAAGACTAAACCTGCTTTTTATAACCGCATGACTCTCTGATAATAAGTTTCGTATCAAGTACGTGCTGCTTTTTCGTTAAGGTTTCACCATTAATTTGCTTCAAAAGGAGTTCCATAGATCTTTGTCCCATTTCCATAAAAGGTTGCGCTACTGTCGTAAGCGACGGCTCAAAGATATCTGAGAACTGAATGTTATCAAAACCAACAACTGCAATGTCTTCCGGTACTCGAAGCCCGTGAGCTTTTACCGCTTTAACGGCCCCCATCGCCATGCTATCATTTGCAGCAAATATAGCTGTAGGAGGGGTTTCCAATGCAAGAAACTTATTCATCTGATTGTAACCAGAATCGTACTTATGATCTCCCTCTTGAATAAGTACACCATCGACTCCTATGCCGTGCTCAAGAAGCGCCTGTCGATAACCTTTTAACCGATCCCGACTTAACGAAATATCTAACGGACCTGTAATCATTCCAACTCGTTGATGGCCAAGCTGCAGTAAATGCTCCACAGCATTACGTGCACTACTAATATTATCAATGGCTACAGTAGGAACGTTGAGACCTGCAATAAAGTCAGATGTAAGCACAACAGGATATTTGTCAGCAATGTCGGTAATAACGTTGTTATCCAACCTCGTTGTTAATAATATCACCCCATCTACCTGTTTCTGCTTCAACTCTTCAAGATAACTGTAAGCTTTATCCGGATCTTGATAGGTATTTCCAAGAAGCACTTTGTAACCCGATTGATGGGCGATCAAGTCAATTCCGGCAATCATTTGCGGAAAAACATTATTCTCAATAGAAGGAACCATCACGAGGATCGTCTTTGTTTCAGTCCTTCTAAAATAACGAGCCAGAACATTTGGCTGATAGTTTAATTCTTCAATTGCCTGAAGCACCTTCATTCGCGTTTTTTCTTTTACAGCATCAGGATTTTGAATTACCCTGGACACAGTAGCTGTTGATACATTCGCAAGCTTTGCTACATCTGTCATATTCGCCATTTCAATTATCTCCCTAGTGTTTAAAATAGTATCTTTATTTTAAACTATAAATGGCTGATAGTGAGAATTCAAGCAAAATGTAATGGATTACATTTAGTGAACGGATTATCCATTACCTGCAACTGATGTTTATTATAGAGAATAAATAGGCAAACTTCAATAGATTTCAGAAAATTTATTTAATTAAATTAATTAGAATGCACTTACGATACTTAGATCCCCCTCTCCTCGGATCTAAAATTCATTCTAAACAAATCCACAAAAAAGAGCCCAACGTAACCTAACCATTGGACTCTCAAAATTAATGTGACCTTAACGTTGCGAGAAGTTTGCCACCTACTTGATTAACAATAGGGTATTTTTTATACCTTCTCCACATTGCGGAGACAGCATCGCTGCTCTTCAACACTTCTTTGAGCGTTTTTCTTCTTGTTACTTCTTTCTCTTTTTTCTTAATTTCAGAAAAGATCCTTGAGCTGTTACCATCATCAATATAGTTAAAGTACTCAAATCGCTTGCTGCTAATTTCAGGTTTTTCAGCGAAATTCGTGCTCGCATACTCTTCGAATTTTGAAACTAACGCTGCGGAAGAGTATGCGACATCTCCAAATAATTCTTTGTTAAGATCCATATAACTTCCCTGCAATTCATTATACTTACTCAAATCAAAATGGAAAAATAGCACTGGCTTCTTTTGATAATACATTTCCCAGGCGACACTGGAATAATCCGTAATTAACATACTGGAGCGCATCAGGAGATCATTAATCTTTTCCTCACCGAATTGAATGACTCTTACATGCTCATTTTCACTAGTAAAATGGGCGACATAGGGCATGAATTTAGGATGAACATAGAAATTGAGAAGCAAATTATTTTTCCTTAGCGTGTCATGTAGCTCATTAGAGTTTAGCAGAGCATTATAAGCTTTATAGTAATCGGATAGCACAAATTCGCCTTCTTCTACTTCATCAAGCCAATTCCGCCAGGTCGGCATAAGAAAGACCTCTTTTTTCCCGCTATCGGTTGGCTCTTGGGAACGGTCTTCTACTACATCCCATCTTGATAAGCCCGTCACAATAATGTTCTTCGCTTTATATCCAAAGTGGTCCATGACGATTTGCTTTTCAAAATCGGAGGACACAACGAATAAATCAGCTGAATTCGCTGAACCAACCTTAAACGTATTTTCTACCTTCTTCAGTCCCAACACACCGTGCTGTAGAAAGACGTAGCGCTTACTATTCACATAATCACGAATCGGTCCACGAGCCACCCTCCAGGCATAACCGTGTCCCTTCGCTTCAGATGAAACAATCACTTTGGAAGATAGGATTAAAAAAAGGTGTTTAATGCTCATGAAATAAACGACTCGTTCCTTATAAGGAATTAAATTGCGTTCATCTTCAGACCCTTTTTTAATAACATAGTAAACCTTCTTACCTTTATGTTCTTCAAAGCAATATTTAAAGAAGTAATAGGCATTATCTTGCGCTGTTTCTGAATATTTCTCATGAATTAACCAGGTAGGTTTCCAAAACGCATTCCAGTAGAAAAGGATATACAAATAGTACGCAATGTACTCATTCATTTTGTACTTTATGCTCTCATATTCGCCTTTATAGCGATAAGTGATACTAACCCCACCATTAATCGTGATATAGGGATAGATCATGTAGCCATTGGATTGATTTAAAGTGTATTTCCCCATCCGATGTTTCAATTGCTTATGAATAAGTAAATTATCACTAACTACTCTAATTAATCTCGTCTCGTGATTATTTACTTTTACTGAAATAAAAAAGTCCCAATAAAACTGTTCAAATTCAACTTCATTTAATTGAATGCGGAAACTTACTTTTTGTTTATTAGCGGACGTTTCCACCACTTTATGATAAGGTACACTTACTCGTTTACTCTTATCACTACGTAGCCTTAGGACGAGCTCCTCCACTTCGAAGCTTTTTATTCTCTTCATTGAAACCGTAGCCGTCAACTGCAGTTCACCATTTTGTTTAAGATTCAAACGATGAAGAGAAACGTTACCAGGATACTTACTTTTTAAATATTGCTCCTCAGTACTAACGTAAAATGAAAATTCATGATCATTTGTTAAATAAGGTGAAAGATAAAGATCATCCGTTATAGGAAGATGACCGACATGCCGTTCGAGGTGGTTGAGAGGGTTATTATACTCACCGACTCTTCTTACCTCAACTAGGTTAGCGTGCCGAATTTCAACAAAAAGATCCCAGCGGCTTGTGTTAGTAAATAATTCATTGAATTGGCTTATAGACACGCCGATTTCTTCCACCGAACCATGTAAATGACGGGACACCTCCAAATTCACGATCTCATCTCTTTTACGTTTCTTCAAATAAAATTGAATTTCATTCGCATATTCGATGAAATTCGTAGAAACATCAAATAAGATGCGATCGTGCGTAACACGTAAGTTCTGAGCATGAAGCTGCCCCTTCACTATTTTTGTAGATGAAGGTTGCACGATTGGGGTCACTTGACTATTCTCAAAAATTAACGAATAAACTTCAAGAGTGTTTCCACGCTTAAAATGAAGTTGAAGCTCACCTTCTCCATTCACATAGTCATTCTTGTTTTCATTATGAATTGTTAAAGATTTATCTTCTGGATGATAAGATGAAGGGATCTTTCGAGAAGTTAAATCGTTCGTGTGAACCATTACTGGTGAAGAAGGAAAGTACTGATCGATATGTAGAATGAGGCGGTTGTCTTCTTCTTCCATGGAGATGACCTGACTTTGGAAGTCAACAACTTCATAACTAACTTTTTCTAGCTCACTTATACTCCCTATATGCAAGGAAAGTTCATTCCGATCCGTAAGATAAGGAATCCAAGAGTGCTGCTCCATTTCAACAATCGGTTTCAAATACCTGTGTGGTCTAGAAGCTATGGGAGCTTGATAGACACCAATTCTCTTTCTATCCATGCTTTTACTTCGACCATTTATTACAAAGAAATCCCATTTTCCTGAGTTTAATCCACTTAAATCCTCTTTAAATAACCTGAAATTGATAAAAGAACCTACTCTTTCTTGTTTAAAGTCCGGCCATATATATTCTTCATTTTTACGATTTATTAGACATAGATTGAGAGATTCTAGATCAAGAATTTCTTCATTTTTTATCTGGAAGCTTAACATCTCTCCATCCCATCGCACATCGTTCACTGCAATATTTCTTCTCTCAACTTGATGACGTTTAACAAGCATTTATCTCTTCCTTTGTACCATTAATTTTCCTTTTAATTAGGCAAAAACAGCTATTTATTTTCACACTCAACTAGACGCATCATAGATCTTTATCCATAACAATAGCCTGAACGTAATTTACAAATTCTTTACAAAGAATAAATCAAAAAATACCTCGTTTTCTATTTTCAAAACAAAAGATCGTTTGATTGAAATAACGGTAAAAAACTCTACTCCCTTAAAAGAGATGTAAAGTCGAATGATTGGATAGTCGTTTTCGGATTCCATTTATACCCATTGAAAACCAATGATAACCAACACATAACGTTAATATTACCACTTATAGATTCGTTTTCAAGCATATCTGACTAAAAACTAGTCAATTAGTCATGCATGTGTCTATTCTCATAGATTGAGATCCGCTTCTTATCACACTAATTTTAACGGAGATATTGATACAAAAAAACCCATCACCTAAATATGATGGGTTCTTTACGTTCATTGGAATGGATTAATCAAACGTTTAATTAATTCCAAGTTCCTGTTGATTCAGCATCTTTGTTTTAACAACAGGGCCTTTTATCCCCTCGATGTTGATGACAATTAACCTTACTAGCTTACTAATGAAAACCGACGTTCCAAGCACTAGGGTGAAGATAAGTACAATATATTCTTTTTGCCATACTGCATCTGGCAAAATACTTGAATACGCGAAAATCATGAATGGAAAGATAAAATAGAGGCCTATTGTGTTTTCCCCAATGGAGTGCAAGAAAATATCCAACAGCACCACTTTTCTAACTGATCGATAAATCCCCACCAAGGTTATCGTTATCACAGGCACCGTTATCATAAGAAACCATTCTGCCTGATAGATAGAGCCATTCATCAAATAGTAGGTAACCTCGAAAAGAATTAATCCAATCAATGGTACAAGTCCGAATCGATTGAATTTCTCTAGAAAGTTCTGTACAGAATCCCAGTGCCGAGCTAAGTAACCTCCAAGAACAAAGAAGAAAAGCCATTTCAAAAGCAAACCGTCTTGGGCCAGAAATGCATTACCTTCCGTTAAGACTGGAGATACGAAATAGTAATGAACCAGTCCAGTAATAACTAATAGAATCGACCAACCAGCTTTAGTTTGAACAAGCTTCAGTAAAGGGAGAAATAGAAGAAATTGTAGAACGACTGAAATAAAAGACAAGTGATAGAATGAATCCCCCATGGCAAAAGTAAGAATAGAATCTTTCCAACCGGTAAACATCTCTACGTTCATGGCTACTTTTGCAAGAACAAGATAGAAAAGGCTCCAGAGAACGAATAGAAGAATAACCTTAGAAACTTCAAAAGCACCTAATCGCTTCTCCTTCTTCGGCGATGGTTTAAATAGATATAAGCTAACGATCACTGCAAACATCGCAATCCCAAATTGACTGAGTTGATAAGTAATAGAGCTAACCTCATTCAATGACTGTCCTTCTCCAAAGAAAAGCATTTCCAAAACATGAACGAGTATTAGAAATAAACAAGTAATCGCACTTAGAAAAATGATTTCGCTTTGACCTTGATTCGTTCTCTGCATGAGCTCACATCCCGTTGTGGTTTGACTTGATACCTCTATTATAAGGATGTGACTCTCGCTGTGGAGGGATAATGGCTATTCTTTACAAAACATTAATAGAGCTGACATGATCCTTACAATGCCTTCATCCGCACTAAATAATATTCTCGAAAGAGCAAGAATAGCCTTCGACAAATATCGGGGAGTGACAGGCACCGCGAGCCGACCGCGAGCCGCAACCGCACCACCGACAGCAAAAATAAGACTGCTAAGCTACGCTTAGCAGTCTTACCCCATTCCATCAACTTGCTTCTTTCGCAACAAGATACACTTTCTTGTTCCTTTTAACAAGAAAGACATATGCTCCTACGGCAATCAGTTCACATGCTGCAATCACAAGAGCCATTGATAAACCACCTTCCCCTAATCCTACAATTGGGGCAACAATAGCACCGAGAAGAAATGGTAATAAACCAAGTAATGCTGAAGCACTTCCGGCATGCTCAGCTTGATTTTCAAGTGCTAGTGAAAATACGGATGTATTCACCACACCTACACTTGAGACGGTGAAAAACAAAAGAATGCAAACATAGATAACAGGTGCATCCATTGCAATCACCATTAGCAATAAAATACTGCTGATCATAGCTTGCGATAGACCGTAAACAAGCAGGCGACTCTCCCCAATTTTTCCGGCGAGTCTTCCTGTAGTTTGGGTCGCGATGATTAGTCCAACGCCGTTCAACGCAAAAACAAGACTAAACATTTGAGCAGATAGTCCATACACTTCTTGAAGCACGAATGTGGAACCTGAAATGTACGCAAACATCGCACTCATCACAAATCCTTGTACGAGCACATAACCGAAAAAGACTTTATCTTTAAAAAGAAGTCCGTACGTCTGAAGAACCTCTTTGAACCCTCCTGTTTTTCGCTTATTAACAGGCAGTGTTTCTTTTAATCCAAATAGAACCGCAAAAAACATAATGGCGCCGATTACAGTTAATACGCCAAAAACACCACGCCATGATAAAAATTGGAGAAGCTGTCCGCCTGCAACTGGCGCAGCTATTGGTGCAATTCCATTCACAAGCATAAGTAGCGCAAAGTACTTCGTCATCTCTGTTCCTGAGAACTTATCACGTAGACTCGCTCTTGAAATCACCATTCCGGCTGCACCTGAAAGTCCCTGAAGTAAACGAAGGGCAATGAATGGCCAGATCGACGTCACAAACAGACAAAGTAACGAAGCGATCGTATAAATAGTTAGTGAAATGATGAGTGGCTTACGCCTTCCCTGTATATCACTAAATGGTCCAACCACGATTTGCCCCAGCGCTAAACCAATTAAACAAGCTGTTAAACTTAGCTGTGCCATAGACGCATTGGTTTGCAAATCATCAGCCAACGTAGGAAGTGCCGGTAAATACATATCAATTGTTAAAGGACCAAACGCACTAAGAGCACCAAGTATAAAAATAAAGAAATAAATGGATTTCTTTGAGCCGCTTGAGGTCGCTGTTAATTCTTCTTGTTTCATAATTGCTCTCCCCTCAATATCTTATAACAGAACAATCATAAACCCTCCAGTAACTGGAGGGTCAAGTTTTTTATTATCTTGAAGAAGAATTTAGTGGGAAGAGTAACTGAAAAGAGCTAATGAATTTGTGAGTTCAGCGTATCCTTAACCCCTACTTATTTAGAACCGACTCACTCCTTTTACCCCTTAGCACTCATATATGAACTAACCTTCTTCATTCTCGCCGATCTTTTATCATACGTTTTAGTTCTTCTGTTTCACTTAGCTGTTGCTCCTGGTAAGTCATGATCTGAGACAGTCCAAGCAGAATAACCCCAAAGAATAAGCTACTCCCAATAACGTTCAAACCACCAAACCAGGATTGAGATACATTCCACACAATGATGCCAGTGATTACTCCAAAAATAAGAATCATCCAACCCACTAAGAAGGCGGCCACTTTAATCCCACTGTCTCTCTTTGTATTCATGATAGCACCTCTTTTTTGTTATTATTTTAACACGAACTGGTAATTAACTGGATGTGAATAACAACCTTCTAACACGAAAGAAGGCACTAAGGACTCGTTTCTATCAAACTAAAAAGCACCCCTGGAAGTGACCCAGAGATGCTTTAATATACCTTTTCGAATTGTCATTATTTCTTCAACAACCGATTAATAACATCTTTATCAAACGACTTATACCCCTGGGATATAGCCCAGTCCATCATATCCTTACGATCAGGATGATTCACATCATTAACAATTTGGAGGAATTCTTCAAATCCACCTTCTCCACCTACATCTTCAGGAGGAGCATTCCCTTCCCCATCAAGGCAGACAGAATAATTTAAATCTGAATTTTGAATGATTCGTTCTACCTCAATTTCATGCACCCAGTAATCTCCATAATCGTAGGTATACACCATGCTAGCAGGCAGATAATCCGAAAGTTTCTTTCCTCCCTCTAATGCCATTGGCGTTTCTCCTTGAAAGTCAAAAGCATGCTTACTACTGACTAAGTTCATCAGTGGACGATTATTATGTTTATCTGCTTCCAAAGGATAAATCATGAAATCATGAAGATGAGCATTCATCCACCCAAAAGTGGTTTGTAAAATTCTATGGAAACTCGAAAAGGTTGTATTCGTCGGTACTCTTAACCTTCGCCATACATTATAATCCCTGAGTTGCAGCGTTACCTTCAGAACTACCGCCTCTATACTAAAAATCTCCCCACCTGAAAGCTCTTCTAAGTCTTTGTACAATTCCTCATTTGGTACAATGTAGCTATTCTTTCCGTTTCCATACAACGTATTGCTAACCCATTGACTCAATTCTTCTTGGATAATTGTATCAGGGTCAATCATATCTTCACCGAATTCCACGTTTTCACAAGCTTTGTTTAATCTCGCAACCGTCGTGGGATTTTTAGTTTTGGCATAAGTCGTCTGTCCTGCGTTCTGAACGACTTGATTAATAATCTCTTTCTTAATCCCTTCTGCCGCATACACTCGTTCAATTCCTTTAAGCAATAGCTGATCCAATTGCTTAAAGTCTTTCGCTTTTACACCATATAGTACAATTGCATAGCGATTTTGATCATTAACGAGAACCACTACCTTTTTCCGTCCAAGCTTAATGACGTTAGCATGCCAAGAATGTAAAGGTTCCTCATCTACATCTATCGCTACGTCGCCTTTCACTTCATCTAATAGTTTTTTGGTGCATTGAATTAGCATGTAAGAGCTCCTTTTTAAAGTTCATTTAGAAAAAGACCCACTCAGTCAGTAAATCTCGCTTCATGTATTCATTCTCTAACTCCAGAAGTGTTTCGTCAAATGGCGAATGACTTATATCGTTATGAATGAAACTAGTATTCCGCTCTAACTCCCCCTGTAACTCAAACCAGTCCACTGCTTTACATAAAATAAAACAGCGGGAGTTAAACAAACGTTTGTTTAACTCCCGCACCATTCATTTAATCGTCTTCTGAAACCCTCTTAACCTCTTGAAGCAACGGCTCATACAGGTCTGAACCTTTTTTTACATAATGAAGTTCCTTCACCCCAGGTACCTTTAGGTGTATTGCTCCACTTTCCTTGTTGTACCACAACCTTAATCCATCGAGAAAAACGGACTTTTCTGTTTCGGAAACTTCTAGTTTCATCATTTATCTCTCAATCCTTTCTTTAGTTTAGTAGTGCTCATCAACAAATACCTGCTCTTCATCAGCAGACAATAACCGACTCGCCTTTCCGACTGACCCGTTATTCAAGCTCCAGAGCTCGTTATGAACGTAGACCGCATTTTCAAAATTTCCGTTTTTCCATTTCATTAACGCTTGCTCATATAAATCGTAATGTTCATATTCTCCCTTACCTTCGACTTGATCCAGAATGGCGAGCATGTCGTCAATACGCTCATCGGTCATTTCAACAAGCGTCCATTTTTCATCAGCAAAAACTTTCTGATGTGTCATGCCGTGAAGAGTGTTCATAAAATGTTGTTCACTCGGTATATCATTATTCGCTGTTGAATCCGATCCATCATCAATATAGCGTTCATGATCAATCTCATCTGCCGCTTCTGCTGAGCCCTCATCAGATGCTTCAGTTACGCCTTTGTCTTCTAGTAAAGTTGTATTCATATCTGAGATAAACCAATAGCCAAGTCCAAGAGCCAAAAGGACGATTGATACGATTGAAATCAGTATTGTTTTAGTGGATGGCATGTTTGGGACAACTCCTTAGTATGATTGTTCGTTCAATTTATCTTTTCGTGCTAGATCTATGATTCCAGCCAGGTTAACGATACTTTGCTTAAGGACGACATATTGTTGTTCAATTTCTCTCGCTTTCTCAATGCTATCGTCTTCAAGAGATGCGGAGTCGTTTGCAAGAGTGTCCGCTTTTGTATAGATTTTATCTATCTCGCTTTTTAATGCCGGAAGTTCATCCGAATAGTTCATCGCTAGTTCCATCCGATCTCTCACTAACGCACTCCGATCATGGATTTCTTTAATACCATCAACGTTCACAACCCACCTAAAATCAACTTCATTATTATAGACTCCCACGACAGGAGGCGATAAAAGTTCGACTTCTATGTCAGCTGCCTTTTCATTGATATATCCCATAACGACGCCCATATATTGATCTTCTGTCGGAAGAGGTTGATCGTCAACTTCAGGGTCTCTTTGCCCCCAATTAATACTCGAAATATATCCAGTATCTTTCGAAAAACTATAACCATTCTCGTATTCAATATTGGACGGAATTTCTGAATCCTCCAATGAAATGCGATTTTCTTCTGGCAACTCCCATTTCAATAAATAGTCATAAATTTTTTGGTAATGCTCATCAGGAAATTTCCTTTTATCAAATTCAGCTTGTTCATTCTCCATTTTTTTCTCTACTTCATCATCACCAACAGATAAATCTGGTTGTTCTTGTTCTTCTTTTTCCAGCCCTTGTTCTGTTCCAAAATAATTAGCAACTCCATTAGACCCAAGAATAAATACCAAAAGTAAACAAGTAACGAAAGATAGAGCTGGGACCAATCGTCTTGGTTTCCGCTTGGAAGAACGACTATGAATTACGGTGTAATAAATCCGCTCCTTCTCCCTCTCACTCACCTCGCCCTTCTTCAATACCGTTCCATCCATATCCTTACGAAGATTTTTCAGCTTGTCTTCCATCTAATCAACCTCCTTATAAAGCTCACGAAGTTGCAATTTAGCACGCCTTAATCTTGTTTTAACCGTCTCTGTTTTAATACCTGTTAATTCTTCTATTTCCTGAAGACTTAAATCCTCATAATAGAACAATATAACCACTTCTCGATATTTCACCGAAAGCGAAAGAACCTTCTGAGAAATCTCTTCCCCTTCGCTCTTTTGAACGAGTATCTCATCAAGACCAGCCGCCACCTCCACCTTTTCATCCCCACGAAAAGGAACCATCGACCTGAACCACTTACTCTTCAAATAATCTTTGCATCGATTGACCGTAATTTTAAACAACCAGGTTTTATAGCTACTTTCTCCCCTGAAATGATCTATATTTTTAAAACAAGAAATAAATACTTCTTGCGTAATATCATCCGCTACCGCCCAATTTTTCACATATGTATAAGCAAGCCGCTTAATCTGCTCGGCAAAGTCATCAATCAACTCCCTAACGATTTCATTTCTCTCAAACTCATTGTCTGTTTTTTTCTCCCCCCAACTAGCTCCCCCCTGGATTCACCTGTATGATAGACGACTTACCTTTCGTTATCGGTTCAAAAATATACCATCTTTAGCAGTTTACGACCAGAATTAATATCAAATTTTATCTAGCTAAAGATATTCAACACAAAAAAGAACCGCAGGAAGTTCGGGGGTTCCTGGGGTTCTTGAGTTGATATTTCGTTTTCAAGTACTGACATTCTTTCAACCAAATGATCAGCTCTTCAAAGAACGAATGATACAATTTTGAATAGCTCTTTTATTTTCGCACAAGCATATTCTTCTTCACATACGCCCAGTTCTGCGGAAACGAAAAGCGAAGCCTCCAGTAAGTCGTACCCAGCAAACCATAAACTTGCATTTGTTTGTATTTGGCTGTGACGCTTTGGATATCTTCATACCAAACTGAGTGCGACGTATTTGCAAAGGTGTAGCGGTAGTTTGGCGCCTGTGCGGTTTGGTTGTATTGAATGGGAATCCACGCATTGACTGCTCGATTCTGGGCTATTTGCGCAGAAATCATTTGAGCTGGTTTAGACTGAATCGGCACCGTCCAATCATATCCATACAGGCTCATCGCCATCATCACTTTACGAGCATCGATCTCCCCAGTGGCGTAAGTTAATACCTGTTCGATCCACCACACAGGTGAGATCGGGTCAGCTGGACCAATCGCATATCCGTAGTCAATCGTCATAATGGAAACTATGTCCACAACCTCACCAACCGCCCTGTAGTCAAGAAAACCGACTAAACGGTTTGTAGGTATGTCGCTGCTTTTGGCATGCGCATTGAGCTGGAGTGTTAGATTGCCCAGCCCTTTCTTTAACTCCATTAAAAAGGAGGTAAAATCATTTCTTCTCTCAGGTGGAACGAATTCGAAATCAATACTAATTCCTGCATAGCCTTTTTCTTTTACTTTCGCAACGAGATTTCGAACGAGTGTTGCTCTTCTTTCTTTATTTTGAAGAACCGTAGCGGCTAACTCCGCACTAAACATTTGCACGTCATAATTACTGATGACAAGTAATGGCTTAATGTTCAACTGTTTCGCTTGCCGCAAGATTAGATCATCATCGATTGTAATAAGCTCGCCTTCAGCCGTGAATGAGTAAGTGAAGATAGCTAAATAGGTTATAGAATCTGCTAATTCATTCAACGTTTCTAAGTAAGGTGAGCTTTCTATTGCATCAAAGAAGACGAGGGTTTCCATAGGATATTTCTGCATAGTAGGAATCTGAATTCTTGCTCCAATTGGAATCGTTGTCGGATTAATCGTAGGATTAGCAGAAACGATCGCTTGCACGGATGTTTTATATTTTTGAGAAAGGTTCCAAAACGTATCTCCTTCTTTAATTTGATAATATCGCTCTGGTAACTCCTGATCGGGGATATACAAGTTCAAGCCAGGTACAAGCCGATCAGAAACGAGACCGTTCACTGTCTTCAAAGTGGAGATTGGGACACCATAGGTCATTGAAATACGCCATAGATTATCCCCCATTATTACTGTGTGGATCGCCATTGAATCTCCTCCCAATTATGCAGCAGACTATACTGTTAGTGTATTTTGGGAAGGAGAAGTTCATGAATCATCCTATATTTCGACATAACTTTTCATACTTCGGGCGGTGACAGGCACCATTCAACCATCAATCCAACGAAAGAATATCATCCTCTACACCAGGTCCAACAGCACTTGTTCCACCTAAAATAATATAATCAGTCGTTTGCTCTTCTTTGAAGAATTTATAAGTAGACTCTGGTAGTTGATTTTTCTTAGTTAGAATCGTAGGTGCACCAAACTTGGCTGCTAAGACAGACCCAGTCAAAGCATCAGCAAATCCTTCACCCGTCGCTACAAAGACGCCGTATGTTGGTAGTTTCAGCTTCTTCGTAACAGCTATTGATGTTTCATAACGATCATTTCCTTGTATCCTTGTTGGCGATGGAAGTTGTTTTTTCACTTTCTCACTAATCGCATTCGGGCCGCCAATCACGTACGTTTTCGTATAACTTGCCATCGCATCCTTTGTTGCTTTTGATAATTCATTTGTATCCGTTAGAAAGATTGGGTGACCGTACATAGCTGCATATGGAGCCATGGAAAGAGCATCAGGGAAGTTCCCACCATCGACTACGACTGCCGTTCGATTTGGTAGAAGCGTATCTGCGATCGCCGCTGCCGTTTCGTAACGATTCTCTCCTTGAATTCGATTAACGGTTAACTTCATATCTTTTTTTAATTCATTTTCTACTGCTGACGATATAGCATTCGGTCCACCAAGTATCGTAACCTTTTTCACGCCGAACTCTTTCATTAAATTCCTTACGCGCTTATCAAGCTTGGCTTTTGGAGTTAGAAGGATCGGTGCATCCATTTGGAATGCTAGAGGAGCCCCTGCTAGTGCATCTGGAAAAGTAGAACCGGTAGCAAGAACCACATTATCTGCTCCATTTGGCCACCCTGCTCTAGCAATCTCAATCGCCGTTTCATAGCGATCGTCACCTGAGATGCGATCAATATACTCCATATTCATGGCAGATAAAGCATACATGCTATCTGAACCACCGCCATTTAAATCAAGAGCTCCTATATAATAAGTTCCTTCTGGAATCACGTATAGTTGAACTTGAACGCCGTCGTAAATCTCATAAGCATCTGGAGTCAACCCGTCCCCATTTCCATCGACAAGAAGAAAGCCGAGGTCAATCCCACGCTGTGAAGCGCCTGAAACAACCAATTCTATCGGATTTTTCACTTCAAGTTGATAGATGTCAACATCATCCCATTCAAACGTGCCATACACCGTATCATCGAGATTTAATAGATTCGCTCGATCGAAAGTATCATTCGGTTCATTCTCCCAATAATCCGTTAGTGTTTTCACCTTGTTAGGATCACTCGTTAGCTTGTCTTTTACCTGTGATTCAATTTTCTTTAAATCTTCTTTCGAAAAAGCAGTTCCTTTGTCCTGTTCCAGCTTCTTAATTTCATTCTTCCACTCATTATGACTATAACTAGCTGCATAACCTTTTCCCGGCAACGTTAATCCGCTTAATACTAGAAGACTAGCAACTAGATAAAATACCACTTTCCTCATTCAACCATCCCCCGCTTTTCCCAAATAGTGTCATAAATACCACTTAATTATATAGGCACTAGGAACCAGAAACCATGAGAGGTTCTGTCGAAGCTTAGGAAATATTAAGGATAAATATAAGTAATTTATGTCTACCTTTGTCAGTAAGATGAGCTACTAAAATATGAAAAAAAGAGCCCGAATCATCAATAACAATGATTCGAACTCTCTTATCATTCATTCCTTACGTTTTTCATTCCATCAATTATTCTGCGCCGCAAACATCTTCGTTAACTTTGAAAGAAGCTCAGGCGTATCGTCACGATGCATGACAACTTCGATAAAGCAAAGCTTCTCATCTTCTGCATTAGCACTAGCGAGCACCTGATCAAGCTCTTCCTCCGTCTCTGCTTTAAACGTCGTGAAGTGCTCCTCCGATCCAAACGCATGCGGAAGTTTTTGATAATCCCAAGTCGCAATATCGTTATAAACTTGCTCAGGTCCATGAATCGCGCGTTCAACCGTATAACCATCATTATTAATAAGGAAAATGATTGGCTTTAAACGATGACGCATGATCGTCGATAGTTCCTGTGCCGTTAGCTGGAATGAGCCATCGCCGACAAACAAAAGATTTCGTCGCTCAGTATCTGCGAGTTGAGAGCCAAGTAAAGCCGGCAATGTGTAACCAATTGAACCCCAGAGCGGTTGACCGATAAAACGCGCTCCCTCAGGTAGAGACATCGTCGCTGCACCGAAGAAAGACGTTCCTTGCTCAGCTAAAAGGACATCGTTTTTCTTCAAGAATTTACTCATTCGCTCATAAAACCACTTCTGCGTGATTTCATTTGAACTTGAAGAAACCTCATCCTCTGCAAATCGCGTTGGCTCCGCTTCTCCCTCATATCGATCCAGACGAGCAGCTAGTTCATCCATCGCCTGAATCATTGAAATAGGAGCGTATTTTGCTTCCTTCCGCTTCACGCCATACGGGTTAACCTCGACAACCTGTTCTTCCGTAAATTGATGAGAGAAACCACCCGTAATCGAGTCACTAAGCTTTACACCAATCTGGAAAATAACATCGGCTTCGTCTACTCGTTTTTGTACCTCCGGAGAGCTCAGTTCACCATTATAAACACCGATGAATTGAGGATGAGATTCTGGGAAGACTCCTTTTCCCATGCTTAACGTCGCAACAGGGTAACCTGTTTTTTCTGCAAAACGAAGCAATGCTTCACGTGCTCCGAAACGGTCCACTTCATAATCAGCTAAAATGACTGGCTGAGTCGCTTCATTTGCTTCTCTCGTAATCTCACGCACCATTTCATCCAGCACTTCCTCATTTCCTTCAAACGATAAATTTAATGGTGAAGCTGGTCTGTTAACCGGCTTATTGTACACATCAATTGGAAGATTAATATGTACCGGACGCTTTTCCATCCAGCATGTTTGCAGGACGCGGTCGATTTCCTGCGCCGCATTTTCTTCCGTTAAAGTCGTTTGCGCCACCGTTACTTCTTCATACATTCTCGCAAAGCGATCGAACTTCCCATCACCAAGCGTATGGTGAACAAGCGATCCATTTTTCATCACAGCCGTTGTTGGTGTGCCTGTTATTTTTACCACCGGCACGCGTTCAGCATATGCGCCAGCAATTCCGTTCACTGCACTGAGTTCTCCAACGCCAAACGTTGTAACAAGTGCACCCGCACCATTCATTCTTGCATATCCATCCGCAGCATAAGCTGCATTCAGTTCATTAGCATTTCCGACCCACTCCATTTTTCCATCCTCAAGAATCGTATCAAGAAACGCAAGATTATAATCTCCGGGTACGCCAAACATATGGCGAATCCCTAATTCAGATAAACGATCTAATAAATAATTTCCTACTGTATATGTTTGTTGCATCATTGAACACTCCTTAAATAACGTCAACTATGTTGACTTAATAAAAGGATATCAAACAGAATGATATAGGTCAAACTTGTTGACTCTTTATTGGTGGCAAAAAGGACGCAGTGGTATACTAGGAAATACAATCAATGCGATATGTTCAAAGCTTCAGGGGGTAGTGATGAAGGAAAAAACGAACGAACAAATGAATGAAGTGTTAGCCATGTTTTACTTCGCCTACAAAACGTTTACAGAAGAACCGGATATTATGATTGAAGAGTACGGCATCCAACGCGTTCACCACCGCATTCTTTTTTTCATCGCACGTTTTCCTGGACTTAGTGTGAATGAATTATTATCACTGTTAGAAGTAAGCAAACAGGCGCTTCATCGACCAATGAAAACTTTAATCGAAAAAGAACTTGTCACAACATCAGAAGCGGAACACGACCGTCGTGTTAAACAGCTGTTTCTAACGGATAAAGGCAAACATTTAGAGGAAAAGCTGAGCAACACACAAAAACAGCACCTCACTTCCATTTTTCAAGAACTAAAGCCCGAACAGGTCGATGCCTGGCAAACGATTATGGAGAAATTATCGGTCGAGCGGGATGGGTTTGAAGCGTGGAAAGATAAATTAAGAAATCATTCAGAGGAGTCTAAATGATTTCGTTTTGAGTAAATGGCTTCATAGATAACGGAAAACGAGGAGGTTTATAATGTTGTTATAAACCTCCTCGTTTTTATTAATGAGACATCTATTACATACCATATGATCCAAAAAATGACGCAGTTCACTTAATCAAACGTTTGTTTAAGTGAACCGCGTCATTTCATATGTTATAAAGCGCCGCTTATACAGCTTATCTTTTACAGGTAGATTACTCAGACTCTCCCCCACTAATCCTCGCAATCACTTCTTCAATAAAAAACACCGTTCTCGTTTTTTCAAAAGGAAGCAGGCTGTTATCCTGATTAAATTTCGATAAATAGAAAATATAGACCGCCATCGATTTTAACGTATTCACGCACTCTTCTAGAATCAGCATGATATCTGTACCGTGTTGCTTTGTTTCTGTAAATAAAATTTCAAACGATGAAAATTTTCCTGTAACGGAAAGAACGATCAGTAACGTGTCTTCATCTGCCAGTCGGCTCGCAAAGTCTTCACTTTGGGCTAAGGTGATATTCTTATCAGACACTATAGTTAACTTATGCCCAAAATACTCCGGATCGTATAGAAAGCAATAGGAGAAAAAACACTCAACAGAAAAAATCCATTCCTCAAAACGACAATAAATCAGATATAGCACAACCAGTACTAATGTCCCTACTTCGCTAACCAAACAAAAAATCTCTCAGTTACATTCCAAGAAAAGGATATCTATTGTATCTTTTAATAAGAGCCCTATAACAACCATATGAAGCTGGAGGATCACAATGAGATTAATTATTAGTCTACTCATGGTTTTATCTATATTTTTAGGAGGCTGTCAAATGAGTGAAGAAAATCAAACAACGGATCCAGAGAAAGTAGATACAGAGAAACTGCCGAATGTAAAAGCATTTGAAGATGAATTTACTAAGGGGTTCATTCAATCAATTAACGAAACAGAAGAAGGATTTTATCCTTTTCTTTCTGAAACTGGTGCTTATAGTATGAAATTTCCTCAAGAGGGCGTTATAGATGAAAGAGGATATTATGTACAAGACGGTACTGAAAAATATAGTATTGGTCTAAAAGATAATAATGTCAGTACCAGAATCAATATTAAATACTATCAATTTATGAAAGATGAATTTATGGAGTCTAGCTTGCAAACGCTTGAAGAAAATTTTGACCTCCCTCTTCAATTTCAAGAAAAAAAACTTGATGGACGCACTATACAAAGAGCTTTTTATGAAGATGAAGATGGTTACTTTGGAGTAGTCGCCATGGTTCAGAACACAGAAAATAATGGAGCTATTGAAGTGACAACACTTTCAGAGTGTAGTAAGGGTAATGCCGACAGTGACTGTAATCAAGTTAAGAAAGATTACAAAACCACTATCTATCATTGGCTAGAATCCATTAAATTTATTACGGAAAGTGAGTAAACTTATGACGATTCAACTATCAAATTCTCGCGAGTTTCGTCTAAGAATAACAGAATTGGAGTATAGCAATCTCTCCGATAAAGAGTTCACTCAAGAAGTACAACAAATTTATAAGGTGGATTTTTTTGAAAGAACTACATTCATTAACAGTAAGAGAACGAATTCTTGAATCCACAAGTCTATTACATAAGCAAAAGCGGCTTCAGTATGCCATTGACGACATTCACCATATCGACGAACAGTTTCTAAATTTGGTACGGACTATTATCATTAGCGAAGATCAGCAAGGCGAAATCGTTAAAGCAATGGTAGAGGAAACCGAGCGTTATACAATGACAAACCGCACTCTGCTAACAGCTTTAGAAAATCAGTCTGAACAGGCTGTCAAATCTTTAGACAGGCAAGCAGATGATCTAAAGGTTCAGAGTCTAACGATTACTTATGAAGATACTCCTTCTGCTTAACTTGTACACAAAAAGCGTCTCACCTCATTCCCCTATGAAGTAAGACGCTTTTCTAATACCGTATTCACCGTGCCCCTCCCCCACTAATCCTCGCAATGACTTCTTCAATAAAAATAAAAAACACCGTTCTCGTTTTTTCAAAAGGAAGCAGGCTGTTATCCTGATTAAACTTCGATAAATAGAAAATATAGTCCGCCATCGAATTTAACGTGTTCACATACTCTTCTAGAATCAGCATGATATCTGCACCGTTTTGCTTTGTTTCTGTAAATAAATTTTCAAACGATGAGAATTTCCCTGTAACGGAAAGCACGATCAGAAGCGTATCTTCATCTGCCAGTCGGCTCGCAAAGTCTTCACTTTGCGCTACGGTAATATTTTTATTTGTGACAACTGTCAGCTTGTACGCAAAGTACTCTGCACTAATAAAAGATGGGCCAAGACCGTAGATGATCACCCTCTTATACTTTTGAAAAACAGAAACAAAATCATCAATAAGGGCAGGATCGAAGTTTTCTAGGAACTGCATTAAGCGCTCAATTTCGTTTGATTTTTTTTGTTTTTCAAGGTTGATTTGCTGCCCGCTAAAGTAAAGCTTATATTGCTTAAAGTTATCGAAGCCTAATTTTCGTACGAGCTTCGACACTTTTGAGGGAGAGACTTCACATAGCTCTGCGGCATCGATGATTTTCAATTTATCGTTTGTAGCAACGACATCCGATAATTTGCCGTGAACTACTTCTTCTAATTTAGTTAAATTAGCCGTATCTAATTTGATCATTTATTTGCCATCCCCTTCCTTTCTTGCTCCAGTCCCTAGGCCCTACCGATAAGACTGGTGGCTAACTACAAATGTTCGTTATATCCTATTAACATTGATGACATAAGTCAGCTAATACGCTTTTCAATCTCTTTCAACTGATAGTTGGAACCTAATTTCATTCCAACTCGTTTTTCTTTTCCCTATAAGTCTATCCCCTTAAGCTTTTAATTTCTACTATCACTAAGCAAACTATATGAATAAAATTACTATAAAATAAACAATCGTAATTTCCTCATCGAAAATTACGATTGCCTGTCTATTATTGGAATAGATTCCGCTTCTTATACTGCGCTTTGGTGTGACTCTTGCTCAGTATATTTCACGTTTCGATTAACTGTCGTTTTAAAGATTAGCGTAATGATGATACCTAATACACCAGCTACTGCACTAAAGATGAAGTATGCATTGTAACCCCCTGCATCTCCAAAGGATGAAAGCATCAAGCTCATAACGAGCGGTAATAGAATATCTGGTAAGTAACCAATAAATGAAACTAAACCAATTGATAGACCAAGTACTTCGTCATCAATGTCACAATCGCCTAGTAGCGCCCAATAAAGACCTCGGATCGTATAGACAGATAAACCACTTAAGATAATCAATGCACTAAAGTAAAAATTCGGCAAAGTTGTTGGTAATATTGCAACCGCTGTCAAAAAGAGTGTCGCTAATCCCAAGGCTATTATAAGGATACTGCTTTTCCCAAATTTATCTCCTAAAAACCCTCCGACAACACCACCAATTGGCCGCATCCAAAGCATTGTCACTGTGATGGTCCCTACAATTGATGCATTCATTCCAACATTCGTTTCTAAAAACCCTCCAAAATAATACACGGTCCACGTCACAATGTAACTCATAAAAATGATGCCACCAAGTAACCAGACAAATTTGTTAGCAAAAACTTTTTTCAAAGTCGCTAAATTTAGGGATGGTCCTTTTTTCACATCTTTTTCTGTTTTCTTAGTAGAGTTATCTTCAACATCCACAAAAATCATAATCAGAACAGAAACTGCAATCAGTACGCCTGAATACAGATAGATAACATTCACCAACGCGTCTTGTTTATCCGCTACAGCTGTACTTGTTCCAAGTACTCTTGAAAAGATAAACACTGCGATACTCGCTAGTGTTGCTTCAACAACACCTCGACCGCCATCCAAAATCCCAAAAAAGCGTCCTTCTTCTTCTTTTTTTGAAATGAGCTTCACAAGTTTTAAATGGGCTGCCCAGAAGGTTAAAACAGAGAAGATCCCCCAAATTGCAAAGATGAGAATGACAACTGGATAGCTTGGCACTTGAGCAAACCAAATGCCAGCTAATCCTACAAAAAATAAAGAAACAGAAATGAGTTTCTTAGCGGAAAACCGATCCGAAATCCACCCACTTGGAAAGTAACCGATTATAAACGCGACACCTAAAACGGAAAAAATGCTATTTAATTGCGATAAACTCATCCCATACACTTCTAATATCGTCCCTTGATAATTTGTTCGAAGGTAAATGAGTGGAAAAATAGCACCTGCCGCTAACACTATAAGCATAAATTGAAAATATCGTTTCAGATTATTGGATTTCATAAGGATCATCCATTTCTTATTTAAAAATCGGATAAGAAAGTTTGAAAATTTCATCCGTATGCTTTCTCACATGCTGTACAACCGTTTCGTTTAAGGTCTTATAAAAATTGTGATTCTCCGCATTCGGCTCAAACGTTTTTTCCGTTTTCACCATTTGCTCAATCGCTTCAGAAAAATCATCATAAACACCTAAGTACTTCGAAGCGCTAATGGCTGCCCCTAAACAGGCACTACTGCTTCCCTTCCGCCGATGCACGGATAACCCAAATAAATCGGACAGGATTTGCATGATGACATCACTCTTGGAACCCCCACCGATCACGACTAATTCATTCAGCTCCACATCAATTTCATCTAACATCTCATCAATATTGTTTTTAATATTAAATGCAATCGCTTCCAGGATTGAACGATAAATATGGTACCTGGAATGTCTTTGATCGAAGCCTAGCATTAATCCTTTTCGATACGGCTTATCAGGTGAAGCTAACCAATCTAGGATCGTAATCAACCCATCACTACCAACAGGAACTTCTTCCGCCTTACGATTCAAGAACTCTTCTTCCGAGATCCCTAACTTTTCTGCTTCCGTTACAAGCTCTTCACCGATTAACTTCTTAAACCAGCTAACCGTCCATAATCCACGTCGAATACCGTTAGATTCATAGACGTATTTAAAAGGAATGGATGCAAAGGTTGGAAAAAAGTTTTTCGCGTCCTCATAATAGTTGTCTCTTAATAACATGGAAGAAATAAAGGTACCCAATGAAATCATGATTGAACTGTCGTTCTGAATACCTGATCCAAGCACTTCCACCGCTTTATCGTTCGAAGTAGCAACGACTGGAATGCCTTCGCTTAAACCAAATTCCTTTGCAAGCTCATTACGAATGGAACCGAGCTTTTCACCTGGTTTCACAAGGTTAAACAGCATATCTCTTCGTAAGCCATTCGCTTCAATTACGGCGTCATCCGTCGACCAATCTAACGTTTCACGGTCAATCGGCCAAAATACTTCCTGATTACCAGCCGTATCGTTGTATTCTCCCGTCAGCTGTAATCCTAAATAGCCAGAAGTTGTTGTCACATACTGTACGCGATCGTCTTTGTGCTCATACGGTTTTGATAATCTAGCATCCATCCAGCTAATCGCTGGATGGGCTAAATCACCGTCTTTATTAAGTAAAACGCGACAGCATCGGATTGTACATAACCCGATTGCTTCGATTTCTTTCGGATTACCGTCAAAATTCGCTAAACAGTTTTTCACACCGTAATAAACACTACCCCATAAGTCATCGTCTGGGTGAATGACGACGCCTGGTTCAGGTGTTAAGGTTTCCCTTAACGCCTGTGAACCATAAGCGACTTCATTCCCTTCTAAATCAAAGATCACTACTTTTGTACTTTGTGATCCATTATCAATCCCCATGATGTATCGATTCGCCATGATTTGCCTCCTAGCCTCTAATATACTTTTTCACTTCGCTAGGTTGAGGGAAAATCGTTCCGTGATTCATGATGCCTTTTGGATCAAACGCTTCTTTCAACTTCTCAAGCATATAGTATGCAGAACCGTGCTCTTCTTTTGTCCATTCAGAACGATACTTCCCAATACCATGGTGGTGACACATAGATCCGCCAAGCTTCAACGTTTCTTCAATAATGATTTGATGAATCGGGTGGTGATAAATGCGCATTTCATCTTCTGGTGCACAGTTAATTGTGTAGTTGTAAACAAAATACATATTTGTTCCGTTCAGATAGCTATGAGAAGAGTGACCGCCAAGCATCGTTAGCTCATCTGCACGATCAAACTCATTTTTAATCCGTTCGATAACATTGTTATAAAGTTTCGGAATACTTTCCCAGTCAGCCGACACTTCTGTTGTAAACCCATCATGAGTATTGTGATCAATCATATCTTGAATTTCGCGCTCAATACGGCTTTCATCCCAGTTCAAGTTATTGAACCAGTTTTCAATTAGCGACGAATCTACTTTTTCAACAATTCCTGACTGGAACTTTTCAACTGCTTCTTCAATACCTGCGTTAGTCGCTTCCACGATTCCTTTTGGACCTTCCGCCATGAAAATCAAAACGCACTTATCATTATAAAAATGTTTAAAATGCTGTCTTGCATCTTCTTCAGAATAAACGCGCGCCACAGATGGACGGTAACCATTCACCATGACTTCACGTAGCACTTTGATCCCAGTTTCAACATCTTTAATCAAGTAGCCGTGGAACGCATTATTCTCTGGATTGTGCTTAAAGATTTTCACTGTTACTTCTGTGATATAACAAAGTGCACCTTCGTTCCCAATTGCGATGTGGCGAATATCCGGGCCACCAGAACGTCTAGGAACATTCTTAATCCTTGAAACTTGTCCTTCTGGGAATACACACTCAAGACCAACAACCATATCTTCAATCGCACCATACAAAGTGGAAAGCTGACCAATACTTCTTGTGGAAACAAGGCCACCATATTGAGCAACTGGCTTGGACTGCGGTGAGTGACCAGTCGTATAGCCCAATTTACGTAGCTCATCTTCAAGCGTTTGAAGCTTCACCCCAGACTGAACCGTAGCCTGCATGTTGTACGTATCCATTTTAATAATTTCATTCATCTTAGAACCGTCAATAACGAGCGTCGTTTCTTTCCAGTTCTCAAGTCCACCCTCAGTGCCTGTTTTCCCACTTCTAGGGATCACGTTAATATTATTTTCATTACAGAACATGAGAAGCGTTTTAACTTCTTCCGTTGAATGAGGAAACACGATCGCAAGTGGTGCTGGAACATCAAGTACATTTTTCGTTTTTGCGTATTTCTTATAGCGATCAGCTGATGCATCGTAGAGCGCCTCTTCATTTGTTACGATTTGATCCTCAGAAAGTAGAGATTTTAATTCTTCTAATAGGTTTTTCATAATTGATTCTCCTTTTTTATTATGATGTTTTAATAGAATTTATCGTACGAGGTAACCACCATCGACATTAAGTAAAGTTCCATTTACATAGTTAGAAGCGTCAGATGCCAAGAAAACAACCGCTCCCATAAGATCCTGAATGTTCCCCCAGCGATTTGCCGGAATGTGATCCAATACGCGTTGATTGCTTTCAGGATTTTCTCGCGTGTTCTTTGTCACGTCCGTTGCAAAGTACCCAGGCGCAATGCCATTCACTTGAATGTTATATTGAGCGAGTTCATCGCAATACGCTTTTGTAAATCCAGCCAAACCATGCTTTGTGGCTGCATAAGCTGGCGACCATTGTCCACCAAGATAAGAGAACAGTGAGCACGTATTAATGATTTTTCCGCTTTGTTGTGGAATCATATGTTTTGCTGCTTCGTGAGACAGTTCAAATGGAGCATTTAAGTTTACCGACACCATTTTATCCCACTGTAGTCTAGAGAACTTCGTAACGTCAGGTTCATTGATGTTAATGCCCGCATTATTGACGAGAATATCAATCTTTCCAAAAACACTTAAACATTTATCAATAATCTGCTTACAGACGCCTTCTTCAGTTAAGTTTCCAAGCATTAAATGATATTGAACGCCCTCTGCTTCAATTAATTTCTTCGTTCTATCGTCATCTTCTTCCATACTAACCGCAAAAATATTAGCTCCTGCCTTCGCTAAGGCAAGCGCAAATCCTTGTCCTAGCCCTGAATTGCCCCCAGTAATAATGGCAACTTTTCCTTTAAGATTAAAAAAATCCATATTAAAATCAGTGATCTTATTTTGTTCCGGGTTCATACTAAGTTGTGCCACCCTTCAGATAATTTTATCTTTTCTTTAACTAGGTTCATTCTAATCCTCCACAAAATTAAAATCAAGCGTTTTCAGAAAAATTTCTCTTTTTATTCTTTTTTACTTATAAATCAAGGAAAATTTTCTTGATTTATAAGTGAAATTCATTACCCTCTCACCTCTTTTTTCATTTAAACAAGAAAAAAGAGACAAACCTATTAAATCCCTAATAGGTTTGTCTCTTTCATTTAAACTGCCTTTTTTTTATAGCGTAATTTTTTCTTACTCCCCATCATAATTACTTTCGGGAAGAGTATCCCAGAATGTAGTATCTGCTGAATCAATCGAATCATCTGCCAGTGCATTTAGACTCGCTTTCATTGCCGTAACCGCTTGCTGAATTAAATAACCATTGCTCTTCTGCCCGAGAACATAGTCATCGCGATAATGATCGGCCATGCCTCGCATTTCAAAGAGAAGCGTGGCAATGCCATATTCCATCGCAAGTCCGTTTCGGCTAATTGTTGGCGCACTTCCTCCTGGATACTTCGAAAGTAGGCCATATCCTTTGGCTTCAACCGCGTTATAAACAACGGATCCAAGTTCTTTAGACTGCTCAACTACTTCTGGATCAACATCTTCGTTTGTAGGATAAAGAATAGAACCAGACACAAGTTCGCCCGTGTCGCCTAACGTTGTTTGTGTCCCCTGATGATGAAGGTCAATCATATAATCCGGCGAATATTTTTGTAGCACATTCTCGTGTAGCGCCTGTGTTTCAGGCTGCTCGCGATCCACATGATCACGGTTAAGATCAACCTCGTTGGCGTTATAGCGTGTATGCGTACCAGAAACATAGTCTTCTAAGGAAAAATTCACATCACCTTCTGCCCCATCGACATTAAGTCGCGGTGCAATCAGCACATTCACGTTCTCAAGGATATTCTGCACGTTGTTTCCATTCGACGATAAATACTTAATCATCTCAAGAGCGCCTTCCGTCGTTAACGTTTCATTTCCGTGCTGCTGTGTTAAGAATAGAATTGTTGGATTATCTGGGTTCATGGTACCAAACTTAGCAAGGTAAAGATCTCTCCCTTTAACCGACTGACCGTACACTTCAAGCTCCAACGCTACAGAGCGCTTATCGACTTTTTCTAAAAAGCTCACCATTTCTTCATAAGAATGCAGTCGCTCATTTTTTATCGTTTCATTGCCACCATAGTTCGGTCCATTCGGTCCGTTATCTCCTGCTAAAGCCGTATTCCCTGTTAAAAAGGAACCAGACACAAGCATCGTTCCAGCTACTGTTAATGTAAGAATTTGTTTCTTCATATTTATCCTCCTATAATTCATCAATGATTAATTGTGTTTCCGCTTACAAACCTCTGTATCTAAATGGACTATCGTTTTGTTAGTGGGATGCTATCATAATCTTCAGGGTCAATTTCATAAACATCTTTGCTCACTACGCTGTCAATAATGCCATTAAGTCCAATTTCAACGGCCTTAATCAGCCTTCCTTTTTCCTTCTGACCATAGCTTTGCGTTTGACCAGTTACTTCAAACAGCACTGCGCCGCTTCCATTAAGTGCAAAGGAACCAAGTGCAGTACCAGGCAAATCAAGATTCTGCGGATACAGGCTGATATGATCAAATGGGGAATTCCCTCGTTCTTGCAGCGCGTTATAAGCAGCAACATTTAACCGCTTTGAAAAATCGCCATCATATGTATCAGCATACTCGCTGTATTTCGAGCCTTCTTCACTTTCAGGATCAGGAACAAAATCCCCTGAAATCGATAGCGTCACTTTATCATCAGTACCTTCAACAAAATATTCGCCTTGATGATGCAAATCAACGAACACATCGACTACTCCATACTCACTCAACAACCCTTTGTAAACATCACGAACCGTTTGGGATTCAGGAGTAATGTACCAGCCTGGATTTGAAGAGTTATTTGGAAAATCTTCAGGTTGTGGCTCATAGTTAAGATTTGGATTAAAATCTCGGTTCACATCAAATCCGGGATTCGAAGCATAATCCCAATATTGGTTCGTATACGTGTAGTAATTCCAGGATGGCGACGCACTAGCGAGCTGAGGGAAATCTTCCACAACTTCACTCCACGACATATCATTTCCCCGTCGGTTTAACTCTGTCGCATCCGGGTTCACCATCGGCATAGCGACAATCGTCACTTCATTCCTGATTTTCTTTGCTTCTGACGAATTCGAGCCAAGCTTTTGAAGTAAATTCAACAATGCTGCGGTACCCGTTTTTTCATTTCCATGGATTTCGCTTTGCACTAAAATGACTTTGTCACCCGATCCAACTGTCGCCTTATAAATTTCACGGCCTTGATTGGAGTAACCTGCAACCTCCACATTAACCTGTCCCTGACTGCTTTTATCAATTTGCTGAAGTTTTTTACTTAGCTCCGCATGACTAATAAAACCAGAGATCGAGTATTCTTGGCTTTGCGCTTGCACTGGTTTGGCGTTCGGCGCTGCCATCGTAGGGCTAGCAAATACTGATGTCAATATCAGCGTGCTACACAACATCGTTACCTTTTTCTTTCGATTCATCTCATTCCTCCTCCGTTTTTAAAGACTCTACCACTCCGTCATTCTCGATTTCCATCTCCTTCCCTTTTAAATCTGGCGAAAACGAAACGTTTGGACTAAGGGTTATGGGGAAAATAGGTCGATTTACATGGGGGATTTTAACATCGTTATAAAAAAGAAAAGGACATTTGACGGTGATTGTGATTTCTTCAACACCAAGCAAATTTCAATGCTTTCATCACCGTGTTCTTCTTCGTTGTCATTAGGATTTGCTATCATATTGTTAATAGAAATATTCCGATTTTACGATTTCAGGTAGCTAAAAAGTGATGCCCATCTTTCTTTTGTCTTTCATCACATAAAGCAGATAAACGAAAGTTAATAAATGAATTTCAAAAATCCACAAAAAAACCAGGTAAACTAATCAATTAACAGATTAGCCCCTGGTTTTTCTATATAATCTTGTAAGTTAATTTTAATAAACGATTTCTTTTTCAGTGGGCTTTTTCTAAAACGCCCCTGAACCTCCTCCCCCACCTCCTACGCCTGATCCACCGCCACCGCTAGAACCAGCTGCTGATACGGCAGTATGTTGATCTGCTTTCTCAAAGCCTGACTGAAACGTTTCAGCTAAAAGTAGGTAAATCATCCAATCATTATTTTGTGACGTAGAAGCAAATTGAGCGGACATCTTTCGCTTCCCTGCTCCAATTTGGTATAGAAGAGCCGGAACTTGCTCATCCTGATCCCACTCTTTCCATTGATCGCTGACCTTTAGCGGCGTCACTGTTTCCATAATTCTTCTTCCCTTTTCATTTAACGGTCGGTAGGCGATGGGAAAGATGAGAAAGAAAAGGAAAAGCAAACTAACCAGAAGCATCCAGAGAAACAGTTCATGATAAGCAAACAAGAAGATGCTTATGAAGGATCCAAGTGCGGCTAATCCTGAAATCCAACGGGTTTTCACTGCTTTTTCAGTCAGATCATACTGCTTATACTCTCTCCGTACCGCTTCTTTCCAGCCTGAAAAGCTTCTTTGATATTTCTCATGATTTTTCTTCTCTTCCACATAGCTTTCCAGATCCTTCACGTGAAAGATATGACTTGAAGCAATATCATCAAATAGCCATTCGATTAATCTAGTTTCATGCTTAAAATCAGTATCTCTATTCACTAGTTCAAACTCTTCATCTGATATCTTTTTGATATTTTCTTTTCGAACAAGTTCAAGTAACGAAGCAATAACCGCTGATGCTTTAAGATTACCTCCTGTAAACAATAGAATCGCAGGCAAGCTCATTTCTGTATCTGGAAAGCGACCATTTCCGCTAATCTGCCGTTCAATCTCAATCCCAGTCAACCTCTTTCTTCTGATTGCTTGAACGAGCAATCCAATTACAATTAGAAGCAATCCACCAACAATAACAGGAGCAACCCCACCCCAACGCTCTCTCGCCTCCCTTTCGGCAGTTACTTCCGCGTCCGTTTTCTCTTGATCAGCAAGAATGTCATCAAGCATTGGCATTTCAGCTGTCAAAGTTGCTTCTGAAAAAAGTGAGGCATCATATGCAACGCGAATATCGCCGTTTTCCTCACTCGATACTTCCCCGAGATTGAAAACGACTGTCCCCTCATCAATCGTTTCAACAGCATCATAAGCTTCATCATATCCGTACGCTGCCTTCACATCAGCAGGTATGGGAGGTACAACCGTTATCGTCATATTTTCGTATGTCGTTTCATTGCTTTCGTCAAAAAAAGGATAATAAAACTGGGCGACGTCTTCGAATCGTTCCACGCCATTAGTAATCGTATAGGTGATGTCGACAGTCACGGTTTCATCAGAGCCACCCACGGTATACTTTATAAACATCTCCATCTTTCTCTACCTTAAGTTCCTTCCCATTTTCAGTAGCTTGGAAGTTCTTAATTGTCGTCTTTTCTTTCGAGATAAGTCTCCTTGTAATGCCGTTAAAATCTCCATCAAATTCATACGTGTGACTTTCTTTTACATCTACCTGACCGTCCTCGTGTAGTTGGGCAGTGATATCGGTCGCTTCAATTGAAAATTCAACCGCCCATACATTTACAGGAATGAGTAAGATAAAAAGAAAGAAGCCTAAAAATAGCACCTTTTTCATAGACGTAACCTTCTTTCCTGTACATTTACACTTTTATATACGGATAAAATAGGTAAAAGTTACAAATTCATTACGTTCAGCTTAGAAATCGTTTTAACATTAAACCATTATTTTTCACAATAACATCAATGCAAACGGTTGCGTAAATGTAAAAGGTTAGTATATACTATTCAAAGAAAACGCTTTACCATATTAATGATGCATTCCTTTACTACTTCACGATCCTAGTGAGGTATAAAGCTTATAACTAAAGCGTTATCACGATTAATTCACTTTACAGAAGGCTGATCGGAACCATTCGTGAGTACAGCATTTATTTTTTAATTCTCATGCAAGCGATTGCATAATCTATGTTCATTTATTTATACGCCATACATATACAGGAGGAAATTATGTTACAAGAACAAGTTGCCACAACGAATGAAAAAAGATATCAAAAAGAATTACCGGCTCTCCCCCTCACTACAATCTGGTTAATTAGCTTCGGATTTTTAGGGGTCCAGATGGCCTTTTCATTACAAAGCGCGAATATGGGGCGCATTTTCCAAACCCTTGGGGCAGATCCTCATAATCTCGGTTTGTTCTTTATCCTACCTCCGCTTGCAGGATTAGTTGTCCAACCTTTAGTTGGTTATTTTTCCGATAGGACCTGGATTCCAGGGCTTGGTCGACGAATTCCTTATCTACTCGTTGGAGCTGTAGTTGCTGTCATTGTCATGTGTCTCTTGCCCAATTCGGGTAGTTTCGGATTTACTGCAGTAACAGCCATGACGTTTGGAGCCATTGCCATTCTATTTATGGATGTTTCATCAAACATGGCCATGCAGCCATTTAAGATGATGGTTGGGGACATGGTGAACAAAGAACAAAAAGGATTTGTGTATTCGATCCAAAGCTTTTTATCAAATAGTGGTGCTGTGTTAGCTAGTATTTTCCCGTTTCTATTAACGATTATCGGCGTTTCGAACAGCGCCCCAAAAGGCGTTGTACCACAATCTGTCGTCCTTTCATTTTATGTTGGTGCAGGCGTCCTCATCATCTGTAGTTTAATAACAGTATGGAAAGTAAAAGAGTATACTCCAGATGAGTTCGCAGTTTATCACGGTATTTCGAAAGAATCGACGAAAGAAAAGGTAAACATTTTTAAATTACTTGGAAGCGCTCCAAAAGTATTTTGGACCGTTACACTCGTTCAATTATTCTGCTGGATGGGTTTTCTGTTTATTGCAATATAGAAGTGCAGACCTTTGCAACAGAAAAATGCAGAGTCCT